>CAOKOS010000030.1 GCA_948470255.1 uncultured Lachnotalea sp.
CCTCTGCATTTGAACGATACGCAGAGGCAGCCAGGGGCGCCGGGCATATATAAACTCAGAAACAGGGTTTAAGGAGGAGTATGATATGAATGATTTTATGGAGCTTGTGGAGCTTTGCAGGGGGCATAATGTCTATATCCAGACACATAACTTTCCTGATCCGGACGCAATCGCTTCTGCCTATGGGCTGCAAAAGCTGCTTTCTGTTTATGGCGTACCCTCAAAGCTCTGTTATGATGGCAGGATTGATAAGCTGAGTGCGTCTAAAATGCTGGACATGTTCCATATCCAGATGTCAACTTATGCAAGCCTGGCCGCGGACATGAAGGAAAAGGACTATATTATTTGTGTGGATACCCAGAAAAACAGTGGGAATGTGACGGATTTTAAAGGAGAAGAGGTGGCCTGTATTGACCACCATCCTACTTTTGTCCCCATGGAGTATCAATATCAGAATATCCGTATCACAGGGGCTTGTTCCACATTGATTGCCGAGTATTATGCCGCGCAGGGATACACCCCGGATAAAGACACAGCGGCAGCTCTGCTTTACGGGCTGAAAATGGATACACTGCAGTTTACGCGGGGAGTGACAGATTCGGATATTAAAATGTTTGAATTTCTATTTTCCCACTGTGACCAGGAGAAACTGGCGCGGCTGGAAAGAAATAATATGGAATTCGATGATTTGAAAGCGTATGGAGCGGCCATTGAAAGTATAGAACTTTATGATAAAACGGGATTTTCCTGTATTCCTTTTCCTTGTCCGGATGCATTGATTGCGATCCTTTCGGATTTTATACTTGCTTTGATCGAAGTAGAGGTGGCGGTGGTGTCTTCTTACAGGGAGGATGGCATAAAGCTTTCTGTCCGGTCTGAAGATCCAAAAGTCCATGCGGGAAACCTGGTTCACAGCGCATTGGAAGGCATAGGAAGCGGCGGAGGCCATGCCACCATGGCCGGAGGGATGATACGCCGGGAGCAGAAGGCAGCTCTGGGGCGTTATCCAGAAGATGCTGTCAGAAATTTGTTTTTAAATGTTTTGGACAATATGAAAGGGCAAAGATAAAAGAGTTTTTAAGGCGGGAGACATTGTCAATATCAGTTGCCGGCAGCCTGTTGTCCCAGGACAGGAAAAGTACCTTGCATGGGCTATGAAGGCAGCAGGCAGTCAGTTTAACTCAGACACTGGTGCTGCCTATGGCGTAAGGGCCTGCTGCGCGAGGCCGGGATTTACGGTGATGCTGGGAAATCTGCTTATTTCCGAGAAGAGAAAGCCTAAAGGGAATCATGAAATTATTACAGGCTTTGACTGTCTGGTTTATGTTAAGGGCAAGGGATTACAGGAGCGTCGACGGCAAGGTGATCTTTCAGTTATATTGGGACTGTAGAAACGGTATAGAATATAGGGTGGATAAGTATCTTTAAACCGGATTATATTTTAAACCGGATGTTGAAAGTGATTTTAATGATAGTATGCAGTTAAATCAGATCCTTTGCCTCATTTTCAAAATATTCAGCAAAGATTTCAATAATTTCTTTGGGATAAGGGGTCTTATTTTTCCAGAAGGGGTTATCTGTCATCTTTGCCAGCATACTGGCTCCATCATTTCTCATCATGACATCCCGCACTGTACGGATGTTTTTTTCTACATTTGTCACCTCAGTATGGCACATCTCGGCAACAGGAATATAAATTTCCTTTCGGATATTTTGTAAACGCTGAGGTTCTTTGGCCGCCAGGGCCACAGATAGAATAAAATGTTGATATCCACAGTAATGACGGAATACGCCCACAGACTGTAAGGCTAGGTGGATGGATTGTTTCACAGAAAAGCCCTCCTTTGTATATACTTTCGTAAAAAATAGAACAAAAATCCATGAAAGAGAAAAAAGCAGACAAGAATTGGCCAAACCAACGGGCATTTTTCTCTCACAAGACGAGCCGTTTTTTACAAAATGAGGGATATCCCTCCGACAAATCAATGACCTGTCTTTAGAGACATCCCCATTTGAATAACTTTATTTCAGCGATAGTTATTTTTCTGGTAGTACATAGATTTCGATGAGTTTTTGCAGAGTAGTGTTTAGTTGTCGGACAATTTGGTAAAGCTGTTCATTTTCAATTTCAAGTCTCTGGATCCGGTTCTGGATGGCTTCTTCATTTCTGGCGCCCTTATCCATAGTGTTAACCCCCATTTTGTTTAATCTTCTGCATTCTAAGAACTATAAAACTATTATAGTGTAAAACAATAAAAAAGTATAGAGGAATTCATCGACAAATAATTACAAAATGAGACTACTTAAAGATATATGTGAAATTCGATCGGGAAAATCTTAAACTTTTTGTATAAAGGAAAATACATATACGGAAGTGTTAATAGAAACAAATGGGAAAACTTTGGAGAGATGATTGAACTTTTTACAAACTGCCATACTAATAAACAGAAAGTATAGCAGAGAGGAGAAGAAAGATGAAAAATATCCATGAAGATGATGCGAAACTGGAGCGGCTGAATGAAATCAGTTATATGCTGAATGATTTATCTTTTTATATGGATACTCATCCGGCTGACGGGAGGGCAGCAGACTGGTTTGATGAGTATAATGCTGAGCGAAAGGAAATTTTGGAAGCTTTTGAGGCGAGGTAGAAATCATGAAAGTATTGCAAACGGGAGAGATTACCTGGGTTGACAGGCTGATTTTCATTTTTTATACTAAAGATACTGTCGGCTGATAGGGTTGCGGATATTCTGGGCCATATGGTTTGACGGTTTTTAACAGCAGCAAAAGAGGAGGAATCTGTTTGTGAAAGGGCTGACCGGTGAACAGGTAGAAAAAAGGAAAAAATCCGGCTTACAAAATATTCCAGTGGAAGCGCCATCCAAGTCTGTCAGGCAGATTATAGTAGAAAATATTTTTACGTTTTTTAATCTTATATTTATTATTTTAGCGTTCTGCCTGATATTGGTGGGACGCTACAAACAAATGTTATTTTTAATTGCGGTGATAGTGAATGCGGTAATTGGCATTGTCCAGCAGCTTCGGTCTAAAAGGGAAGTAGACAAGCTCTCCCTTTTATCAACAGCGCGGTATACGGTGATTCGGGATGGAGAAGAAGTATTTTGCCCATCGGATGGCCTGGTACAGGACGATCTGGTGATTTTTAAAGCAGGGGATCAGATTCCTGCCGACGCTGTTGTGGCAGAGGGGGAGGCAAGAGTCAGCGAAGCTTTGATTACCGGTGAGGCGGATGCCATTTACAAAAAGCCGGGGGATGCGCTTAAATCGGGAAGTTTCTTTTTGTCTGGACGCTGCCTGGCCAAACTGACCCATGTGGGTGCGGAGTCTTATGTTTCAAAACTGATGGTGGAAGCCAGAAAAAAAGGTGTTGGAAAAAAGTCGGAGATGATGAGGTCGCTGGATAAAATCCTCCATGTCATAGCGATACTTTTGGTTCCCATGGGGTTGCTTCTTTTTTGGAAACAACATTGGATTATGGAGCTTGATATTTCCGAAGCCACAGTGGCGGTCATTGCAGCTTTAGTGGGAATGATTCCAGAAGGTTTATACTTATTGACCAGCGTGGCATTGGCTTTAAGCGTCATGAGGCTGGCAAAGCAAAATACGGTGGTTCATGAAATGGGGTGTATCGAAACCCTGGCGCGGGTAGACGTGCTGTGTGTAGACAAGACGGGAACCATTACCGAACCCAATATGAGAGTTTCCCAGGTGGTTTGCCTGGATACGGAGAGAAGTGGTTTTATCACGGAGCTTCTGCAGATGTATCACAGGGAATTGGAACCTGACAATGAAACGGCCAGGGCAATCCGGAGATACTATAAAGAGAAAAAAGATGGGGCGGAAACGGCAGCTGGGACAGCTTGGAAAGCAATAAAAAAAATCCCTTTTCAGTCAAAGACAAAATGGAGCGCCGTTGTGTTTGAGGGGCAGGGCGCTTATGTGATGGGAGCGCCAGAGATGCTTTTGGGGGAGGATTACCCAGAATTTTTAGGATGGGTTTCAGATTATGCGAAGCGGGGAGAACGGGTAATTTTGGCAGCGGCATATGAAGGGGAGCTGGAGGAGGGAAAGCCACTGACAGGCCTGGTTTATCCGCTGGCTTTTCTTGTGATTGCCAATAATATCAGGGGAAATGCGGTAGAAACTTTTTGTTTTTTTGAAAAGCAGGGTGTAAAAATAAAGGTGATATCAGGTGATAATCCTGCGGCAGTGGCTAAAATTGCGGAGCGGGCAGGAATTACAGGAGCCAGGCAGTTTGTGGATGCCAGAAATATTGAGACAGAGGAAGATATTCTGCAGGCTGTGGAGCGATACACGGTATTTGGCCGTGTGACGCCGGAACAGAAGAGGCAGTTTATAAAAGCGCTGCAAAAAAAAGGGCATACTGTGGCCATGACCGGGGATGGAGTCAATGATGTATTGGCATTAAAGGATGCTGACTGTGGCATAGCCATGGCTTCCGGAAGCGATGCAGCGTGCCATGCCGCACATCTGGTGTTGATGGATTCAGACTTTTCGGCGATGCCTGCGGTAGTGGCGGAAGGCCGCCAGGTGATCAATAATATCCAACGGGCGGCGGCTCTTTTTCTGGTTAAAAATATTTTTTCTTTTGTGCTGACAGTTGTGCTTTTGTTTGCTCCCCTTACATATCCCCTAACTCCCATTCAGCTCACTATGATAGGAGGTTTTACTATAGGGATACCTTCTTTTTTGCTGGCTCTTGAACCCAATAGGGAGATGCTCCAGGGGCGTTTTATTTTTAATGTTATGAAAAAGGCGCTGCCGGGGGGCCTGACAAATGTGGCGGCTGTACTGGCGGTATCCATTGTCTGTGAAGCAATGGGATATCCGGTGGAAGTCATGAATACCATGGCAGGGATTACTGTGGGGTTTGTGGGGCTTTTGGCGCTGGCCGGGGTCTGTCAGCCTTTTGACAAAAAACGTTTTGCCATATGGATTATGATGGCGGCCCTTTTGACGGCCAATATTCTTTTTCTTGGGCGATGGCTGTATTCACTGGTGATTCTCCGCTTCAGGCAGATCATTATTTTGCTTGTTATCATGGGGGCATCTGTTCCATACCTGCTATTTATGAGAAAAGGAGTGGAAACGGTAGCTGGACATTTGGGAAAAGGCGGAAAATAACCATTGATTCCCCTTGGAATGGAAACCTATAAGTTTTCTGACACTTGTGATTTTGACGGGATTGTGTTAATCTATATCCATACCGCCGATTGGCAAGAGTATGTACAGGTGGATAACAAAGGTTTCGGCAATGCAAAGCGTTCCTTATAGGGAGGGAAGGCGTACTATGGATAGTTATGATACGTTTAACCATATCTTGGTGAAACTATTTAATGATATTATGGATATTGAAGAAAAGAGTATCATTACGGATACTTTTAAGGATATCACCAATAATGATATGCATGTGATCGAGGCCATTGGCCTGGGTACGCCTAAAAATATGTCAGCCATTGCGAAGCAGCTGCGTGTTACCACTGGGACGCTGACGATTTCCATGAACAGCTTGGTGAAAAAAGGGTATGTGAAGCGGGAACGAAGTGAACAAGATCGCAGGGTGGTTTATATTATGCTGACTGCGAAGGGTAAGCTGGCTTATAAACATCATGCCAGGTTCCATCAGAAAATGACAGAGGCACTTGTGGAAGGAATGAACCCGGAGGAGACGAAGCTTCTGGTTCAGGCGCTTACTAATTTAAAAAAGTTTTTCGAGGATTATGCAAAAGAGCGGGGAATGTAAAGAGGTGTTTTGAAAAAGGGGGGGGGCGACGACGCTATGCAAAGCGCTAAAGCGTGAAAATACTTTGCCCAGTGCTTTGCATGTATCGTACGTAAACGCCCACATTACAGGCGGTAAATGCTCATGATGCTGCTAATATTTGAAAACAGCCGTGCCGTAGGCGGGAAGTGGATAAGCAAAGGAATAATCCCTGCCGTCACATTCCTTTTTCACGGAGGTGAACACCTTTTGCCCATTTTTTTCCAGAAGGCCATGCTCATTATCTAAAAGGAGAGTGTATTTGCCTTTTTTAGGTACACCGACCCGGTAATCGGGACGTTCCATGGGGGTGAAGTTGCAGACAAAGAGTAGGTTATTCCGGTTGGAATAGCCTTTTCTTATGAAACTGAAAATGCTCCGGTCGGCGTCGTCGCAGTTAATCCATTCAAATCCAGCCCAGTCATAGTCCTTGCTGTAAAAAGCAGGGTACTTTTTATACAGATGTAGAAGATCGCGGAAATAATTTTGTAAATCTTTGTGGAGTGGTTCCTTTAACAGGAACCAGTCAAGCTCTCTTTCTTCACTCCATTCGCGCAGCTGACCGAACTCCTGGCCCATGAAAAGCAGCTTTTTACCGGGATGTCCCATCATGAAGGTATAACCCACTTTTAAATTGGCAAACTTATCCCGGGTATAACCGGGCATTTTGTTTAACATGGAGCATTTTAAATGGACGACTTCGTCGTGGGATAATACAAGGATGAAGTTTTCACTACAGGCATAAGTCATGCCAAAAGTCATTTTACTGTGGTTAGCTTTACGGAAGAAAGGATCCAATTTCATATATTCCAGGAAGTCGTGCATCCATCCCATATTCCACTTAAAAGTAAAGCCAAGGCCATCATATTCCGGCGGTTCCGTGACTTTTGGCCAGGCGGTAGACTCTTCTGCGATAATCATACTGCCAGGGTTGCGCTGTTTCATAATGCTGTTTAAATGTTTAAAAAACTCAATGGCCTCCAGGTTTTCATGGCCGCCATATTTGTTGGCAATCCATTGGCCGTCCTGCTTGCCATAATCCAGATAAAGCATAGAAGCAACGGCATCGACGCGAAGGCCGTCCACATGGAATTGTTCCACCCAGTAAAGGGCGTTGGCGATCAGGAAGTTGGAAACTTCGTGGTTTTCATAATTGAAAATTTTTGTGCCCCAGTCGGGATGCTCTCCTTTTTTAGGGTCGGCGTATTCATAAAGCGGCCCGCCGTCAAAATCTGCCAGTCCATGGGCATCGCGGGGAAAATGGGCAGGAACCCAGTCCAGAATCACGCCTATGCCTTTTCGATGCATGTAATCAATAAAATACCGGAAATCTTCAGGGCTTCCATAACGGGATGTGGGGGCATAGTATCCAGTGACCTGATATCCCCAGGAACCGTCGAAAGGGTACTCCAAAAGCCCGAGGATTTCTACATGGGTATAGCCCATATTTTTTACATAAGCCGCCAGTTCTTTTGCCAGAGTCCGGTAGGTCAGGAGTTCCTCGCCGTTTCGCTTCCA
The DNA here is from genome assembly GCA_948470255.1 of uncultured Lachnotalea sp. Taxonomy (GTDB): domain Bacteria; phylum Bacillota; class Clostridia; order Lachnospirales; family Lachnospiraceae; genus Lientehia. Next base: position 7,325 of record CAOKOS010000030.1, read on the forward strand.
AGAGCCTAAATGGACTTCATAAATGGAAAGAGGGCCGAGGGTGGGCAGATTATTTTTCCGCTTTTCCATCCAACGGTCATCTTTCCATTGAAAAGATGACAGGGGGCTAATACGGGAAGCAGTACCTGGACGAAGTTCAGCCCAGGAAGCGTAAGGGTCTGCTTTGTAAAGCCTCTTCCCTGTGGATGTGGTAATGACGTACTTGTACAGGCAGCCGGGAGCAGCGTCTTTGGTAAAAAGTTCCCAGATGCCAGAAGTTCCAATGGCTTTCATCGGATGGCTGTCTGAGGACCAGTTATTGAAATCTCCGGTTACGGCCACTGAGACAGCATGGGGAGCCCACACAGCAAAATAAATCCCCTGCTTTCCCCCTATCTTAGTAGGGTGGGCGCCAAGTTTTTCATAAATTTCATAATGTGTGCCTTCTCCAAACAGATAACAATCTGTTTCTGTGATAAACCCCGTTGTTTTCCCCATAAAACAGTTACCCCACAATCTTAAATATTTTGCTTTCAGAAGGCGCCAAAGAAAGGTTCAGGCTGCCGTCTGAAAGAGAAATTTCTTCATCTGTAAAAAGATCTTTTACAAGGCTTCCTCCCATGGGAAGCCGGAAAGAACAAGAAGCAGGCGCGGTGTCGATATTGACGGCGGTGATGATATGCTCGTCTTCTAAAGAGCGGGCATAGGCATACTGGCGGTTGGTCAGCATAAGCTCTTTATAAGTGCCTGTGGCAAGGGCTGGATGTTCTCTGTGAAGCTTTGCCAAATTTCCGATGTGGTCGGTCAGTTTTGTATGGAGCGCTTTAAATTGCCCTGGAGAAATGGCCGGACGCAGCATGTCGTCACAGGTGGAGGTTCTGGCTCCTTCAATTCCCCATTCGGAACCATAATAAATGGATGGAATACCCGGTAAGGTAAAGAGCATGGTGTATACTGTATAAATGTGCTGTTTGTTGTTTAGCTTGCTCATGATCCTGTTTTCATCATGGTTGTCCACAAAGGTGTATAGATTGATGTTCCGGTAAATTCCGCCGTTTGATTCCGACTGCCGCCTGATGGTATGGGCGATTTCAAAACAGTTATAATCATTGTGGCCGGAATACAGCCCTTTATGGAGTTCATAATTTGTCACCGAATGGAGCATGGAATCATTGGCCCAACGGCTGTAGTCGCCGTGTATCACTTCACCCATCAGCCAGAAATCCGGTTTTAAAGAGTCACAGTGACTGCGGAGAGCTTTCATAAAATCAAAATCCAGTACATTGGCGCAATCCAGGCGTATGCCGTCAATGTCGAATTTTTTTATCCAAAATGTAACAGCATGTAACAAATGTTCACGAACCGCCGGATTCCAATGGTTTAAAGCTGGAAGCTCCATATGGCCCTGCCATGCTTCGTAAGAAAAAGAATCGCCAAGAGGACTTCCCTGACCGAAATTGATACCTTTGTACCAATCTTTGTAAGGGGAAGCCTCCCTGTGCTCCTGAATATCACGAAAAGCAAAAAATTCCCTTCCGGTATGGTTAAAGACTCCGTCTACCACAACGCGGATACCAGATTCGTGGCATAAAGAGACGAAATGTTTAAAGTCATCATTGGTTCCCAGACGCCGATCCACCAGATGAAAATCCCTGGTGTCATAACCATGTTTGGTGGATTCAAATAAGGGGCCGATATAAATGGCAGAAACGGAAAGTTCTGTCAGATGAGGAATCCAGGCTTCAAGCTCCGTAAAACGATCTGCAGAGGCCTCTTCATGATTTTCTTTTGGTGCACCTACCATCCCGAGGGGATACATATGGTAAAAAATGCTGCGATCATACCAGGCAGACATACGTTACCTCCCTATTTTTTTATACTATTTCTATTTTACCAATTATGGGAAATCCGGTCAAGATATTTGCGTAATGTGACAGTTTGCAAAGCAGAAAAAAGAAGTGTAAAATTTTCAGGAATTATCTGACAAAACCAATAAAGCCGGAGAATATGAAAAAAGAAAATATCTTCCGGCTTTTGCAGGTCTTTTATGGATATATTCTGATGGCAATGATTTATTTAGGAGTGAGCAGTTCCAGGCGTTTGGCCTGCCTTAATAGAAACTGATAACGGAGTCCGGCTGCCTTCAGTGTATAACTGTAATAATCAATGAGAATAGGATCTGTTACCTGGTCAAAGTTGTTTAAAGCATTTTCAATGGTTTCCTTGGTCTGGCGGATATCATCCCACAAATCGGTTCTTTTCATGGTAAATTCTCCTCTCTAACCCAAGTATGGGAAAAAATGGAGAGAATTATGCAGAATAACCTATAGATGGAATAATATTTTCACAACAAAATGCTGATTATCTCGAAAAAGCCTTGATCTGCGGGCATAAACGCAGGATTGCAGGCTGTCCAAACCTGAGAAGGATTTTATCCTTTTGCCGATGGTCATGGAAACCGCCTGTACGGCACAAAACCGGAGTCCAAACCGACCCTCGGAGCCTCCGTCCTGTCGGGCGACGCACAGGAAGAGCGGACAAAGAAGTAAGAGCTGTCAGACCGTAACATCCAGAGAAACAGCATCTGCGGCAGCCATATCTGCGCCTATATCCATAAAGGCATCTGTAGGGGGCGCAGCAATACTACCACCAGCCACTGCAGAAAGCATTTCATTGGAGGCTTCTTTTTGATCTTCTGCCAGTTCTTTTGCGGCATAATTTTTTTCATCCCTGTGGCGTTTTTTCCGCCTGGTCTTCAATTCATCCTCAATCAGGTCGGCTTTTTGTTTCTCTTCTTTTTCAAGAGCGCGCTTTTGCTCAAGTTCAAGCTGTTCCTCTTTACCCAGATGCTTTAATTTTTTTTCAATACGCTTGATCAGCTTTTCCATCCGGCGGATCTGTGCGGCCAGCTTTTTTGCATCGTCGCCTTTGGCGGTGGCAGCCGAAGCTTTTAAATTTACCAGGGCCCGCATAGCCTTACCGGATATCTGCTGGACATCAAATTTTGTTTCTGCCCTGGCAAGCATGGCAGCCAGTTGGCCAACGGAGTCTTCCGGGGCGGAAGATTTCATATTAAAACCACCGGAAGTGTCAGATCCCTGGCTGGAAGAGAGGCCTAAAAGACCAGTAAAAGTATTTTCTTTCTGATTTATGGAAGAAAGAAAAATATCGGTATCTGCATTTTCAGTTTCTTTTATTTTAGTTGCGGCGTTTGTTTCATTTCCGGAATTTTCGATGGCATTTTCCTCTTGTTTTACTGTTTTAGCATCAGTTTCCTTGTCCTCTGTCATCAGTTTGGCCATCTGGTAAGCAGATTTATTTTCCCAGGGTTTACTTGCTGTGGCTATTTTCATGAGTAGTCCCTCCTCCCTCAAAACCAATGTTTTATGGTCTTGCCAATCCATGGTATCTGTATATGTAATATATCGGCTTGACTTTAGAAAGGAAAACCTATTTTAGTAAAAAAACTCTGAAAAAAGAAAAAAACCTTGACAAACGACTTCTTTTCGTGCATAATCGAACTATCAAATCTAATGTACCTGTGTTCAGGGTATAATTCCCCAATTTTATTTTCAGTTTTATATGGAGGACATGAGTGGAGTATTTGTTTCTCGTGGTATGTCTAACGGCGGCTGTGATGGATTTAATATGGCGTCGGATAGCGAATATCTGGTTGTGGAGCTGGTTTCTGACAGGGCTTTTGCTGGCGGGACTTGGAGAGATTCCGATTCTTGGGACGGAAGTATCTCATACAGCAAGTTTTCTGTTTCGTGGGATGGAAAATGTAATACTGCTGCCATCAGAAAAAATATCGGAGTATGCCTGGCAGATATACGGCGCCCTTGGCTATCTGGCACGGTCATTGACAGTGTTTATACTTTTGCATCCGCTTTGGAACCTTCGGATGATTGGGGCGGGAGATGTGAAGCTTTGCAGCATTATGGCAGGGGTTATGGGGCTTCAGGCATTTGCCGGATGCATTCTTTTCAGTTTATTTTTCGGAAGTGTTTTATCTATGTTCTATATGGTCTTTACGCAGAGTTTTTTGAAGCGGATGACTTATTTTCTGGCCTGGTTCAGGCAGTGTATTTCCTGTAATAGATGGATTCCCTATAGAAAGGGAAAAGATATGGAAGGGACCATTCCATTTGCGCCGGCGCTTTTAGCTAGCTATGTCATGTGGTATTTTTTTTAATCTTTTAATACGGGAATCAATGTTGGATATGGAGGAAAAATGGGGAGAAAGTGTATTGGAATTTATGGAAAAGAAGGAGAATATGCCAGAAAACTGGCGGTCTATATCCGAAGAAGATGTGGGGATGGACTGGAAGTCAGGGTATTTACAAAGAAGGAGATTCTTAAGGAGTGCTTGGAAAATGGTCAGCTGGATTGCGTATTGGCAGAAAACGATGCGTGGGGACTGTGCAGAAATTACGAAAATGTATGGACAGCGATTCTTTCCGATGGAGAGGCTGGGCAACCGGCATATGGGATTCCCTGTATTGAAAAATATCAGTCAGCCGAGCAGATATGGAAGATGCTTTTGAAGTTTGGAGGTGAAAGGCTGACGGGAAATGGAGGTTTGGCCGCAGAAAATTCAGAAACGGTATTTCTCGGTATTGCTTCAGCGGTTCACGGTTGTGGAAAAACGGCGTTGGGACTTTGTCTCAGCCGGTTCCTGGCAGAGCGGGAGCGGACCTTATTTCTTACACTGGATGAATTTTCCTGCCTCCCTGAAATCTTAGGGGAGGAGGGGGTGGAAGCGGAAGTTTCGGAACTATATTATTATTACAGCCAAAAAGAACTTACACGGGCCAGGATCCAGTCAGCCGTATGCAGATGGGGAGAAGCAGAATATCTTGCCCCGGCTGGAGACCTGGGAGATTTATACAGAGAGGGAAAACCATATGAAACGGATTTTTTTCGATGTCTTGCGGAAACAGGGGATTACCGGTATGTGGTAATTGATATGGGAAACAGCCTGTTTCAAAAAGAAAAGCTTTTGGGAATGTGCAGAAAATTGTATGTCCCTGAGGGGGAAACAGAAGAAAATGCAGTCCGTATTGATCAGTTTCTGAAATGGCTGGAATACGAGGGATTTTTGGAACGGTCCGTTCGGTGCAATATCCCGTGGAATGTGGAAGGGGGGAGGCAGTACAGTTTCAGGCGGGCATATCTCCAGGAAACAGGGGCGGTGGCAAGGGGACTTCTTCAAAAAGACGGATTTTTTTCGGGTGAGGCGGGGATTGATTTATGAAGAGAAAGGATATGCGGACAGAACGGGAAGAAAATATGAGAAAGCGGCTTTTAGTCCGTCTGGAAGTGGAAGGAACGGAAGAGGAAGAGCAGATCCTGAAATTGATTGATGAAGAAATCGTGAAGGAAAACAGGAGGGAACCGATTCCTCTGGAATGGAGGATTTCCTTACGGACAGCGTTATTTAACAGTTTGAAACGTCTGGATGTAATACAGGAGTTTTTGGAAGATGAATCTGTGACAGAAATTATGATTAATGGGCCGGATTGCATCTTTGTGGAACGGAAAGGGAGGATTTTTAAAAGTGAAAAACAGTTTTCCTCTAAAGAAAAACTGGAAGATGTGATTCAGCAGATAGTTTCCAGGGTTAACCGGACAGTCAATGAGGCCAGCCCCATTGTAGATGCAAGGCTGGAAGATGGCTCCAGAGTCAATGTAGTAATGGGGGCAGTAGCCATTAATGGACCGGTGGTGACAATACGGAAATTTGGAAAAAGGGAATTTTCCCTGGAACGGCTTTTGGAACTTGGAGCTTTAACGGAGGAGGCTTCAGAATTTTTAAAAGAGAGTGTCAGGAATAGGAAAAATATATTTGTGTCTGGAGGGACAGGGAGTGGGAAAACCACATTTTTGAATGCCCTTTCAGCCTGGATTCCCGATGGGGAACGGATTATAACGATTGAAGATTCTGCAGAACTTAAGTTGCAGAAAATGGAAAACCTGGTTCGTCTGGAGGCAAGGCGCTCCGGGGGAGAGGGAGAAAAGGAAATCACCATACGGGATTTAATCAAGACGGCTCTTCGGATGAGGCCGGATCGGATTATTGTTGGAGAAGTGAGGGACGGAGCCTGCCTTGATATGCTTCAAGCCATGAATACAGGACATGACGGCTCCATGTCTACAGGACACAGCCGGTCGGCAAAGGATATGATGTCACGTCTGGAAACCATGACAATGATGGGCGGGGATTTACCACTTGCCGCTATCCGGGAACAGATTGCATCTGCCATTGATATTATGGTTCATTTAGTAAGAAACCGGGATGGGAACAGAAGGGTGGAGACGATTTTGGAGGTGCTCGGATATGACAGGAACAGGGAAACGTACTGTTTACACAGTCTTTATGAGAGGGACAGGAAAACAAAAATCCTCGAAAAAACAGGGGATTTGGAGAAAAATACAGACAGATAAGATTTCGTTTATGCCATATTTAAAGGCGGAAGGCGCAGTCGGAATATTTGCCTATTTGTTTTACAGGAGCATGGCAGCGTTTTTTGTCATGCAGCCACTGGCTTTCTACCTGGCATGGAAGATAAAGCAAAAAACAGAGAATTTACGTGAACAAAAGCTGTGCGGACAATTCAAAGATGGACTGTTGGCTCTGGCTGCTTCTTTGAGAGCGGGACACTCTGCTGAAAATGCATTTCAAGATGCAGCGGGAGAACTGGCATTTCTTTATGGAGAAGAGGAAAAAATCACCTGTGAATTTAAACAGGTGGTTGTACGGACGAAAATGAATATGCCTTTGGAACAGGCGGTGCTTGAAATGGCTGGCAGCTGCAAAATTTCAGATATTCAGACCTTTTCTGAAGTATTTTCAGTGGCAAGAAGGACGGGAGGAGAATTAAGCAGGGTGATTTTAGACACTGTACAGACCATAGCCGGACGCTTGGAAGTACGTGAGGAAATTTATACCATGTTGCGGGGAAAGCAGTATGAACAAAAAATTATGAGGGCAGTTCCTCCGCTTTTACTTTTTTATATGGATCTCACATCTCCAGGTTTCTTTTCCATATTGTATGAGGGCTTTCTGGGGCGCAGTATCATGACATGTTGTTTGATCTTATACCTGGCGGCAATTTCTTTGGCGGAAAAGATTGCCGATATCCACGTATAACCAGTACAACAAAAGAGAAGGAAAGGCAAAGGAACATAATGAAGAAACATGCTTTGCCAAAGAAAGGAGGGATGAAATTGAGGAAGGCAGGTATTTGGCTGGTGGATAAGTATCGGAATTTCCGAAAACGTTGTGGGAAACCTCTGATTTCATCGGAACGGGTCAGGCTTTGCCGCAAATTATATCCTTCAGAGAAACCAGAAGAGTTTTTACGGAATCAGGACGGGCGGAGAATTGGAAAAGCAGGAATGATTTTTTGTGCAGGAAGTATTTTGTGTATGGTGATTTTGTGGGTTAAGGAGGGAGCGGAAACAGTAACTGTCCTGGAGAGGCCTGAATATGGGGAGATGGAAGCTATTTATCAACTGGAGGTAGAACGGGAAGGCGGTGAAAGACTTCCAATGGAGGTGGCGGTATCGGAGCGGGCCGTTACACAGGAGGAGGCTGGGCAGTGGTTTGAGGAGGCTTATGAAGAAATTTGTAAGGATATGCTGGGGAAAAACAAAAGCATGGGACACGTAGATACAGATTTGACGCTGCCGGAGAAAGCGGGGAATGGTCTAGTCAAAGCAGAGTGGATTTCTCAATCGCAGGAACTATTTAATGACTGGGGAGAGCTTCAAAAGCAGCCTGGGGAATTGCGCCAGGAGGGAGAAACGGGGTATTATGAGCTGCTGCTTTCCTGCGGAGGATATAGCTGCCAATATGAAATAGAATTAACCGTTTATCCGCCAGAGCAGACAGAAGAGGAAATTTTGCTGGATGCATTGGAAACAGAACTTTTGAAAGAACAAGAAAAGGAGCGGGATGAAAGGAAAATTCCCCTCCCAGAGACATATGGGAATGAAAAGCTTACATGGTTTTTAGATGGAGAGGGGAATATTGGGAATTGGATTTTAGGGATTCCCGTGGCTCTTGGATTGCTTTTCATTGTAAGAGAGCGGCAGCAGGAAAAAGGAAAGCTGAAGGCAAGGGAAAGAGAGATGTTGATGGATTATCCGGAACTGGTTTCTAAGTTCACTGTACTTTTGCAGGCCGGGTTGACAGCCAGAAATGTGTGGGAAAGGATGGTAAAAGAATATGAGGAACGGAAAATGGCAGGTAAGAAGTCCAGATATGCATATGAAGAAATGAGTATTACCTGGAAGCAAATGAAAAATGGTATGTACGAAAGTAGGGCTTATGGAGAATTTGGAAGACGCTGCGGTTTACATACTTATATGAAGCTTGGGGCGCTTTTGGAGCAAAATTTACGACAGGGGACGACAAAACTTGCAGTACGATTAAAGGAAGAGGCGGAATTGGCTTTTGAAGAACGGAAAAACCTGGCAAGGCGTTTAGGTGAAGAGGCAGAGACAAGGCTAATGTTGCCAATGTTTATGATGTTGTTTATGGTATTGACAGTTATCATGGTACCTGCATTTTTATCTTTTTAAATATAGAAAGGGAGTAGTGACAATGACAGAAATTTTTAAGATGGAATACGAACAGGAACCCGAAGATTTTTGGCAGGAGGAAACAGCGGTTGGCGTGGTGGAAATCATTCTGATACTGGTGGTTTTGATTTCGCTGGTACTGATTTTTAAAAAACAGCTTACAGCTCTGGTGAGAGGGATTTTTTCCAAAATCAACAGTGCAGCTTCGGATATTTACTGATGGAAAATCAAAAAGGGCAAGGAAGTATCAGCGTCTTTTTTGCCATGCTTTTGGTGACGATCCTTGCGGTCATTTGTACAAGCCTGGAGTCAGCACGTTATACGGCAGTGTCTTATCTGGCGGCTCAGGCGGAAGAGTCAGCGCTGGAATCTGTTTTTGCGGGGTATTACAATCCTATTTGGAAACGTTATCATTTGTTTTTTATGGCAGATGGGCCTGGATTTTTGCCGGCAATGCAGGATTATATTTCTTACTATGAGAATCCGGGAAAAGGAGGGAGTGTACAAGGGGCAAATCTATATGAATTTCACCAGAAGGGCATTAAATTCCTGGAATGTGTTACGGCTGTAGATCAAGGTGGAGAGGCATTTCTGAAAGCCATTGTTGCGGATATGGAAGCACATGGGAAAACAGGACTTGCGGAAGCTTTACTGGGGCAGTCGGAATTAGTAAAAGAAGCCGAGGTGGTATCTGGATATATTGGCGGGCTGGCGGAGTATGAGCAGGAAATCTCATCCATAGAGGAAAGTTATAAAGCTATGGAAAACCAGGGAAGGCGTTTGAGAAACGTCTATCAGGAACTGGAAAAAGCGCTGGAAGAAGGGGCTTTAACGGCAGACACCGGAAAAGGGCTTCTGGAGAGGGCCAGAAACTGTGCAGCAGAAACTTCCAGACAAACGGCAAAGAGTTATGCAGAAATTCTTGAAGGTACAAAATTGTTGAAGGAGAAGTTGGAAATGGAAACAGAAGAACTTTTAAAAAAGGAGGGCAGCGTCGGCAAAAGTTCTTATGAGCAGATGGAAACAGAACTTGAGAATCTGAAAGAATATACCAGGGAGGATGGAAGCAGACGGAATGAAACAGAGCTTCTAAAAGAACTTTTAAATGGATGTGCAAAGAATCTGGCGGATGTAGAATTTTGGAAGGATGGGGAGGCGAGTGCAGCTTTAAGGGAAGTAGTACAAAAAGGAGGTGAGTCTCTCAGTATTATTTCGGAACATGATTCAGGGGAAAAACAGAAAAGTCCTCTTTTAGAAATGATAAAGAATTGGAAGAATGAAGGAATCCTCGACCTGGTACTGAAAGATCCGGGAAGTGTTTCTGATAAAATACTTCCAGAAGGAAGTTATCCTTCCGAAACGGCAGGGATGTGGGAGGAAGGAGGAGCCATATCGGCGTCGGAGAAGGGAGCGGCAGTTCTTTATACAGTCAGCCATTTCGGGAGATTTGGAAGAACACAGGAGGATACTGTGTTGGATTATGAGGCGGAGTATATTCTTGGAAAATCTGAGAATGACAAAGAAAACCTGACGGCAGTGGCAGAAAAACTTTTAGCGGTGAGGACCGGAATGAATTTCCTGTACCTGCTTGGAGACGGGAAGAAGCAGGCGGAAGCGGAACTTTTAGCAATGACAATGGTGGGATTTACTGGAATTTATCCATTGATAAAATTGACGAAAGGGATCATTTTGGGAGCATGGGCGTTTGCGGAGGCAGTCTTTGATGTGCGAATCCTTTTCCAGGGCGGGCAGATCCCTTTGGTTAAGACAGCTTCAGATTGGAATACGTCTTTGGAAAAAGCAGCAGAAGAGGCATTTTATGAAAGGGAGATATCACAGAAGGAAGGACTGTGGGATTATGAAGGATATCTTTGCATTTTACTTCTGATGGGCGACACAGAACGCCAATGTTTTCGTATGATGGACTTGATAGAAGCAAACCTTCGCAGAAAGGATTCGGGTTTTTTTATGGAGAACTGTATTTCCAGTGCAGTAGTAGAGGTTTCTTTTCAGGCGGAGTCAAGGTTTTTTCACCTCCCCGTGCCGGGAGAAAGTAGAAATGGGGCATATATTTTTTACAAAACAGCTGCTTACAGTTATTATGAATGATTTTTATTTTAGTATAGAAGGGAGGTGGGGACAGGTGTTCTTTTCCGAGTGGGAATTTAAAAAATTTAATCATCAAAAAACTGATATCAATCAGGCTCTGATCAATTCATCCCTTGTTCCGCAACTAAGATTTGCGGAAACGTGTCAAAAAAAACCTCTCCAAGCGCATAAAAAAACTGGTCAAAAACCGATTTTATATGGGACAAGCTCCTGTATAGCCCGCCGGAAGAGGACATCTGCCTCCACCTCCCCTGCTTTAACAGAAGGAAGTATGACAGTGGAAGCGGCCCTTCTCATGAGTTTCCTTCTGCTGGCGATGAATGTTCTGTTTTATTTCTTTTATCTGATGGAATTCCAGATAGAACTACAATTTGCGAAGGAACGAAGAATAAGAGAAGCGGTTATTGATCAGGCCGGTTATTTACAGGAAAATGCAGTGTTATACCATGCTGTGACGACAGAAGTCTCTGAAAAAGGAGATGGAACTTTTTTAAAAGCGGAGGACATACGCCTGGTGGGAAATGAAAAGGCAGCAGGGGATAAGAGAGAATTTTTGGATATTACAGCTGTTTTTGAAGCTGAACCTGGAATAAAGTTTTTAGGGCCGATGAGAGGTACATATATACAACGGTGCCGCCGCCGGTTTTGGTCGGGGCAGGAGCGCATAGAGAAAGAGGGGACAGAACAGGAAGAAAGTAAAGAGGAGTATGTTTATGTAACACAGAGCGGAATTGTTTACCATAAAAATCGGGACTGTACTTATTTGAGGCTGTCTGTACGTCCAGTACCCGGTGGTATTGTCCCGATGCTTAGAAACAGTGATGGAAGTAAATATAGATCTTGTGAACGATGTATAAAGATTGCCGGGCTTTCTTATGGGACTGTATACATTACAGATTTTGGTGACCGTTATCATAAAAGCAGGGAGTGCAGCAGCCTGAAACGGTGGGTGATGAAGGTTCCTGTAAAAGGAATTAAGGGAAGAGCGCCATGCAGCAAATGTGGGTAAAGATAAGGAGGGAGGATGAAAAGGTACAGGACAGGAGTTTTAATGATATTTCTGGCTGTCTGCAGCGGCTTGGATATTCGTTTTCGGAGGCTTCCTTTTTGGTTTCTTTTGTCGGGTATAGTTTTCGGAACGGTGTTGGAATTTTGTGAGGATGGAATAGGAGGGGCGTTGTTTTGGAATATTCTTCCAGGATTATTTCTTCTTTTGATTTCTTTGGCGCTCCCAGCGCAAATAGGAGGCGGAGATGGGTGGATGCTGATGGCATCAGGAGCGATTGCAGGATGGGAGGATTCGCTTTTGCTTCTGGAAGGAGGGCTTCTGGTGATGTTTCCTGTGGCTTTTTTCTGGACAGTCCTTCAGAAGAAACGGAAGAAAACGCTGCCTTTTGCACCTTTTATGCTGGCGGCCTACTTATACAAATTGATATTACTATAAATTTTTGTAAGGGAAACATGAAACAAAAGGGGGGAGAGTGCCTAAATGTGTAGGGAGGAAAAGAAAATTGCCCGGAAAAGCAGGTGGATTAGGGGAGAATATACAGTGGAGGCGGCAATACTTCTTCCTTTGGGAATCGCTTTAATTTTATTTTTAATATCTGCCGCGCTGATCTTGCATGATAGAGTGGCAGTGTGTGCCTGGACTCATGAGGCGGCTCAATGGGAGGGGTTCCAAAAAAAGAAAGGAGATCACAAAAATTTATCTGAGATGGTGATTTTGTCGCAAATGAAAGAGAGGATCGTTTCTGATGGGGGAAAGGTTACAGTGGAATGTGAAGGAGAAGGGCAATTTTTGTCCAAGATTGTCAGAACTTTATTTATGTTGGAAACACCCCGTTTGGAAGGAAGGGAATATGTAAATAAGATTTACGGAGAGCAGATGGTTCGTCTGCGGGGGTTTTCAGAAGGAGTGTATGAAGGTGGAAGTGATTTACAAGAGGGAGCAGGGCCGTAATTATATTATGTTTCCGGGAAAGGGGACTGTTGGAATTCAGACAGAAATGATAAGGCGGAATAAGATTTCCGGTTTAGCGGATTTCCATATGGAATGGGATAATGACAAGTGGTATTATGGGTATGACATTACTGGCGCACAACCATTATGCCGTATACTTGATGTAAGGCCATTAACCAGGGAGGAAACGGAAAAGCTCATTGAAGAGTTGGCGGAATTCCTTCAGAGGATGGAGCTGTTTTTGCTTGACCGGGACAGACTAGTTTTGGAGCCGGAATTTCTTTATGTATATGCAGACAGAGAGGGACGAATCTATTCCGGGAGGCAGGGCTGCCTTTTCTTTTTCTATGAAAATTTGGAAGGAACATATGGGGAACATTTGCGGGAATTGATCCGTTATTTGTTTGAAAAAGCAGATGAAGAAAATCAGGAACTGGTTGAATTTCTGTTTCGCCTCCACAGGACCTCTGCACGCAAAGAACCGGATGCAGAAGAATTATTAGCCTGCCTGGAACAAATGAGGACGACGAAAACAGGGGAAGAAGGACTCTATCTGACAGATATGGGAAAATCGGAGAAGATCCTATATGGAGATCATTTATGGGAAGAGACGGGAGAAGAAGGGGCTTGTAGCCAGAGTGGGAAAGTACGGGAGAGCAGAAAACTTTTTGGATGCAAAAAAGGATTTTTAATGAAATTATTCAAAAGAAACCCCATATCACCTGAAGAAATGTGGGATGATCTGGAGCCGGCCCGTTTTCAGGAGGAAGAGGTGAAGGAGGCAGATGGAAAGGAGAGAAGCGTAGATTGCCCGACAGAAGTGCTATATGTAGAAGAAACGAGACAGGTTCCGGCTCTTATTGAAATGAAAGAAAAGAAAAAGGTTTTTTTGGAACATTTTCCGTTTTATATAGGTACACAGGCAGGATTGGATTATTGTCCGGGATTTCAGGGGGTCAGCCGTATTCATTTAAAGCTGGACAAGCGTGGAGATACGATTTGGATTACTGATTTAAATTCTACAAATGGAACAGGGCTAAATGGCGAGAACTTAAAACCTAATGAAGAACGAAGATTGAATCACGGAGATCAAATTTGGCTTGCCGGGCTAGTATATGAATTTGACAGCGGGGAAAAATCATGGTAAGGTGTCCTCAGGAAAAGAGGAATTTATATGAATCGTTCGGAATTTGTTGGGAGAAAAAATTATCCTTACGGAATACTCATACTGGCGGCAGTTAATGTTGGATACTTTTTATTTCTGATGGCAGTGGGAGCTGTGGAGAAAACGCCGGGGATGATACGCTGGGGGGTTCTTTATATAGAAGACGGAAAGTACATTGGCAATGTAGTCCGTCTGCTTACCTCTATGTTTATGCATTTTGATATTTACCATCTGGGAAGCAACCTTTTAATGCTGTTGGTGGTAGGAGACATGTTGGAGAGCATTCTAGGCGCTTTTCGGGTTTTATTGGTTTATTTTGTAGGAGGGCTTGCCGGAAATGCGGCAACTGTTTTTTGGTGTGGGATTTTGAAAAAAACAGTGGTGTCGGCAGGAGCTTCAGGGGCGGTTTTTGCGCTGGTAGGTATGCTTTGTTATATAGGGCTGCGAAATCGCAGACAGATTCCGGGTTTTCCCAAAGAGCGTATATTTTTGATGGTATTTTTAATGTTTTATAGTGGGGTTGTCCATGCGGAAATTAATATGGCGGCTCATATCGGTGGCTTTCTAGGTGGGATTATGTGCGGATTTTTTATGGGAGGTGGCCGGAAGCCTAGGAAGGAGAACGGTGAAAGTAGTTCCTTTACCGGGCGATGATGCTACAGTTATGATTCCCTTATGTGCTTTTACAATAGTTTGTGCAATGGGAAGCCCAAGGCCGGTTCCATCACATTTTTCGGTATAAAAGGGTTCAAAAATTTTTTTCTGTTGTTTACTGGAAAGCCCGGAACCAGTATCTTTAACTTCTATAGCTATGGTTTCCAAACCAGTCAGGGAGGCCTCCTTTTCAGAAGATTCTCTTATACGTAAGGAAACAGTTCCTTCCGTGTCCAATGCTTCCATACCGTTTTTAATTAAATTAGTAAAAACATGAGACAATTTTTTTTCGTCTGCGTAAAGAACTACGGGAACCTTAGGACAAAGTAAAATTAGACGTTTGTGAATACCGTCGAAAAGGGGTTGACAGTCTCGGCAAATTTCCTGGAGAATGGCGTTTAAATCGCAAAGCTTTTTTGAAAGAGAAATTTTTTGTATGGACTTGAAAGAACTTAAGTCCATCAGGAAAGTTTGCATGTGTAAAAGGTCTGCCCGGAGACTGTGCCAGTTCTTATCCGGGCTCAGCTGAGGATGATCTTGCTCAAGGAGTTGAGTGGAACCGATGAGAAGGGTGAGTGTGTTGCGAAGTTCGTGGGAAATCGCAGATAAGAAGGTTTGCATGTTGGATTCTGAACGTTCCAGCTGTCGGACTAAATTTTGATTTTCTGTTTGAAGCTTTTGGGTTTCATAAAGCGCTTCATCTACACATTTCTTTTTATTATCCATGATTTCTACCAGGCCTTTCAGCATACAACCGCCAATTTATTTACAAATAGCAGAGTAACACTTAAAAAGGAATAAGGCAAATAGAATCGGTCGACAAAATCCGACAGGCTGCCATAAAAATATAATTCAAGTTGGTGACTTTTCTGTTAATTTTTAGAAAAGAATGAGAAGCGGCATAAATAATAGAAAAAAGGAGGAAGAAGACAATGAATAAGGTGATTTTGATGGGACGATTGACGCGGGAACCCGATATCCGTTATACGCAGGGAGGCGAGGTGATGGCAGTGGCAAGGTATACTCTGGCAGTAAACAGAGGCTATAGAAGAGGGGAGGGAGAAGAGGCAGATTTTATCCCGTGTGTCGTTTTTAGAAAAGCCGCTGAGTTTGCAGAGAAGTACCTTCATCAGGGGATGAAAATTTTGGTCAGCGGACGTATTCAGACGGGAAGCTATATTAATAAAGATGGACAGAAAGTTTATACAACAGAGGTTATTGTTATGGAACAGGAATTTACAGAGAAAAAAGAGGACTCCAGACAAGTGGAGAGGGCAAGCAATGGTTTTATAAACATTCCAGAAGGAATTGAAGAGGACGAATTTCCATTTTAATAAGAATGAAATAAAAAGTTTTTGGAAGGGCCGTTTACAAACTTGTGGGATGAAGGTAAACTAAAAAAGGATAGGAAACTGTCAAAGACTTGTGAGACTGGAGAGAAAGAAATGAGAGATGAAAATTGTATTTTTTGTAAAATCGCAAATGGAGAAATCCCTGCGGCAACTCTTTATGAGGGCGAAGAGTTTCGGGTAATTCTGGATCTGGGGCCGGCTTCCCGGGGACATGCATTGATTTTACCCAAAAACCACTTTGTGGATTTATTGGATCTGGATGATAGGGTTTCTTCACAAGTACTGGCCTTGGCGGCGAAAGTCGGAGCTGCCATGAAAAAGAGCCTTGGCTGTGCTGGATTTAATCTGGTACAAAATAATGGAGAAGCGGCGGGACAGACGGTATTTCATTTTCATATGCATGTGATTCCGAGATATGAAGATGGCCCCAGTATGGTGAGTTGGGAGCCGGGGACATGTTCTGGAGAAGAACTGTCTGAACTGGCAGAATGTATAAAAAAGGAACTGAAGTAATTAAAAGAAGCGAAGAAGCCAGTCGGAAAAGGGCTTTAAATGGAAAAATCACGTAGGCGGAAAATCCCAGCAAATCAGAATTTTCCGCCTGCGGCAGTCAGCGGCTGCATACATTATTTATCAGACCCAAAATGGTGCCAATGGAATCCGAGGTTTTACTGTTATCCATGGCGTTTATATAGTTTTGCCTGAAGGCGTAAACTTTTTCTATCAGAGCAAGCAGCGCTTCATCTGTCAGGTTTTCTTCTTCCAGAACTTCACTGAAGCCTTGCTTTTGGAAAGACTCTGCGTTGAGGAGCTGATCACCGCGGCTGGCAGCTGCAGACAGCGGAATCAGGATATTGGGCTTGCGCAAAGCCAGGATTTCACAGATGGAATTAGCTCCGGCACGGGAGATCATCAAATCAGAGATGGCAAACAAATCTTTAAGCTGGCTGCTGATATATTCATATTGAATATATCCTTTTATTCCGGCTAAGGATGGATCCAGATTCCCTTTGCCGCATAAGTGTATTACCTGCCAGGTTTTTAAAAGGCTCGGAAGGATATTCCGAATGGCAGTATTTACCTTGACAGAACCCAGGCTCCCGCCGATCACGAGAAGCACAGGCTTTGCAGAGGAGAGCCCTGTGAACTTAAAACCTGCCAGAGGGGAGCCATTTAAAAGTTCCCGCCGTATGGGAGAACCGGTCAGGACTGCTTTATCCTCAGGGAGGTACTTTAAGGTTTCAGGAAAATTGCAACAAACCTTTTGGGCAGAGGAAATACACAGACGGTTAGCCAATCCAGGTGTCATATCCGATTCGTGGATAATAACAGGGATATGACGTTTTTTTGCGGCAAGAACGACAGGGACAGCCACAAAACCGCCTTTGGAGAAAATCACGTCAGGTTTCTGATGTTTTAGGATTTTTCCAGCCTGGAAATATCCCCTAAGAATACGAAAGGGATCTGTAAAGTTTTTCAGGCTGAAATAACGTCTCAGCTTACCGGAAGAAATTCCCTGATAGGGAATACCGGCCTTCTCAATGAGTTCTTTTTCGATTCCATTAAAAGATCCAATATAATGAATGTCATAACCCTGTTCTGAAAGTGCGGGAATCAGGGCAAGGTTTGGGGTTACATGGCCGGCGGTTCCTCCGCCTGTCAATATGATTTTTTTCATGGTTGCTCCTAGGATTAATGGGTTTCCTGATATTGCTTCAGGGCTTTGGCGAGCTGGTCAGGACATGAGGTTCCACGGCCGGCGCAGTCAATGCCGTCAATTCGCTGAATGGCTTCATCAACATCCATTCCTTCAATGAGCCGGGCGACACCCTGGGTATTGCCGGCACAGCCGCCGACAAATTCAACGGCTTTGATTTTATTGCTTTCGATCTCAAAACGGATTTCACGGCTGCATACACCGCGGGTTTTATAAGTATTCATGGCTATATTTACCTCCTTTTAGCAAGTATAGCACAAAATAACGAAATTGTATCTTTTTTTTCATTGCCATGGTTTGGGGAGGCATATATAATGATAAGAAAGAACCACAAGAAAACGATCAGGAGGAATGTGAAGATGCTTGGGATTATTGGAGCAATGGAGGAAGAAGTCAATCAGTTAAAGAAAGTGATGAAGGATATTTCAGTGGAGACAAAAGCTTCCATGGATTTTTATAAGGGGATTCTTGAAGGGCAACAAGTAGTGGTGGTTCGTAGTGGGATAGGAAAAGTCAATGCAGGAATTTGTACACAAATCCTGGCGGACTGTTATGGTGTGAAAGCTGTGATTAATACGGGAATCGCAGGTTCCCTGAAAGCTCAGGTTGACATTGGAGATATTGTCCTTTCCACAGATACGCTTCAACACGACGTGGAAGCGAATGCATTTGGGTATCCTGCCGGCCAAATTCCCAGAATGGATACGTTGGCCTTTAAGGCGGACAGTGAGCTGCTCCAATGTGCAGAGGAATGTTGCAGTGAGGTAAATCCAGATATAAAGACTTTCAGGGGCCGCGTACTGAGTGGAGATCAGTTTATTGCTGACAATGAAAAAAAAGAATGGCTGGTAACTACTTTTGACGGCTTCTGTACGGAAATGGAGGGCGCGGCCATTGGACAGGCGGCATATCTTAACGGGATTCCTTTTTTGGTGGTCCGAGCCATATCCGATAAGGCAGATGGAAGCGCATCGATGGATTATCCTGAATTTGAGGCCAAAGCCATTTCCCACACAGTTGCCCTTATAAAGGCTATGGTGAAGGCTTTGAAGCTTTGAAAATCACCTTAATGTTGAAGGCTCATGGAATTTCTTGTCGGAAAAATACGAACGATTTTTCTTCTCATCCAACGGTTTTGTGGTATACAATGGGGACAACCTCCGGAAGCGGCAGAAGAGTATACCGGAGAAGATCAGAAAAACCGGAAGAGATCCGGATGAGAAAGGAGAAACATCATGATATTGGAATTTTTGGAGACAGGAAATATGCTTTATCTTATGCTGGCAGTCAGCGTATTAGGGGTCTTAAGCAAACTTTTGGTGAACGGAAGATATAAAAAACTAATTAAACAGTCGCAGAACATGGGAACGGCGAAAGACAAATACTTAAAGCAATGGAAACTTAAATTTGAAAATACATATCGTTCAAACGGCGGAGTGGGGAACATTCCTGTATATATTGAAAAAAACCTGGGACAGTACCGATTTATGGGAGTACGCTTATCCAGATTGTCCCGCATGAACAGTCTGGCGGCGGCAGTTGTATGTCTGGGGGGCTTTACAGCTGCTTTTATGACTTATTGGTACGTGGATGATATGAGAATTGTGACACTGTATGCAGTTTCCGGAATTTTGCTGGGCGGGGCTATGGTTTTTTGGGAGGGACTTTGCAATACTTCGGGAAAGAAAGGGCGGCTTCTCTTATATATTCGGGATTATTTTGAGAATACACTGGCGGGACGTATGGAGATTGGACAAGCAGCCGGAGCGGCGTCAGCGCTGGAAGGCGGCTTTATTGGGAATGGAGGGGATGTTTCCGGAAGCAGGGAGCCAGAACCTGAGCCAGAGCAAATTTCCGGAGGAATGTTTTCAAAGGAACACATTGCAGATGCTTTTTCAGAGGTGAATTCAGTCATTGGCGCCGATCCTTCCGGGGAAAAGAAAGCGGCAGTCCCAACGATAACGGCAGACAGCCAGGAAGAGCTGCGAAGACGGGAAGAAGCCGCTGCACGGGAGCAGGATGCAGTGTTTTTGAGAAACCGTTTAGAACGGATTGCGGCAGGGCGAAAAGGGAATGGAAAAGGGCGGAAGCTGACAGAGGAAGAAGAACATTTAATTGAGGACATTATTCAGGAATATTTGTATGAATAATCTGGTTAGCCCTTGCGGAAAAAAATGTAATTCAGTATAATATTATGTAAGTAAAAATATCTCAGAACGAGAGGGATTACAAAAAGGAGAAAAGGTATGCAGGTGACATTTGATTACAGTAAGACGGCGTCATTTATTTCTGAAGATGAGATTAAAAACATGAAGAAACTGGCGCTTGATGCAAAGGAAGTACTGGTATCAAAGAGTGGGTCAGGAAATGATTTCCTGGGATGGATTGATTTGCCGGTAGATTATGATAAGGATGAATTCGCAAGAATCAAAAAAGCAGCGGCGAAAATTCAGTCTGATTCCGATGTGCTTTTGGTGATTGGCATTGGCGGTTCTTACCTGGGAGCCAGAGCTGCCATTGAATTCCTGAGAAATAATTTTTATAACAGCATGTCAAAGGAGGAGAGAAAGACTCCTGAGATTTATTTCGTGGGAAATAATATCAGCACTGCCTATATGCATGATTTGATTGGGCTTCTTAAAGGAAAGGATTTTTCAATTAATGTAATCTCAAAATCTGGAACCACTACAGAGCCTGCTATTGCCTTCCGTATTCTGAAAAAGGTTCTTACGGAGAAGTACGGAGTGGAAGAAGCCAGAAAGAGGATTTATGCGACCACGGACAAAGCCAGAGGGGCTTTAAAGACTTTGTCGGATAAAGAAGGGTATGAGACTTTCGTGGTGCCGGATGATGTGGGGGGACGTTTTTCTGTACTGACAGCGGTGGGCCTCCTTCCGATTGCGGTCAGCGGCGCGGACATTGATAAATTGATGGAAGGCGCTGCCGCCGGAAGAGAGCGGGCGCTGAAAAATGATTTTGAATCCAACGATGCCCTGCAGTATGCGGCAGTTCGGAATATTCTTTTGAGAAAAGGAAAATGTATTGAAATTACAGCCAATTATGAGCCAAGCCTTCATTATGTGGGAGAATGGTGGAAACAGCTCTATGGCGAAAGCGAGGGAAAAGACCAGAGGGGGATTTTCCCGGCAGCAGTAGATTTGACGGCAGATCTCCATTCCATGGGGCAGTTCATACAGGATGGTTCCAGAAATTTGATGGAGACGGTGATTTCCGTGGAGACTCCTGAGACTGAAATTTTTATTGAAGCGGAGGATGAAGATCTGGATGGTTTGAACTATCTCGCTGGAAAAAATATGGATTTTGTCAATAAGAATGCCATGAACGGGACAATTTTAGCCCACACTGACGGCCAGGTGCCGAATTTAAAGATTTCTGTTCCTAAGCAGGATGAATTCTGCCTGGGTGAATTATTCTATTTCTATGAGTTTGCCTGTGGTATCAGTGGTTATATCCTCGGAGTGAATCCTTTTAATCAGCCTGGTGTGGAGAGCTACAAGAAAAACATGTTTGCATTGCTTGGAAAACCTGGTTATGAGGCGCAGAGAGAAACACTTCTGGCGCGGTTATAATTATTCCTGAGTTTGTAATTATTTTTAAAACCGTTAAAAAGCCCCTGGCGGTATTGCCGGGGGCTTAAGTTTATTGTATGGAATCAGCCTGATGCCGGCTGACTGGAATAGATGTGCTCAACCTGTAGGATTTGACAGTTTCTGACCTGATGGTCAGTCTTCCTCGATCACCTGTATCTCCAGAAAATCAAAATCAATATGTTCAATAAAACAATCACTGGTAAAACGACATTTAGAATGTCTTTGAAAGTCTTTTACTGTAGAATCTAGCCAGATAGGTACGCTTAAGTCAAAAGCCACGCAGATTTCTTCGAGAGCTTTGAATACTTTGCGGGTACGGTTACGGGATGGATCGTCATCGCAGATGACGATGTCTTTTAACAGATGGTTATTATGGAATTCTTTTCCCCAAAGACGAAACATGGGCAACCTCCCTCAGTCTGCAATTTTTATTATTTTGTTTAGTATATCATTTTTGGGGCAGACTGACAATGTCATGAAGATTTAGGTTAATGAAACCTTTGGCTGTTGAAAATTTATCACACAAATGAAATATTATGTAGTATAATAAAAAAAATAAGTCCTTCAGGGGAAAAACCTTGGGATTTCTGTAGAAGACTGTAGAAATCCAAGTAAAAAAATTGACAGTTTTCATGAAAAACAGTCACATACAGGAGGATAACCATGGCAAGGGAAATACAGGACAATGTTGCTTTTCTTAGAGAGGCGAAAGCGGCACTTGCCGAATTGGAGGCGGAGAAAGCCAAAAGTATTCGTCTGCAGACAGAGGAGAAGCGTTTGACACGGACGCTGGCCTCAGAAAAAAAAGCGGTTGAGGATGAGATTGTATCGACAGTTCGGAAACGCAAAGATGAAATTGCCCTGAGCTATGACCGGGAAATCAGCAGGACTCAGGATAAGCTGAAGAAAGCAAGGAACCGGAGGGAAAAAGCGAAGAACCAGGGGGTAAAAGAGCGGATCAGCAATGAGACGGCGCAGCTACGTGAGGAAAACCGTCAATTAAAGCTTCAGAATTCGACTATGTTCCGGCAAAATGGGATTCCCGGCATCTGCAATACAAAATTTTATTATGCTTTGTATTTTACAAAAGGCATTAAAGAAATTTTGATTTTTTTCCTGACCTTTCTGGTTGCTTTTTTGGCTCTTCCATGTGGGATTTATCTTTTGATTCCAAAACGCGCGCCCTGGCTGCTGATTGTCATATACGTGGCGGTAATTCTGGTTTTATGCGGTATTTATATTGCGATCAATAACAGGACGAAGGTAAATCACCTGGAAATTATGCGGGATGCCAGAAAAAACAGGGATATGATTGAAGCCAACCGGAGAAAGATCCGGGTGATTATTAAAGCCATTGAAAAAGATAAGAATGAATCTGTCTACAATTTGGGAAAATACGATAAGGAGATTTCCAAGATAGAGGCAGAGCTGGGAGAGCTGGCGAAAAAGAAGCAGGAGGCTCTGGCAGTTTTTGAAAATCAGACGCGGGAAGCGCTGGAACAGGAGATTTTTGAAAATAGCAGGGCAAAACTGGAAAGCCTTTCAGGGCAGCTGAACCAGGTGACTGGGGCCAACCAGGAAATGGGAAACAGTATTCAGCAAAAAACGATTGCTTTTACAGATGAATATGGGCCCTATATCGGCCAGGAATTTATGAATCAGGATAAACTGGATAAATTGATTGATATTTTGAACCAAGGTATGGCTTCCAGCCTTACGGAAGCGCAGCAGATCTATAAAAATGTAAAATAAAGGCGGGAGCTGCCGTGAAACGGAAACAGTTTTGCGTCGGCTCTTTTCTTTACTTTATAGGAAACTGCGCCCTATAAAGTAAAAAAACCTCCGGGGGGATGCGCGGTTGGTGGAGAGGAATTATATCGCTGAAGCGATTCGCCGCAGGCGGAGAATCCTGCGTGGCAGGATTCTTTGTTCCTGATACATGGAGTGTCCTGCCTGATAAAGTGAGGCGACACAGGTAAAATGATACGCACAGAGGCGGTGTGAAGTTAGCCTTCAGGCTCCGGCTGCCTGTCACATTGTTTTTATACAGATAAAGGAGGAAAAGTGCGGGGAAAGAAAAGGAAAAGTGCGGCAGCATTTTTGCTGATGGCAGTGATGGTGCCGGCTGTTGGAACTGGAATCAAAACAGAAGCAAAAGCAGAAAACAAAGCGGCGGCCATGGAGCAGACGGCAGGAATGACGGGAAATGGGATTGGGGATTTACTGGTTGGCCCTGGAAGCGGAGGGGATCCCGGAACGGCGGAAGGCAGCCAGGCGGAGCCGGATGGATTTTATGAAGCCATTGGAACGGCAGATTTGGACGCACTTTGTGAATTTATTCA
>CAOKOS010000031.1 GCA_948470255.1 uncultured Lachnotalea sp.
CGCATCAATAAATTCTGCAGTCGTCAACTTTGCCATTTGAATTTACCTCCATAAATTTTTGTATTGTTCGTAAATAAATTTCGATCATAAAATAAATTATTCTGCTTTCGCTTCTGCAATCTGGTTGAGGACACGAGCCAGGTTTGCAATGGGAGACTGGATACTGCCGAGCAGTTTGCCAAGCAGCTCTTCTCTTCCGGGGATGGTGGCAATCACCTTGATACCTGCGGCATCATAATAAGTCCCTTCGACAACACCAGACTTGAGTTCCAGCTTATCCGCCTTTTTGCTGAACTCATTTAAAATACGTGCGGGGGCAGTCTCATCCGTAGCAGACGTAGCCAGCGCGGTAGGCCCTTCCAAATCTGCCTTCAACGGCTCAAAATCTGTGCCCTGGATCGCAAAATTAATCATGGTATTTTTATATACCTTATAATTAACTCCGGCCGCCCTGAGCTGTCTGCGCAGTTCTGTATCCTGCTCAACAGTCAATCCACGGTAATCCACCAGCACTGCGGATTTTGCTTCCTTAAGCAAACCGGAAATCTCTTCCACAACAGGCTGCTTTAATTCTACCTTTGCCATTCTTTTTTCCTCCTTATCTTATTTTTTGCCATGAGCTATACATGACGTTTTCCGCCGATAAAAACCCCCGTACGCAAAGACATACGGGGGCATAAGGATTCACATATTGTCAATCTTATCTTCCTCGGCAGGCGCTTTTGCTTACACCCTTCCAGTATCTCTATCTCTGTATACACCCCCCTCTGGGCGCTGTATATGGCAAGTATACGGAATGGTACCTGCTGTCTTCGGCGATGGCACGGCCTGGCCGTACCCATATAAATTAACACAGATTTTATTCCGTGTCAATCTCAGATTCATAAAACTTCTCATGCCGCGCCGCTGTCCTGAAGATTCACCGCACGGCACAAAAATTACATTGAACCTTTCCGTTCCAGAGCAGCGCTCTGCCGGTTAGCCCATAAGTTTCATGGGATTTACTTTCACACCGGGACCCATAGTAGATGTCAGAGTGACGCTTCTCAAATACTGTCCCTTCAGTGCACTGGGTTTTGCCTTTATAATTGCATTCATTAACGTCTGGAAGTTTTCGGACAACTGCTCCTCTGTAAAGGAAGCCTTGCCCAGCGGTACGTGTACAATATTGGTCTTATCCAGCCTGTATTCGATCTTACCGGCTTTGATATCGGCAATGGCTTTGGTCACATCCATGGTTACAGTCCCAGCTTTGGGGTTGGGCATCAGGCCCTTAGGCCCCAATACACGGCCCAGGCGGCCAACCACGCCCATCATATCAGGAGTGGCCACAACCACGTCAAAGTCCAGCCAGCCTTCGTTCTGGATCTTCGGAATCAGCTCTTCAGCCCCTACGAAATCAGCCCCTGCAGCCTGAGCCTCATCTGCCTTTGCATTTTTTGCAAATACCAGGACACGGACTGTTTTTCCTGTTCCATGGGGCAGTACGACTGCGCCTCGGATCTGCTGATCCGCATGGCGTCCGTCACAGCCTGTTCTGATATGGGCTTCGATGGTTTCATCAAACTTTGCAACCGCAGTCTTTTTTACCAAAGCAACTGCATCTGCCGGATCATACTGGATTGTACGGTCAACTAATTTAGCAGCTTCTGCGTATTTCTTTCCTCTTTTCATGAAATAAACCTCCTAGTGGTAATTGCGGGAATATCCCTCCCACATCTCAACAACATTGTCCAGCCCGGTAAACACGCCGCAGGCGCATTTCCCGAACACTTCATAATCAATCCTCAACTGTGATTCCCATACTACGTGCCGTACCTGCAACCATGCTCATGGCAGCTTCAAGGGAAGCCGCGTTCAGGTCAGGCATTTTCATCTCGGCAATTTCCTGAAGTTTTGCCTTGGAAATACTGGCAACCTTATTCTTGTTGGGAACGCCGGAACCGGATTTAATATTGCATGCTTTCTTCAAAAGAACTGCCGCAGGCGGAGTCTTTGTGATAAAGCTGAAGCTTCTGTCCGCATATACAGTAATGACAACAGGGATAATTAAATCTCCTTTGTCAGCCGTCCTTGCATTAAATTCCTTCGTAAACTGAACAATGTTTACCCCGTGCTGTCCCAGGGCAGGACCCACCGGCGGAGCGGGTGTTGCCTTGCCAGCAGGAATCTGTAATTTAATATAACCTGTTACTTTCTTTGCCATTTTAGGCACCTCCTACATACTTGTGGTAATGGATGGATCTCCATCCTGATTAACGGCTTAACGCCTCCCACGCGCTGCCCTGAAAATCCCTTTCGGGCAGACGTTTCAGTTACATCTTTTTCACTTCTGTAAAGCTCAGTTCCACCGGGGTCTCCCGGCCGAACATGTCCACATTGATCGTGACGCTCTGCTTCCCCTGATTGATTCCTTTAATATTCCCCACAGTGCCTTCCCATGCCCCTGAAGTGACAATCACCGCATCTCCCAATTCAAAATCAAGGGCAATTTCACCGTTCCGAATACCAAGAGGACGCATCTCCTCTTCAGAAAGAGGCACTGGTTTGGAACCCGGCCCCACAAAGCCTGTCACACCTCTGGTGTTTCTCACGACATACCAGGTATCGTCATTCATAACCATATTGATCAGCACATAACCGGGAAACATTTTTTTCTGAACCTGTTTCCTCATGCCGTTTTTAACCTCTACAACATCCTGCATCGGCACGGTTACTTCCAGGATCTGGTCATGAAGGTTTCGGTTTTCGATTGTCTTTTCAATGTCAACTTTTACCTTGTTTTCGTAACCTGAATAAGTATGGACCACATACCAATTCGCTTCTGACATATCATCACCCTATCCTTATATCACGAAATTTATGCCGAACTTAACCACCAAATCCAACAATCCAATCAACGCACCCAGGAACACAGATGTGAGCACCACTGCAATGGTCTGTCTTGTGAAAGACTTCTTATCGGGCCAGATTATTTTCTTAAACTCTGCCTTCAAGCTCTTGAATAAGCTTTTTTTCTTCTTTGCACTTTCTTCCATGTCCTTCTCACTTTCCTTACGCAGCTGCAGTTACTTCGTCTCCTTATGCAACGTATGTGCTTTACAGAATCTGCAATACTTCTTTGTTTCCATTCTTTCAGGATGCGCCTTCTTATCCTTTGTCATGTTGTAATTCCGCTGCTTGCATTCCGTACACGCCAATGTAATCCTTACACGCACAACTTCCACCTCCGTTATTATTTTTTTGTAATTCGGGCCAAAAAAAAAGAGCCCTTCGCTTCCATACGCTCATTTACTATACCATAAAAGCCGCGGAACGTCAAGGGTCCGCGGCTCACGATTAACACAAACTTGCAGGATTATACTATTTTCTCATTCTTTCTTCTTCCCGGAAAATTTTTTACAAATCCCCGCCACCATGCCACTCAGTGCAAGAAGCGCCAGGGCATTGGGAAGCACCATCAGGCCGTTAAAGAAATCCGCCATGGCCCAGACCAGATCCACTTTCAGGGCAGAGCCTGTGATAATGAATCCCAGAACCAGGAGGGAATAAACCTTTGTGGCCCGTTTCCCAAAAAGGTACTTCACATTGATTTCCCCAAAGAAATGCCAGCCAATAATGGTGGAAAAAGCGAAAAACAGCAGGCAGACCGCCACAAAAACATCTCCAAAACCGCCAAATTTGGTGATAAATGCCGCCTGTGTAAGGGCAACTCCCGACTGGCCGCTTCCCAGGACACCGGAAGTCAAAATGGCAAACACTGTCAAGTTTAAAATCACAAAAGTATCAATAAATACACTGATCATAGCCGTCAGCCCCTGCTGGTGCGGGTTGTCTGCCGTGGCCCTGGCATGGGCATGGGGAGTGGAACCCATTCCGGCCTCATTGGAAAACAACCCTCTGGCCACACCGAACCGGATAGCCTCCCGGACAGCAATTCCCGCCCCGGCCCCTAAAACTGCTTTGGGATTAAAGGCCCCCACAAAAATCATTTTTAAGGCGGCGGGAATCTGTGCAGCATTGAGAAGAATCAGCGTCAGGCTCCCCACAATATAAACCCCTGCCATAAACGGCACGATCTTTTCCACCACCGAAACCAGCCTGGAAGTACCGCCGATAAAAATAAATCCCGCGAAAACAGCCAATACAACCCCAATGGCAGCCGGTGGAATATCCATATTCCTGGCCTCAAATACTTTGGAAAAAGCATCTCCAATGGAATTGGACTGAACCATATTTCCCATAAAGCCCAGGGCCAGGATAATCAGCACCGCAAAAGTCCCTGCCAGGATTTTCCCGAATTTCCCCTTAAAAGCCGTCTTGATGTAATAGATCGGGCCTCCTGTCACCTCTCCGTCCACAACTGTTTTATACTGTTGGGCCAAAGAAGCTTCCGCATAAATAGTGGCCATCCCAAAAAAGGCCGACACCCACATCCAGAAAATGGCCCCCGGCCCGCCGCCGAGAAGGGCCGTCGCCGCCCCCGCCAGGTTTCCGGTTCCCACCTGGGCTGCAATAGCTGTTGCCAAAGACTGGAAGGGCGTCATTTCTCCCTTTCCGCCCTTTTTTCCCTTCAGGCTCATATGTCCGAACACAAGCCTGCAGCCTTCGCCAAATTTCCGCACCTGGATAAACTTCAAGCGGATGGTGAAGAAAATCCCTGTACCGCATAAAACCAGAATCAATAATACGTCCCACAAAAAACTGTTTGCTTTAGTTACAATAGATAACATACTTTTTCTCCTCTTATCCCCCTTTTTACCAGGGTTTCCTACACAATAAAAAAGATTGCGCAAAGCGCAATCTCCGCCGCAGTGCGATCCGCGCGGAGCGTTTTCACTTTATAGGACGCAATTTCCTATAAAGAAAAAAGAGCTGATTTCCATCAGCCCTCCAAAGAGTCGAACATCTTCCCTGTCCTTTTGCCTGAGAGATATACAAGAACTGCTCCCGTTTCAAACAGCCCCCGTTTTACACCTTCGGCGCTTTCCCAGCGGACATATCTATCCGCGGAAAGACTCTCCAGAGCGCCGGCTGCGCCGACTTTCTTACATTACCATATCTGCCGCCAAAATGCAAGAATAAATTTTGATGTTCCGCATCTCAAAATCCAGGTTTACGAAACATATATTCACAAACCGTGAATAATCCCGTTATGCCTGATTAGGAGATCAGTATTTTGGTTTTCATCAAGAATCCAAAACTCATTAAAAAGAGCAAGCTATTCCTCCTCAATAATTCACAATCAGTACTTCTTCACTGATGGAAACTTTATCTTTCGTTTGATAATTAGAATTTGAATAGCTATAATTCAGCAAAATAACACGATATTCATTGCTATATTTGTTGAGCCATTCAATCAATATGTGATTTTCCCTGCCTTTGCTTCTAAGAACATTAGAAAGTGCAAAGCGTATATTTTTTTGGGAAAGTGTATCTAAAAATGCCAATAAATCACACTCCGATTCTTCATTCCAACCGCCTTGCTCATTGTAGGTAGCACAAGTAATAAGATATGGAGGGTCAACATAGACAAAATCGTTGCTGTCCAACTGTGAAACATCAAACTCTCTAAAATCCTTACAAGTAAATTTGCAATTTTGCGTTTGAATCCTATCTATAAACGCAGACAATTTATCTGCCATTCTCTCATTAAAATCACGCTTGCCGACAGGAAGATTAAACTCCCCCTTACTGTTAAAGCGTATTTGATTATTAAACGCATAAACAATGATTACATAGAGCATTACATAGTAATAATAATCTTCATTTTGAATTATATTGAAATCATCACGCAATTTCATAAAATGCTCTTTATTATATGAACCTACGCCTTTACTGCCTTCGCAACCGTAATAATCGTATCCATTTTTGCTTACAAGAGATAATTCATATTTATCAATTATCTGATAAATCCATTCAAATGTAGTTTCTTTGTCTAAATTCTTAAAGGTGTTATATAAATGAAGCAAATGTTCGTTTAAATCGTTATATATGACGGTGTTAGCTTCAACATTTATTCCAACATTGCAGCCGCCGCAAAACAAATCAACAAATATATCAATATCTTTAGGGAAATGAGGCAAAATTTGAGGAAGCAGCTTGAACTTACCGCCTGTATAGTTAAGAGGGGACTGAATCATATTATTTTTCCTCACTAAAGCAAGTACATAGAAACAGCCGTTCAGCATTATTGGCAATATTTGATTTACCTGCCGAAAAAGCCTTGTAATTTTCAGAGAAAACTTTCACTGTGCCTTTGCTCTGCAAAATCCGCATAATATCTTCATCTGCAATTTTAGCGTTTGAACGCCCATTTCCTTTAGTAGCCATATTGTTGTATGAAAACAATATATATTTTGCGTTAATATTTTTTATTAAATCCTCAAATGCTTCCGTAGCACTTTGAGTACAGTATTTGCTTTTCATTTTATCTCTGTTCATTTTTTTTGCAACACCGAAGACATCAGGTTTTTCCCAACGGGCAACATTTTCAAGTAAATGATAAGCATCGCAATATTGGCGAGAATTATACGGCGGATCAATATAAACTAAATCAGCATAAATTTCTTTAACCAATTCATTTGCATCTTTATTAAAACATTCGTTTCCGGCATTGTTATGAACCCCAGCCAAAGGTACGAGCAACTCCAGCGGAGCATCGAAGTCTGCCCCCTTACGGTATGCGTCATAATGGCCGCAGGTTTTGGCAATTTTATCCATAGCATAGAGCAATGATGTGGTAAGGATTGCCCGTTCTCTATCGTTGATATTCCCGTCACGATAGTTCTGTTCAATATCTTCTCTTATAAAGCCGATTTTAGAGCAATCGTTATAACTGAAATATGTGTTTGCAAAATTTTCGGTCATATAGTTATCTTTATATTCGGAGATAGAATTATATTTAATGATATATTCGATGATTATTTGCGGATTATATTCCTGTGAACTGAACCACGCCAAATTGCAAATATAATTACTATACATTAAATCGTTTGTAGTTATCGCTTTATCCAAAAAAGCAGAAGAAACCGCGCCTGTTCCTGCAAAAATATCAGCAACGGATTTAATATCAGAACATTCTTTGCCAACCACTTTTGTAATGAACGGCAAAAGCTTATACTTGTTTCCCAAATATCTGCGGTTATTTATCAATGATGTTTTATATAATTTTTTCTCGGCTACCATCATCATTGTCCTCTCTTTACTCCCAAATCAACCATATATAACCAGCTAAAACTTAAAGCCATTCGATAATTACAATAATTTATTTTATATAATACAAGCAAACGGACTATAAGACAACAGCTTTTAAGCAGAAGCCCGTATTTTGAACCAACTACCGGAAAACAAAATAATTACCGAGCGCAACTCATTTAAGAGCCACACCCGGCGTATACTGTACGGTAATTTCCGTCTTTATAAGCGCCCACGTGACGAATTGCGCCGCGTTCCGGTAACTGCATCCCGGCAAGCGCGTGTATAGGGCTTTACAACATATTTCTCCTTATCTGGCTTCAATGATGTATTGTAATCCTACAAAATTTGAGGTTTCGCATCTCAAAACACTTACCTTCCTGTTTCAAGATACAAAACCTCAAATTAAAGTTTATTTCACTAATCTTCCGTACTCATTGCACAGCGGATGGAGAATCGGCTCATCTTCCTCAATCTCCGCATACTGCTGAGGCTGAAGTTCGATATGATAATTATCAATATTATCATCGTTGATCTTGGACACTTCTCCGCAGATCAGATCGCCGCTTCCCGGCTTAGGCCCAAAGGTATGGGCAATCCCGGGGGTAATGCTGATGCTGTTTCCAGGATAAATCAATACTTCCTCTCCCGGCTGGTAAACGTGTTTGATTCCATCCTGATAAATCTCCACAGGCGTATCCACTGCTTTACCATCCACCGTATTATAGAGCTTAATAAACATCACGCCGCCGCCGCGGTTAATGATATCTTCCGTCTTAAATCCATGATAATGGATCGGAAGACGCTGCCCGTCTTTGAAAATCAAAAGCTTCTCCGCGTAAGGGACGCCCACTTCCGGGTCATCCAGAAGGCCGTTCCTGATGGTGAACAGCACACAGCCGATTTCATCAAACCGTCCCAGCCCATGGTCTGTCATATCCCATCCAAGCATCAGCTTTTCAATGACATCAATTTCATCCTTATGTTTTTTCCATTCTTCCAGGCTCCAGTATCCAAATTCAGGAAGCTTAAAATTATTCTTCTCCAGAAGTTCCTTAGCGTAGCGGATTGATTCATTGACCAATGAACGTTTCATGTTTTCCTTCCTCCGTTTTCTTTTCTGTTTTTCTAATCAAATATTACTTTTCAAATTCATAAACCAGTTTCATTTCTTTCCAGAAACTTTCTCCCGGCAGCGGTGTCTGACATTCGCCTGTCACCCTCAGCCATTCCTGGTAAGTTTCGTCTTCATATAACGCCGGGTTTTCTTCCCCTTTACATTCCACAAATTGCAGAAGATATAAATCTCCTCCTGAAAGCTCTGTCACGTAAATAGATGACCTGCGGAATCCATTTGCATAACAAAGGTCATGGATAATTTGAGGCTGCTCATCGTGAAGGCGGACATACTCGTCTAAAAGTTCCCTCTTTACACCAATGATAATCCCTCTGGCCGAAAGCCCGCTCAAGTCATCCCCATCGTGTACCTTAAACTCATACACATGGCGTCCTTCCTCCCAGGATAACGCTTCCCTGCCCGGAATCGTTAAAGAATCCCCGTCTCCCCCTTCTCCTTCTTCCTCTGCATAGCAAAAAAGATACCTTTTTCCCTTAAGCTCCTGTATATAAATCCGGCATTTGCGGATACCAGCCCCTTCGAGTTCTTTATCCAGCCGTCCCTTTTCTTTTTGGAACCATTCCGGATACTGTTTTTCTTCTGCGCCAAGTTCCGCCGTATATGCGTGTTTCCATTTCGTCCGCTCCATTTTTCATTCTCCTTTATACAAACGATTTTCCGATTTCCGCACTGATTTCTTCGCCTGGTTTTGCAAAGAATTCTTCTCCGGAAAGTTCTCCGGTGATCTGCTTATCCTTAAAAATCAAAATCCTTCTGGCAAGAGAAATCATTTCATTCATATCAGAAGAAATCAGAATCACGGTTTTTCCTTCCTTCGCCGCCAGATTCCAGATTAATTCATGAATATACTCTTTTGCCCCAATATCTACCCCTACCGTCGGCTCATCAATAATTAAAATATCACAATCTGCGGCCAGCCATTTGGCAATACTGATTTTCTGCTGGTTCCCACCAGAAAGCTTTCCTGCCAGCGTACTTAAAGACGGCGTCTTAATTTCCAGCCGGTTCGCAAAAAATCCTGCATTTTCCCGTTCCTTTTTCAGATTAATGAAAGGGATGCGCCCGTAATAACTCTTATTCAGGGAATTAACACAGATATTTGTGCCCACCGTATGCTCCAGAAACAGCCCTTCTTCTTTCCTGTTTTCTGTTACATAGCCAATTTTATACTTGTGGAGGGCTGTCTTGAAAGAATCAATTTTCACCGGCTTTCCCTCAAGGAACACTTCTCCTCCGTCACATTTATCAATATTTAACATGGTCCTTATAAGTTCCGTCCTTCCGGAACCCACCAGGCCATAGAACCCCAAAATTTCTCCCCGGTGAACCTGGAAACTTAAATTTTTGAAACCGTGGATCCTGGACGTAATATTTTTTGCTTCTAAAACAACATCCTTATCACCCGCATCCAGCCTGCCACGGTAGCTGTATACGAAATCCCGTCCAATCATCATTTTGATGATTCTGGAATTTTCCATGTTTTTAATATGATCGCTTCCCACCAGCTTCCCGTCTCTGAATACTGTTACCCGGTCGGCAATAACCTGAACCTCCTCCAGCTTATGAGAAACGAAAATGATGATCATTCCTTTCTCTTTCAGCTTCCTCACCAGTTCAAAAAGGACGTCCGCTTCATGAAGGGTCAGGGACGAAGTCGGCTCATCCAAAAGCAACACCCTGGCGTCCGCACTCAGGGCTTTTGCAATCTGTATCAGCTGCTTATGGGCCGCGCTTAAAAAACGTACCTTTTTCTCCGGCGGAAGATCAAGTCCCACTTCCTTCATATATTTTAATGCAAATTCATTGATGGCTTTCCAGTTTACAAAACCGAATTTGGTAAACTGGGCGATTTTATCATTAATGATATTTTCCGCAATACTAGCTTCCGGAATCATCTGGATTTCCTGATGCACCATACTGATATGGTGTCTCACTGCATCGCCATAACCGTGCAGTTTAAGCTCTTTCCCATCCAGAGAAACAGTGCCCTTATCTGCTTTATAGATTCCGCAGATAATCTTCATCAAGGTGCTCTTTCCGGCGCCGTTCTCCCCCAAAAGGGCATGGATCTCTCCGTCATGAAACTGCACCGAGATATCCTGAAGGGCTTTCACACCCGGAAACGATTTTGAAACTCCGCTAACCTCCAGCATATACCTTCCTCCGGTTCCTGAAATAGAATCAAAAAAGACTATATCCTCCCCACCCCCTCCGAAAGAAGGGACGGGGAGGGAGTAAATTCTGCTTTGCCGCAACTTACGGCGCGTTCAAATACTTGGTTTCCAGTTCAGCAGCGATATCCTTGCTGAGTGTTTCAATATCTGCTGTAAATGTGTCAATATTGTCAGTAGTGATGAATACGTAACCAGTTACAATATGAACGCCGGGATCTTTCATGGTCCAGCCTTCATCCAGGTAAAGGAGAAGCAGTGTTCCGATGTAGCCCTGTCCATAACCATTCTGAGCTACGCCGATATCCAGCGTACCATCCTTCAGGCCGTTCATAACTTCCTGGGAAGGGTCTGTCGCCACTGCGAATAAATGCTGGGCATCGCCGTTGGACGCATAATAATCCTTCAGAGCATTTGTCATTCCTCTGGAAGCGGTGCCGCCGGTAGCGATAATTCCAGTCGCATTGGGATTTGCAGCCAATGCATCAGAAACCTTCTCATATCCTTCTTCTTCTGTGTTGATATCGCCGATGGTCTGGCAGATGGTGACGCCGTCTGCTTCTGCCACTGCAGCCTCAACACCCTTCTGTCTTTCCAAAGTGTTAACATCACCCAGGTTTTCAAGAACGTTAATAATTTCCCCTTTTCCACCCATGGCTTCGATCATCTGCTTTGTTGCTGCATAAGAGTATTCATAAACATCACCGCAGACAGTAGCGGCAGCCTGCTGGGGATCATCTACCTTGCCGCCATAGTTGACAACCTTGCAGCCTGCATCCACCAGTTCTTTGTAAAGGGCATTTGCTCCGGAGGTATCTGCACCGTAAATCATAAATAAGTCATAACCTTCCGCTGCCTTTGCTTCCACAACCTGATTTTCAACATCCTGTGTCCACTCAGTTCCAATCTTATAATCCACGGAAAGGCCGTATTCTTTTGCCAGCTGCTCATATCCAGGCTGGATATTGTCTTCAAAATATGTATCCGGAGCCGGCCAATATACGTGAATCTTATATTCACTGGGATCCTTAGAGAGCTGCAACGCCCTCTCTACACCGCTGGTATCAATCTCTTTGTTCTTTGTCGCCCTTGTCTCCTCCGGCGCTTCTGTTGCTGCCTTTGTGTCGTCTTTTTTTGCAGCCTCTGTTTCTGTCTTCTTTTCCGGCGCTTTTGTCTCTTCTTTTTTTCCAGAGTCTCCGCATCCGATCAAGCTGACCGCCATCGCTGCCACACACAGCAAACTGATGAGTCTTTTCTTCATTCTTCTTACCTCCACTTTATTATTTTTATAAAAGCCCCGCCTATCCGGGACAATTTATCCCGCTACATCATCTTTTCCGCCATTCTGGCCCGTACAGACTCTACGGATACCGCCAGCAGAATAATAAGCCCCAAAAATACCTGTTCATAATATACGTCCACGTTCAACATCGTAAGGCCGTTTCGTACCATGGTCAAAATCCAGGCTCCGCAGAAAAATCCAAGGGCTGTGAAACTTCCGCCAAGGAGCGGAATCCCTCCAATGGCACAGACGGCAATAGAATACATCATCCAGTCAGAACCCGTATTGGGAGACGCAGTCCCTGTCCGGGATGCCCATAAAATCGCAGCGATACATGCAAACATACAGGAAAGGATATTACAGGAAATTACAATCCAGTTTACATTGATACCAGATAACCTGGCCGCTGTCCGGTTTCCGCCCACCGCCAGCACATCCCTTCCATATTTGGTGTGCCGGAATACAATGTAAAGAATTACCACTAACACTACCATCAGGACGAAAAGGAAGGAAAACATTCCCACCCGCTTCCTGCCGGCCCATGTGAGGGCCTCAGTCATTTCATAGGAATATCCATGAGAACTTCCGATTGCCAGGCCATTAAAGATGAAAGACATGGCCAACGTAATAATCCAGGGGTTTAAGTTCAGCTTCACCACCAAAAGCCCGATCACCAGTCCGCAGAGAGCCGACACTGCCAAAGCCGCCAGCACGGAAGGGAAAGTCCCCACTCCATAATTAGCCATCAAAGTTCCCATCACTACTGTACAAAGCGCTCCACAGCCGCCAATGCCCAGGTTCATATCTCCAATTACCATCAGAATAAGCTGCGCTGCTCCGATAAAAGAGTATACTGCAGCAGTTCTTGACAGATTGAAAATATTAAAAGGCGTCAAAAATGCATCGGTAAATATAGTGAATACCGCAACTAAAATAATGACGGCAACAATGGCGCTGGAATACGACTGCAAAAAAAACCGTTTTGGCAGCGATGTTTTCGATCCGTTTCCAGAGCTGGACAGCTTTTCGTTTTTACTCATATCCTCTTCTCCTTTTCCCTTTTTGCATGGCTGTTTTATATAACACTTAATAAAGCGTTCAGGAATATTTTTATTTACTGATATGTATTTTATTTGTATTTATTTTTTCTTCATACCTGTATTTATTTTTGAAATTTTTTGCACAATATCTATCTCTCTTGTCTTTGTTTTTGTATTTGTTATAGTAACATGTTTCCACGGCTTTGTAAAGACTTTTTTGTAATATTTATCTTTTTTGTCTCTATTTTTATATTTTATTTCGTGCTATTTTTATAACAATCTCTTTTTGTCTTTCCGTTTGTCATTATAATAAAAGCGTATTTCCCCAGGTTTTTGGCACATTTCTCAGCATTTTTTTGTATTTTTGCTGTTCTGATTTTTTAATAAATAAAATATAATTCTTTCTATTTTTTATTCTGTTATTATGTTTTTCAAATACATGTTTGTCCATAATAAAAATATATCTTTGTATCACCTTGCTTTTTCCACTGTTTTCCTGTATGCTAAATAGGTATATGCCCTGAAAAGGTTTCTACCGCACAAAGGGCGCAATTTCGGAATCTTGATACATTAAAAGACACGGAGAATATTATGACAAACACTCTACCTCAGACCGGCAGCATCAAATACAAGGCCCTCTACTCATGGATTATCGGAAAAATCAACGATGGATCCTTTGGTTATAAAGAAAAACTACCTTCTGAATCTTCTCTTTGCGAATTATTTCAAGTCAGCCGCCAGACTGTCCGCAACGCCATGGACCGGCTATGCCAGGAAGGCTATATTGAGCGAGTGAAGGGAAGCGGAAGTTTTGTAAAAAAGCCTGTACGAATACGGGAAAAAACCATCGGTATCTTGTTTCTCACCCTCGCCGGTTATATCAACACCAATATTCTCAATGGAATTGAAGAAGTCCTTACAGGGCAAGGTTACAGCATCCTTTTGGAGCTGAGTCACAACCGTGTGGCCCATGAGGCCCGTTTCCTCCAAAAAATGTTGGCCAGTAATGTATCCGGCCTCATCATTGAAGCCACAAAAAGCAGCTTTCCAACCCCAAATGAGGATTTGTACCGCAAACTGGCCCAGCTTAAAGTCCCTTACGTCTTTGTCCACGGAGGATATTCCAACGTGGAAGCCCCGGCCATTGTATGGGATGATAAAAAGGTTTCTTATGAACTGACTGAGCGCCTGATTAAGGCAGGACATAAAAAAATCGCCGGACTTTTTAAGTTCGACGAAACCCAGGGGGTTAACCGTTACCTTGGATATATCAATGCCCTGGTGGACAATCATCTGGAGATACAGGAAGATTACATCGGATGGTACAGCGATTCCAACCAGCCGGAAGAAATCCGCCGTAAAAATAATTACGCCGATGCTTTCGCCATGGATATCCTGGG
This sequence comes from uncultured Lachnotalea sp., assembly GCA_948470255.1. GTDB lineage: Bacteria > Bacillota > Clostridia > Lachnospirales > Lachnospiraceae > Lientehia. The sequence goes on from CAOKOS010000031.1 coordinate 14,229, forward strand.
ACACTGCAGCGCCCTTGTCTGTTACAACGACCTGATTGCCTGCCATGTTATCCGCCACTACATCTCAAACGGCATTTCCATCCCGGAGCAGCTCTCCGTGGCCAGTTTTGACAATTCCGATGTCACAAAGCTCTACAACCTGCAGCGGATCCCCAGTGTCACTCACCCCAAAGAAGAGATGGGCCGTCAGGCCGCTTCCCTTTTGATGGAATACATCGAAAATCCTTCTCTGGATGCCGCAACGAAAAAAATTATCACTTTATAATCCAAAACCGGAAGAAACATCCCTGTCACAGACAGACACGTTGATTTTTTAATTTTTCCGCGCCGCCTATGGCGGCCGTCCACCTGTAACAGGGAGGCTCCTTCCGGTTTTAGAATTATTAAGTGTCTAGGCCACAAAAACGGGAGGCCGCCTTTCGGCGGTCTCCCAATTAAATATTGATTATGTAACAGCATTACTTGTAAGCGAAGATTAATCCATATCTGCCAACAATTTCTCAATTTTCTTCTTGTTAGCTTCATCAAGATCTCCCGCAGGCCTTCTGGGAAGTCCCACATTCAAGCCCTGGGCAGTCAAGGTATAGTTGCAGATCTCAAGCCAATGAGGAACTCCATTCTCTTTATCATACAGGAAGTAGTTCAGGAAAGGAACCACCTTGTTCTGTGCTTTTCTTGCAGCATCCAGATCGCCGGCCAATACGGCATCCTGAATAGCGCGGCACTGTTTCGGCAGGATTGCGGGAAGGCCGGAAAGCCATCCGTCTGCTCCGCCGCAATATGCTTCCATACCGCAGTAATCATGTCCGTAGAATACGGTAATCTTGTCGCCCATGTAGTATTTCAGGTCATGGACACGGTTGGGATCGCCATGGGCAGCCTTGATACCGGAAATGGTTCCGTCATCAATCAGTTCTTTTACTTCCATAGTATTCAGCTCATAGCCGGCAAACCAAGGATTGTTGTAGATGAACATAGGAACATCCAGCTCTTTTCTCAGGTTGCGGTAATGCTGAAGCACACTCTTCTTATGAGGTGTGTAATAGAAAGGAAGCAGGACAAGCAGTGCATCATATCCAGCCTCTTCTGCAAACTTGCTGAGCTGAAGTGTTGTATGGGTATCGTACTTGCCAGTACCGCCTACCAACGGAACCTGTCCGTCAATGAAGCTTGCCACATGACCAAGAACTTCCATCTGCTCCTGCTCATTCATAGCCATATTCTCACCTGTGGAACCTACGATTGACAATGCCTGCGCTCCATTATCCAACAGCCAGGTAAGGTATTTTTCCATACCTTTTTTGTTGTAGCTCTCATCTGCGTTCCAGATGGTACGTGCGGCAGGGGTAATACCGTAAACTTTTTTGAACTCTTTAGCCATTTTATTTCTCCTTTCATAAATGAACGCGTTTTGCGTTTATGCTCCTGGAAATATTAAATAAAAAATTTTTTATTTCTTATTTAAGACTTTACCAAATAATATGGAATTTGTCAAGATAAATCTGCCTTTTTTTGTGGTTTTTTACTAAACCTCTTTCCGTTGCTTCCAGGGCCAATCGGTGTTCTGGGAGGCATATTTCCCTCCTGCCACCTCCAGCTCCACACCGGAAATATACTGTGCGGCATCGGAAGCCAGAAAGACCGCCGGTTTTGCCAGATCTTCCGGGACGCCCAGGCGTTTCATGGCAATATTGCGGACATATTCGTCGTGGTTTTCCCGGATATTTTCTGTGGAAATATTGGTTTTGATCATACCGGGAATGATTCCCACCACGCGGATTTTATAAGGGGCCAGTTCTGCTGCCAGCGTCTTTGTCATACTACTGACAGCCGCTTTCGTCGCTGCATAGATGGCGCCCCCTGCGTGGGGAATTTTTGAAGTGTAGCTGGAAATATTAATAAATACTCCTTCCTCCTGTTTCATCATATAAGGAGCTGCTATCCTGGTACAATTCCATACGCCGTCCAGATTCGTTCCCACAATCCTGTCCCAGTCCTCCTGGCTGTAATCCAAAAACATCTTTTTGATGTCAACTCCCGCATTGTTCACCCACACGTCAATTCGCCCAAAAGTCCTGAACACCTCTTCTGCCAGGGCGCTTACCTGATCCTTCTTGGCCACATCCGCCTGCAGCGCCAGGGCTTTACCAAAGCCCTGGCGTTTCATATCTGCACGAAAACTTTCCAGCTTTTCCTTTCCGCGGCCGAATACAACAACCTGCGCCCCTTCCCGCAGAAATTCTTCCGCAATGGCGCGGCCGATTCCAGCCGCTCCGCCAGTCACTACCACCACTTTATCTTTTAAATGAAGATCCACAAATACTCCTTTCCGGCCTGGAATTAAAATCATTACTGATATGGAGCAACTGTCAAATTTACAAAAGGTTCATCTTCTGTGCTGATGCCAAAACCATTGTAAATTTGACAGCCGCTTCCAATCTCAGCTCTCTTACCGAACCTCCGAAAATCCGGTGAAGTTCCCTTCTTCGTCAAACTGTGGTTCCAACAGCCCAGAGGATACAGTCATCCCTGGAATTTCTCCAGCATCCGGCAGCATTGCCTCCGAAATATAAAACTCCGAAAGGGACAGCGTATTTTTAATCCATACAATCCGGCAGCCTTTCTCCCAGTCTGTGTCCACTGCCGTGCGCATGGCAAATTTAATTGCCGTCCGCTCTGCAGGCATGACCACAGGGATTTTCACAGATTCCGGGACTGCCGACGTGATTCCATTGGCATATGTCTGTTCCAAATCTATCTTATTATATAGCCTCATGGTGGTTACATCTGCGTTTCCCACTCCGCCGATATTCCCGTGGGAACAGTCAGTCAGGTCAAACACCGCAATTCTCTGGAAAAAGGGAGGTTCCGTGGGGAGCAGGGGCGACCTCCCGGTGACATTGGGATCCATCCCGGCTCCGCTGATGTTTTTTCCCGCCTCGTCCACCAGCAGGATATCCGCCTGGCCAAAAGGGATTTTCCCCATTCTTTTTTTTGAATATGTAAGGATCTCCGGTTCCTCTTCCAAAATTTTTTCCGCCGGGACAGCCTCTATCCTACAAGTCTGGTGGTAAGCGTTTTCCACCAGGCCGATGGCAAACATGTTCGGCTTCTTCGCAATAATGACTTTTGCAAAAGCCATGACATTTTTGGACATATTGGGAAATCCCATTTTATGACACTGATAGGCGCCGTGCTGCTTGCCCATACCGATTACTATCATTTTACAGATTCCACTTTCCACCGGCCCGCGAAAATCCGTATGCGCCTTCACCCGCCCGATTGGTATAATAAAATCTGCTGCGTTGGCGTATTTGTCAATATGCACTTCCTGCCCGTCATCCGCATACCCGATCACTTCTGTCTCCATGGAGGAACGGATCGGAACCCCCATGGCTTCCTCTGTCACACCGTAACCAGCCAAAATCCCTTTCTGCCCTCCTGCATCAGCGCCTGCATGGCTACCCATTGCCGGAATAATAAAAGGCTTTCCACCAACCTCTTTGACAAGGTCACACACGGCGCGGGTAATCCTGGCCACATTGACCACTTCACGGCTGCCGGAAGTAATACATACTGTATCGCCCTTCTTAATCCGATCCAGAGTGCCTTCTCTTTTCAATGCCTCCCTGACTGCCCCTTCCACATCATCAATGTGGGAATGATCCATCTCATACCGGACTTTTACAAATTTGGGAATAGAAATGTCCGCCAGTAACTGATCCATCAAGTTCATTTCCATGCCTCCGTATCACTCTGCAGGAATCAGATATTCATCCGCGTTAATGCCCAGCTTCTCACAATATTTGCGGATATCCGCTTCTGTCGCCTTATTGATTCCAACACCGTGGGCCATAACTTCTTTTGCATTATCCGCTTCCTTGTCACCGTGTACATAAATACGGTCCTGGCCCTGCGCTTTCTCTGCGTCACGCATACTCTGCATGTATCCAGACAACAGACGGAGGGTTTCTTCTTTGTCCCCGAACCGTCCAAAATCAATGGCGGCAAAAAAGTGACAGCATTTCTCATCCTTCTTTGTCACGCGGATTCCTTTAGAAACGGCTCCGTGGGACATGATACCGCACAGAATGTCCACCAGCATGGCAAATCCGAATCCTTTGTGGCCGCCGAAGTCCATCCCCTCTCCGCCCATGGGCATAATACCGCCGCGGGTCTTTTCTTTATAATCCGGGTTCGTCTTGTTGGCGCGGATTTCAATAAATTTATGAGGGTCTGTGGAGGTTACGCCCTGCTCATCCACCAGCATACCTGGTTTCAGCTCATGGTCGATCTTCGCATAAACTTCCATCTTTCCGCATGTCATAATCGAAGTTGCAAAATCCATATGGAAATTGTGGGGATTGGCCGGAATGGTAATGGCAATGGGGTTTGTGCCAAGCATGGGTTCTTTACCGTAAGTGGGCACCACCAGCGCCTCCGCATTTGTCATGGAGACCCCCATCATACCTGCGTCCGCCGCCAGCTTGGAATAATACCCCGCGATTCCATAATGGTTGGAGTTTCTTACGCTGACCATACCCACGCCGTATTTCTTTGCCTTTTCAATGGCCAAATTCATACCCATGACGCCTGCGAGCTGCCCCATACCGTCTTTTGCATCGATAACGGCGCAGCACATATCATCCTCCACCACCTCCATAGTGACATCTTTCTTGATTCTTCCGATGTCCAGCCCGAAGGGATACAAAGTCATCCTGTTGCAGCCGTGGGATTCCACACCAAACAAGTCTGAGGTCAACAGGACATCTGCAATGATTTTTGCCTCCTCGTCGCTGTAGCCGTAACGGCGCATCATTTCTGCATCCAGATCAAACAATTTCTGATACTGATATTTTGTGTACTGATTTCCTTCTGACATGTTTTCTCCTCTCTGTCTTAAATATTCTGTGATTATTTTTCTATGAGATAATCTTCATAAGGAATTCCAAGTTCTTTTGCAATCCCTGTCATTTCTTCGTATGTCTTGTCATTTACTTTGATTCCCTTCTGCGAAACAGCGGCCATATTTTCATAAGCCTTATCCCCATGGGTATAAATCCTGGGGCTGCCTTCTGCCTTTCGGGAATCTCTCAGTTCATTGAGGTATTTTGTCAAATTGGCCTCAATCTCCGCCTTGTCCCCAAACATTCCATAATCCACTGCCATAAAGAAATGGCATACGCGATCCACCGCCGGATCCACCCGCACATAGTTGGCCGTCAGCCCGCCCGACAGGACCGCGCACATAATCTCAACCAGGAGGGATAGCCCATAACCTTTATGCCCGCTGTGGGTTTCTCCAAAACCACCCAGGGGATTAATGCCTCCGTCACTCTTGGCTGCGCGGATCTTTAAAAACTCATTGGGATCATTGTTTGTCTGTCCTTTGGAATCCACCAGCCATCCGTCAGGCAGCGTCTTTCCAGCTTTCGCATATACTTCCATTTTCCCGGCAGGCACCACACTGGTGGCCATATCCAGGTGGAAAGGGTGAGGATCCGCAGGCATGGATACGGCAATGGGGTTCGTCCCCATCATAGGCTGTTTCCCAAAGGTAGGAACCACCAGGGCTTCCGCATTTGTCATGGAAATCCCCATCATTCCCTGGTCAGCCGCCATCTTTGCGTAGTAACCTGCAATCCCGTAATGGTTGGAATTTCGTACTGTCACCATGGCAATCCCGGATTTTTTGGCTTTGTCGATTGCCAGCTGCATGGCTTTCACTGCACAAGGCTGCCCAAAGGCTTCATGGGCGTCGATCACTGCGGAAAGCGGCGTTTCCTTTACGATTTCGGGAACCGCCCCCTTATGGATCCTTCCTAATTTAATACTATTGACATACATGATCAGCCTCTGTACGCCGTGGGACTCTATCCCCATGCGGTCAGAAGTCAGGAGCACGTCTGCAATTTGTGCACAGTCTTCCTCTGAATACCCATAGCGTTTAAAAACTTCCTTTGAAAACTCTTCTATTTTTTTATCATCCAAATACCGATAGCCCATAATATATTCACGCCTCCATCCATCAGCCGCCCAGATAGGCTTTAATAATGGTATCATCTTTGGACAGCTTCTCACTGTCGCCGGAAGCAGTCACATAACCATTCTCCAATACGTAGCAGCGTTTTGAAATCTGCAGGGCCATGTATGCATTCTGCTCCACAATAATAATCGGGATTCCCAGCTCTTTATTGACACGGATAAAAATATCAAACATATCATCCACGATGACCGGCGCCAGCCCAAGAGAAGGCTCATCACACATTAAAAGCTTGGGATCCGACATCAGCCCCCTGGCCACCGCCAGCATCTGCTGTTCCCCTCCTGAAAGAGAACCAGCCCGCTGCTTCGCCCGTTCCCTAAGCCTTGGAAACAGGTCATACATTTCCTCAATCTTATTTTTCAGCTCTGTACGGGAACGTTTGATGGAATAGCTCCCCATTTCCAGGTTTTCAAGTACGGTCATTCCCGGGAATACTTCACGGCCTTCGGGAATCTCAATGATTCCCAGTCTGCTGATCTCATGGGTCTTCATTTTTGTAATATCTTTCCCCATGAATTCAATGGTCCCGCTCTTCACCGGCACGGCGCCCATAATGGAATTCATGGTAGTGCTTTTTCCTGCGCCGTTGGAACCGATGACTGCCACGATTTCTTTTTCATTTACTTCCAGGGACACGCCGTGAAGCGCCTGTACATTCCCATAATAAGAATCAATTCCACTCACTTTTAAAATCATTCTGCGCCCTCCTGTTCTTTATTCTTAACGAAAGCGCTTCCCAGATATGCGGTAATGACTTCGTCGTTGTCTCTGATCTGGGCCGGAGTTCCGGCAGCAATCTTCTTACCAAAGGATAAAACCGTGATGTCGTCGCTCAAATTCATGACAACGTCCATGTTGTGTTCGATCAGGAAAAAGGTAAAGCCTTCCTCAAAGGACTGCTGAATCACTTTCACCAACTCCGCCCGTTCCGAAGGGTTTAATCCTGCCGCAGGCTCATCCAGCAAAATCAGTTTCGGATCTGTCATCATGGCCCTGGCGATTTCGGAAATTTTCTGGCGCCCATAAGGCAGATTCTTCATATATTCGTTCCGCAGATGGTACATCCCCAGCTTATCCAAAAGGCTTTCCGCCTTTTCACGAAGCATTTTTTCTTCCCCTGCGGCGCCTTTAAAATCCAGGATTGTACGGACCAACCCCATTTTTGTCAGCTGGTTTCCGCCCACCATAATATTCTCCAGCAAGGTCATTGTCTGAAACACCTTGATATTCTGGAAAGTCCTCCCAATACCAAGACGCGCAATTTCATAAGTTTTCTTTCCCGTCACATTTTGCCCCATAAATTCCACTGTCCCAGATGTGACAGGCAGTACGCCGGTGATCAGATTGACCGTCGTAGTCTTCCCTGCGCCGTTTGGTCCAATGAGGGAATGGATGGAATGTTCTTTTACATCAATATTTAATGCATCAACCGCCAGAAGCCCGCCGAAGCGCTTCGTGACATCCGTAAGCTTTAATATGCTATTTTTCTCCACTTGCGCTCTCCTCCTTTTTCCTCTTGGCGATAATTTTCTTTATGGGCCTGGAAGCCGCTTCCACCCAGCCGTTGGGGAAGAACAGGATTCCCAGGAAAATAATAATGTAGAACGTAATCAGATAATAATTCCCCAGCCCACGAAGAAGTTCCGGAAGGATTGTGACGATGACCGCGCCGAACATGGCTCCGGACACGGATCCAAGCCCGCCCACTAAAAGCATTAGGACAAAGTTCATGGAAATATCAACGGTATAGGTGGACGGGCTGATATATCCATAAAAATGCGCATACATGGCCCCTGCCACCGTACCAAAAATCGCTGCCGCAATGAATGCTTTCACTTTCACATCGGCAATATTGATTCCGCTCATCTCAACTGCATCGGAATTATCCCTAAGGGATCTATACAGCCTCCCCCACTTGGAATTCACGATCCGAACTGCGCAGAAAATTGCAATCAGCACAAATGCCACATACAAGTAATAAGATTTGATATAGCTGTCAAATTGGAAACCAAAAATAGAAAAAGGCGCAATACTCTTTAATCCCTGGGAGCCTCCAGTCACCTTTGTCATATTATTCAGGAAAATCTGGACAACCTGTGTAAATCCAATAGTGGTCAAAGAGAAATACACGCCTTTCAGACGAAGGCTGGGATACCCCAGCACCAGGCCGATAACAATACCTGTCACGACAGCCACCAAAAGGCCAAGCCAGGGGGAAAGTCCCGTATTCTTTACAAACAGCGCGGAGGAATATGCGCCGAGAGCGTAAATACCAGCGGAGCCCAGATTCATCTGTCCAATCAGGCCGGTGATCAGGTTCAGCCCCAGGACCAGGACAATATTAATCAACACCCGGACAAAAACCACCATCCAGTAATCATTCCTGATAATGTTAGGCAGGCATAAAACTACAGCCAGTACCACTGCCCATTTCAAAGCATTTTTCATATTTTTATTGTTTTTCATATTATTCATTCCTTACCTCCCCTGCGCGCGTTTACCAAGGAAGCCGGTGGGCTTAATGAGCAGGAACACGATCAGCAGCAGGAAGGAAACGGCATCCTTATATACTGCCGGAATAAAAATAGTGGCCAGATTTTCCACCACACCAATAAAAATACCGCCGGCAATGGCCCCCGGGATGTATCCAAACCCTCCGATGACCCCGGAGCAAAATCCTTTCAGGCCAATGGTAGTCGCCATGGTGGCGCTGATATTCACCAGCGGAATCACCAGGAAACCAATAACTGCACAGATCATGGCGCTGAGAGCCGTGGTAATACAGATACTTCTGTTGATATTAATTCCCATAAGGGCGGCAGCTTTTTTATTCTGCTCTACACATCTCATGGCCTTTCCTGTTTTCGTAAACTTAAAAAACACCTCAAGTACGGCAACCAGCAGGATTGCCACAATAATAATGACGATATTGGCAGAAGTAATGGCGAATCCCCCGATAAAATACGTCTTATCCAGCCATCCGGAAACTCTCATATTGCCGGATCCCCAGAACAGACGAATGAATTCGGAAATAATCTTTGCTAAAACTACAGTGCCGATAATCGCAAAAATATTAGAACGCATACTGTAAAGACGGTTAAAAATGCCGGCTGCAAGCAGCGCTCCCACCACTCCCATAATTGCTAGGGTCAGGACGATTGCAATGGGATTATCCAGATTCATTTTTATGATCATACTGCCGCCAAAAATATAGGCGCCCAGAGTGATCAGTTTATCATGGCTGAAGTTCAACAGACCTGAAGAATTCCAGATCAGAGTATACTCAATGCCAACTAAGGAATAAATCATACCATATGCAATGCCTGTAATGAGGAGCTGAAATACCATTGTTGACATAAATTCTTCTCCTTATAGACTGCGGGCACCCCAGGATGCTTTCATTGGAATGCCCGCATAAAATTACATGGTTGATAAGTTTTCAGAAAATCCGGTCTTACATTGCTTTATTCGCTTACGCTCTGAACAAACTCAGGGGCTTTGCCGTTTAACTTGGCAATTACACAACTATGTACCAGATTGTTTGCATCATCATTATAGAAATCTCCGGTGGGCAGAGTCTTTGTCTCTCCTGCAGCAATGGCATCTCTGACAGCCTGGGGAGTCACTTCTCCTGCTTCTTCACAAGCAAGGATCGCTTCACAGATGGTAACTGCCGCTCCATAGTATGCTGCCGCGTAAAGGTCAGGTGTCTCACCATAAAGGCCCTCATATGCTTTTACAAAATCAACGGCAACGGTATCGGTGGATGTGGAGATAAAGTCGGTCACAGAATATGCGCCGTCCACCCAGTTGTCCTCGCAAAGGTTCAAAACGTTGTCAAGAGTAAGTCCGGGGGAAGCAATCTTATTGACTTCCGGCATATAAGTGGCCAGCTGCTGATAGATAATAGCAGTCTCAGCATCATGGGTCCAGGTAAAGACTGTGTCACATCCGGCGCTCTGACATTCCAGGATTGCAGAAGTGAAATCCACGTCATTGACATTGTGAGGGCAGTCTACATATTCAATTCCCTGTGCATCAAAGAATGCCATCGCAGCGTCTGCGCCGCCCTGTCCATATTCATCAGAAGCGTGAAGGATACCCACTTTCTTTGCTTCCAAAGTATCTTTACAGAAAGTTGCAGCTACAGTAGCCATAATCGCGTCAGACGCACGGGTACGGAACATATAGTTGTTGCTTCCGTCGATTGCCACAGAGGTACCGCCCACCAGGACACATACCTGCTGCTCTGCCACAGTATCAGATACTGCCAGGGCTGCGGAGCTTCTGTGGGGTCCTATAATCGCCAGGCAGCCGTCAGAAATCAGCTTCTGAACTGCCGTCAGAGCGCCTTCATTTGTGGTCAGGTCATCTTCTGTATTCAGAACAAACTTTTCATATCCAGCCGCCTCGTTATACTGGGCAATAACCATCTCAGAAGCTTTCTGCATACGCTCCCCGTTGAGTGCATTGTCGCCAGTCAACATAGCTGCCAGTCCTATTTTGTAAGTCTCGCCGTTTCCTGCAGGTTTCTCCTCTCCTGCTCCTTTTGTTTCATCTGCTTTCGTATCGGCGGCTTTAGTTTCCGCTGCTTTGGTGTCTGCTGCTGTAACTTTAGCAGCTTCCGTTTCCTTCGTATCGTCGCCTCCGCATGCCGCCAGGCTGAGCATCATAGCTCCCGCCAAAAACAGTGCCAACAGTTTCTTCATGTTTCTTCCTCCTTTTTGGTTTCTGCTTTTTATATAAGAAGCGTTATCGACCATCCGATTCCGCTGCTTCTCTTTCATTTTTGCTTTCGATATTTCTAAAATGCACGTTCTATCTACTTGGAATATAAATTTAAAATTTTTTATTTTTTATTATTCTTACTATAATTTATTTTGACCAGTTTGTCAATTATTTTTTGTGTTTTTTTGTGGATTTTATATGATGCATCTCTCTCCAAACGGAAAAATCATAAATTAATACAGTAATACTTTACAAATCAATAAAAGGGTGCTATGATTCAGTTGTTGAAAATAAATTTTTTATTTTTTATTTCCCTTTATAAAAACAATCACAAAGGAGGTCTCCCTATGGATTACGCAAAAGAATCTCTGCGGCTGCATGGTGAATGGAAAGGAAAAATTGAAGTCATTTCCCGTGTGCCCGTCGCCACAAAAGACGATTTATCTCTGGCATACACCCCCGGTGTAGCCCAGCCCTGTCTGGAAATCCAAAAAGATATTGACAAAAGTTATGAGTTAACCCGCCGTCATAATATGTGTGCCGTCATCACCGACGGAAGCGCCGTTTTGGGTCTTGGCGACATCGGCCCTGAGGCCGGTATGCCTGTTATGGAGGGAAAATGTGTGCTGTTTAAGGCCTTTGGCGATGTAGACGCTTTTCCTCTCTGTATTAAGACAAAAGACGTAGATGAATTTGTAAATACGGTGTACCTGCTTTCCGGTTCTTTTGGCGGAGTCAATTTGGAAGATATTTCCGCTCCCAGATGCTTTGAGATTGAAAAGAAATTAAAAGAAAAATGTGATATTCCCATTTTCCACGACGACCAGCACGGTACGGCCATCATCACTCTGGCAGGTATGACAAATGCTTTAAAGGTGGTAGGAAAGAAAAAGGAAGACATCAAACTGGTTATGAGTGGCGCCGGCGCTGCCGCCATCTCCATTTGCCGCCTGCTCTTAAAAGCCGGTTTCAAAGACATTGTCCTCTGCGACAGACATGGCGCAATCTATGAGGGAAGAAAAGAAGGCATGAATCTTGTCAAAGAGGAAATTTCCCTGATCACCAACAGAGAAAAGAAATCCGGGAAACTGGCTGATATGCTTGTAGGCGCGGATGCCTTTATCGGTGTGAGCGCACCCGGAATGGTCACAAAGGAAATGGTTCAGACCATGAATAGAGATGCCATTGTCTTCGCCTGCGCAAACCCGACTCCTGAAATCTTCCCCGACGAAGCAAAAGCGGGAGGCGCCAAAGTATGCTCCACGGGAAGAAGTGACTATCCCAACCAGATCAACAATGTACTGGCTTTCCCCGGAGTTTTCCGTGGCGCCTTTGATGTAAGGGCAAAGGATATCAACGATGAAATGAAGATCGCTGCTGCCGAAGCTCTGGCAGGGCTGATTTCTGATAAAGAATTAAATGAAGATTATATTATCCCCAAAGCTTTCGATCCCCGCGTTGGCAAGACAGTTGCCGCCGCCGTAGCCCAGGCTGCCAGAGATACTGGTGTGGCAAGGCTGTAATATTTCTGCTTTCAACAAAACAATATACCAACATTTTGTAGAACTCCATAGGAAAGAGCTGCTGCAGTCACTGTGGCAGCCCTTTCCATATATCTAGACCTTTCTATCAAATCATAATAAAGAATTTTTCGACATAATAAATCAAAAATTTTTAATTTCAAAAAATTGACTATTTTTATTTTTTTCATTATAATAATAAATAAAAAATGCAATTTTTATTTATTTTCTTACTATCCACTGACATGGACATATGCACCCTGAACTACATAATTTTTCGTTTTTCCGGTGTGAATATTCCCTGACATTATCTTTACTTTATATACTGCGGAGACAATTATGGGCCTCAAACAAAACCTTGATATTTTAGTTTATAACAATATTGTTGATTCCTTAATCGTAGGAGAATACCAAATGGGTCAGCAAATCTTGCTGGATACTTTTGCAGAAAAATATGGAGTCAGCAGAACACCTATCATACAAGCTGTAAAACTGCTGGCTAATGATGGGATTTTGGATGTCCTGCCCAACGGCAGGATTTGTGTACCGACTTACAGCGAGGAGCAAATTAAAAAAATCCGGAATGTCCGTATTATTTTGGAACACTACGCGCTGGAAGAATTATTCAAAGAACAAAATGCCGGCAGTTTTAACGCAACCATTGAAGATCTTGACAAAATTGCCCTCCAGGCATTGGAAGCCATTGAAAACGGCAACAAACTTTTATTCAATCAAAAAGACCTTGAGTTTCACCGCTGCCTGGTAAACGGCGCAAAAAACGAATTCCTGTCTGATATCTACAAACGTATTCAAGGGCGTTTCGTTGTTGCCAATTACCTTTTCATTCCCTGGGAAAACCGGGACTTTATGTATGCGGCAAAAGACCATATGGCTATTATGAAGGCATTAAAAACAAAAGATTTGGAAAGCTGCAAAAAACACGTACAGCAGCACATCCGCAATGTTGCAAAAGGATCAATTCCCGCATGAATTTACAGGATACCAATTTTATACTTTCCTTTTTCCACACAGCTGTCCGTAAATTTGTTTTTCACAAACAATATAGTTGTCTTTGACTATGGATAAATCCCTGGGTGGGAACAAAGAATCCTGAAAAGCAGGATTCTCCGTCTGCGACGGATTGCTTCAGCGATATAATTCCACTCCGCCATAGTGCGATCTTCGCGGAACGTTTTTACTTTATAGGACGCAATTTCCTATAAACTAAAAAAGGAGCTGCTACAAAAACAGATGGTTACTCTGCTTTTATAACAGCTCCTGAATGGCTTTTTATGAAATTTTTTTATACCAGCTCAATGAGGACTTCCATCGCAGCATCGCCTTTTCTCTGTCCAATCTTGACGATTCTGGTGTAGCCGCCCTTGCGATCCACATACTTGGGAGCAATCTCCTCGAAAAGCTTCTTGGGCATATCAACCACTTTGGTGTTTCTCTTGCGTCCGGCAACTTCCTTCGGAACTTCCGTCACAGGATAAAGCACCTTCAGCATCTGCCGGCGGACATGAAGCCTGCTGGGCATATCTTTTTTGATGGTCTTCTGAATCTCATCGTAAACTGTCACTTTCTTACCGTCCACGACTTCTTTTACTCTTTTTCCATCTTTGTCTTTTCTTGCCACTTTTGCAGTTACAGTGACTTCTTCAAAGTTGTCCTTTTCTTTCACCGCCATGGCAATCAGGCCTTCGGCGATTTTGCGGATTTCCTTTGCTTTTGCCTCAGTGGTGACAATTCTTCCATGATACAGAAGGTTCGTCACCTGGTTGCGAAGCAGAGCCTTTCTCTGGCTTGAAGTTCTTCCAAGTTTTCTATAACCTGCCATGATATTCTTTCCTCCATTTGTGGAACAGGCAGCCATGCATCTTCGGGCTTACTGACCGTCTGCTTTTTCTCTACAAATTTTCTGCCGCCTACGCGGCCTCTCGTCACTGAAGAAAGCCGGGCTTTTTACACGCCGGGATCTCCGCAGTGAAACTTTATTCGTCGCTGGGATTCAACTCCAGGCCAAGCTCTTTTAACTTGCCTAAAACTTCTTCCAGAGACTTCCGGCCCAGGTTTCTCACCTTCATCATATCTTCGGAGGTGCGGTTTGTCAGCTCCTCCACCGTATTGATGCCTGCCCGTTTCAGGCAGTTATAAGAACGGACTGACAATTCCAGCTCGTCAATATTCATTTCCAGAACTTTTTCCTTTTCATTGTCTTCCTTTTCCACCATGACCTCTGCAGTCTTGGCGTTTTCAGAAAGATCAATGAACAAGTTCAGGTGCTCGCTTAAAACCTTTGCCGCAAGGCTTACCGCCTCATCAGGAGCCAGGGTCCCATTGGTATATACGTCCAGTGTCAGCTTGTCAAAATCAGTGATCTGGCCCACACGGGTGTTTTCAACTGACAAATTCACACGCTCAATGGGCGTATAAATAGAGTCGATTGCGATGACGCCAATGGGTAAATCCTCACTCTTATTCTTATCTGCACTCACATAGCCCCGGCCTTTTGTAATGGTCAGTTCCATGTAAAGCTTGCAATCATTGCCACCGCTTAAAGTGGCGATGACCTGTTCAGGATTGATAATCTCTATATCCTGATCAACCTGGATATCCGCACCAGTCACCACGCCTTCGCCCTCAAACTCAATATAAGCAGTTTTCGGTTCATTTGTCTCGCTGGTATTCCTGATGGCAAGATTCTTCAGATTCATAACGATTTCCGTCACATCCTCCTTCACGCCGGGGATGGAACTGAACTCGTGAAGCACACCGTCAATCTTTACCTGACTGATAGCGGCTCCGGGCAGGGAGGAGAGCATAATTCTCCTCAGGGAGTTGCCCAGGGTAGTGCCGTAACCACGCTCCAGAGGCTCAACAA
>CAOKOS010000032.1 GCA_948470255.1 uncultured Lachnotalea sp.
CCTTTGGTCTTTTCCTTTTGGCATTGCTTACATTCGTTTTTACGTTTTGTAAGTAGCCATACATAGAAAAACCACCCCTAAACTTTGGCGAGCAAAAGGGTGGTTTATCTATCTGATTAACTTGTCAACCCACCTTGTACCCATAGGGCATATATGGGCGGTTGTTCTTTTTACGTATCTAATATAACATACCCCTTCTGTTTTTTCAAGAAAAAATATTTAAAAAACATGTTTCGTCGGTTGATATCGTCGATGGACAAGGACAGCGCAGAAAACAAAAATAAGGGCTTTTAACAGCCTAATCCTGAAAGGAATCCAGCATGAATATTTTTGATTTTAAGTTTACCGGTATGCATATGGGCCAGAACCAGGGCGAACCTCAAAGAGAAAAGGTGATACGTCCCAGAAAACCAAAAGGGGGGCCGGTTACGCGGGTACTTTTAAGCCTTCTGGTGACTTTGGTGTTTGGCGGTATTTATTTTTATATCAAGCTTCCGGCTTTGAACATCCATAACAGGGAGCTTTATGGCTTTGTGGTGATACTTTGCATTGTATTTTCCGTTTGTATGGTGCTCCTGCAGGGCTTCCGTTCCAGCTCGGTGAAAGAATACCTCACCTACACAAAAAAGAACTTGACGGCGCCTTTGATTCTGGTGGCTTTAGCAGTGGCGGTGATTGTTGTGGGAACCTTGTCGGGGTGGATTGTATTCCGGGCAAAAGCATATTCGGAGCTTATGCCCATGAATACTGGGGATTTCGCGGAGGAAGTGTCGGAAATCAACTGGAACCAGATTCCGCTTCTGGATGAAGACTCTGCCAACAACCTGGCCAACAGGAAACTGGGAGAGTTGAGCGACCTGGTAAGCCAGTTTGCGGTGGATGATGCTTCGGCGCAGATCAATTATCAGGGAAATCCTGTCCGAGTCAATTATCTTAATTATAACGACTTTTTCAAATGGTGGAATAACCGGGGAGAAGGAATTCCGGCATATGTGATGATAGATATGAGAACCCAGGAAGTGGAAGTGGTCCGTCTGGAGGAAGGCATTAAGTATTCGCCGTCGGAGTACTTCAGCAGGGATTTGATGCGCCATCTGCGTTTTTCCTATCCGACTCTGATGTTTGATGATGTGAATTTTGAGATCAATGACGACGGCACTCCTTACTGGATTGCTTCTGTGGTGGAGAAACGCATCGGACTCTTTGACGGCACCGATATCAAGGGCGCGGTGCTGATGAACGCTGTCACCGGAGACTCGGAGTATTATGATATTGCAGACGTGCCTTCCTGGGTGGATCGGGCTTATTCTGCAGATTTGATCATTGAACAGTACGATTATTATGGGGAATATCACAACGGTTTCTGGAATTCGCTGTTTGGCCAGACAGATTGTACGGAAACCACAGATGGCTACAATTTTATTGCCCAGGATGATGACGTGTGGGTTTATACAGGCGTGACTTCTGTAACCGGGGACAGGGGAAATATCGGTTTTATTCTGGTAAACCAGAGAACAAAAGAGGCCCATTATTATTCCTGTGCGGGAGCAGAAGAATATTCGGCCATGTCCTCTGCGGAAGGAGCGGTCCAGCAGTACAGTTACAGGGCCACCTTCCCGCTGCTTCTCAATATTTCCGATCAGCCCACATATTTTATGGCCCTTAAGGACGCGGCCGGCCTGGTAAAGATGTATGCTATGGTCAATGTGCAGCAGTATCAGATTGTGGCGACAGGAAATACAGTTGCCGACTGCCAGAGGCGATATCATGAGCTTCTTGTGGAAAACCAGATTTTAAGTGGACAGGAGCCAGAGGAGGAGAAGCCGAAGGAAGAAGCCGTCAGCATATCGGGAAAAGTGGAAGAAATCCGTGCCGCCGATATGGAAGGGGATACGGTGTATTTCCTTAAGCTGGAAAAGGGGGAAGCATACTATATGGTGAATGCCAGGACTTACCCTGCGGCGGTGCTCCTCAATGAGGGGGACAATGTTTCCATTACCCATTACCCGACGGAAGATACGCTTATTCAAGTGGAAACATTTGAAAGAAAATAAAGAATATTGGGGATGATCCCCGCTTATGGAGGAGGAGCTATGAACTATCAGGAAATATTGGAAAATGCCCGCACGTGTATTGGAAATTATTGTAAGGCCTGCCCTGTCTGCAATGGAAAAGCCTGCCGGAACCAGATTCCCGGGCCGGGAGCCAAGGGAGCGGGGGATACGGCCATGCGGAACTATGACAAATGGCAGGAAATCCGGATTAATATGGACACTCTTTGTGCCAATGAGCCGGTGGATACGGGGCTTTCACTTTTTGGAAAGGAATTTTCCTATCCTGTTTTTGCCGGCCCGGTGGGCGCGGTCAATCTTCATTATGGAGAGAAGTATAATGACGAAAGCTACAATGAAGTGCTGGTGTCCGCCTGCGCTGCCTCTGGGATTGCCGCCTTTACCGGCGACGGGACAAATCCGGCAGTGATAAAAGGCGCTGCCGCCGCCATCAAAAAAGCAGGAGGCCTTGGTATTCCTACGGTAAAACCCTGGAACCTGGAAACCGTCCAAGAGAAGCTTGCCATGGTGAAAGAAGCAGGAGCTTTTGCAGTGGCCATGGATGTGGATGCGGCCGGGCTGCCGTTTTTGAAGAATATGAATCCGCCCGCCGGAAGAAAGACAGTGAAGGAGCTTAAGGATATTGTGGATTCCTGCGGAGACATCCCTTTTATTGTCAAGGGTATTATGACGGTGAAAGGGGCGGTGAAGGCAAAAGAGGCAGGAGCCGCCGCCATCGTAGTTTCCAACCATGGAGGGCGTGTACTGGATCAGTGCCCGGCTACGGCGGAAGTGCTGGAAGAGATAGCAAAAGCTGTGGACGGTTCCATGAAAATTTTCGTGGATGGAGGAATCCGTTCCGGTGCCGATGTATTTAAGGCGCTGGCGCTGGGGGCGGATGCGGTGATTATCGCCAGGCCCTTTGTGACAGCCATGTATGGCGGGGGAGCTGAAGGTGTGGCGGAATATGTTTCAAAGATTGGGGCTGAGCTGGCAGATGCCATGTCCATGTGCGGGGCAGCTTCTCTGAAAGAAATCACCAGGGATATGGTGCGCTAGAAAGGACGAAAGATGCTGCAATGAAAAATCAGCTGACAGAAAAAGACGTAAAGCGGATTGAGGAGGAAATCGAGTACCGGAAACTGGTGGTTCGCAAACAGGCTCTGGAGGCGGTGAAAGAAGCCAGGGCCCATGGTGATTTGAGTGAAAATTTTGAATATCACGCGGCGAAGAAGGATAAAAACCAGAATGAAAGCAGGATCCGTTATCTGGAGAGGATGTTAAAAACTTCCGTGGTGGTTTCAGAAGATTCCAGAGAGGATGAGGTGGGCCTCAACAATACCGTGAAACTATATTTTATGGAGGATGACGAGGAAGAAACTTACAAGCTGGTGACTTCTGTACGGGGAAATTCCCTGAAAAATTATATCAGTACGGAATCTCCCCTCGGGCAGGCTATTTTAGGACGCCGGGCGGGGGATATTGTCCACGTGAAAGTAAATGATACCGTTGGCTATGATGTGGAGATCCGTTCCATAGAGAATACCGGGGATGACGGGAGTGATAAACTGAGGAGCTTTTGACAAATGGTTTCCGGCCTTTGAATTGATACGGTAAAAAGGACAGCTGAAAAATTCGGCTGTCCTTCTGTATAAACAGATATGGCAGAATAACAGAGAGGGATGAATAAAACCACGATAAAAAGCCAAGGGGGCTTACATGTTTTCGGAGGAGAGAAAAGAAAGGATACTGGAAATCCTAAACAGAAAAAAATCAGTAAAAGTCTCAGAATTAAGTGAGTTTTTAAAGATTTCTGAGGTGACAGTGCGAAGAGATCTCGACGAACTGCACGGCGCGCAGAAACTATGCCGGACCCATGGAGGGGCTTTGATTTTAAATCATGGCCAGTATGAGCTTCCATGGCAGGAGTCAGAGGTTCTCCAGATCGAGGAAAAGCGGCGGATCGCCCGCAGGGCCATTGGATATGTCTGTGACCATGAAGTGATTATTTTAGATGATTCCACTGAGGTTCTTGAATTTGCAAAACTCTTGTCAGCAGGAGATTATGAAGATCTCACCGTAGTGACCATTGCCATTCCGGTGGTTAATGTCCTTTTGAATAACCGGAAGTTGAACGTGGTCATCGCAGGCGGGCCCATTATGAAACAGACCAATGCAGTGCTTGGAAGTATGGCAGAACGGATGTTTCGCAGTATGCGGGCTGATAAATGTTTTATGGGGATAGACAGTATTCACAGGGACGGTGTTTATATGGCGGACAACTTTCCGGAAATGCTCACCAAGCAGGCGATGATGGAGGCAGCCCGGCAGAATTTTGTGCTGGCAGACCATACGAAATTTGGGAGGTCTTCGTTTTTGAAGGTGGAACCGCTGACAGGCCATACAGACTGGCTGATCACTGATAAACGGCTGGACGGTTTTGACTATTCTATGATTGAAAAGAAGGTAAATTTGGACATTGCAGAATGAAAAAGTTTTCGGAATTTATTAGAAAAATAACGGATTGCGCAGGGCTTTCTCTTGTAGTAAACTGATAATAACTGAGCAATCGGAGAAATATGCGGAAAGTGAGGAATAAAACATGGACAGTCAGAATAAAAAATACGATGTGATCTGTATCGGGCAGGTGGTGCAGGATATTATGGTGACAAATATACCGGAAAATGCGCTGACTTCAGGTACGGATACGGTGATGGCAGGGCAGGTGCTTTTGGCCTCCGGCGGCGATGCAGTCAATGAGGCGGCTATGCTGGCGAAGCTTGGAAACCATTCTGCATTGCTTACCAGGCTGGACAAGCGGAATGTGGGAGATATGATATACAGCGATTTGGTGCGGGAAGGCGTGGATACCTCTCTTTTGACCCGGCCGGATGACTGCAAGACCTTTTCCACTGTGGTGGTGGTGAAGGAAAATGGGGATCATTCTTTTTTGATCGGCCCGGGAGAAAATTTCATGTTAAAGATGTCGGATATTGACTTGTCGGTATTTGAAGAAACAAGGGCTGTGACAGCGGGAAGTATTTATGGTTTGGGGGAACTGGACACAGGCGGGCTGGCTGTTATTTTTGAAAAAGCACAGAAGGCGGGGGCCGTTACCCTGGCAGATATGAATTTTGACACCCTTGGGCTGGGGCCCCATGCCATTGACAGTGTATACCCCTATACAGATTATCTGATGCCTAGTTACGACGAGGCTGTTTATGTGACGGGGGAAAAGGAGCCGGATAAAATCGCAGATGTTTTTCTGGCGGCAGGAGTGAAAAATGTGGTGCTGAAGATGGGAGAAGAGGGCTGCTTTTTCAAGAGCGCGGAAAAACGGTTCTTTATAGATCCTTATAAAGTTAATCCTGTGGATACCACCGGCTGCGGGGATAATTTTGTGGCGGCTTTCCTCCACTGCCTTTTGAAAGGTATGGAACCGGAGGCATGTGCAGAATTCGCCTGCGGCGCCGGGGCTTTAAATTCCCAGGGAATCGGCGCCCACCTTTATATCCAGTCAGAGGAACATATCCGGCAGTTCATGGCTTCCGCTGAAAAAAAAGAACTTCACAGAAAATAGAGAACCTATATGGATTCAGGCGGGGATTTCCCCGTCTGAATCCATATAGGAATTCTTTTGACAGCAGAGCCGCAAGGTGGTAGAATTATTTTATGACGTGAATAAGGATTCACAAGAATGGAGAAGGAGGGAAACATATGGCATATCGTGGATTTGCGATTGACAAATATCTGAATGCGGAGGCTGTCACTAAACAGCTGGATGAGCTGATTACGAAACCGGTCTATTCTATTAAGCGGGACAAGTTGGAAACTTATGTGGAGAATTATTTTGATAAGAAGTGCGCCGGTTCAAAGGCGATGATTGAAGAAGCCAAAACAGTGATTCCAGGAGGCGTACAGCACAATCTGGCCTTTAATTATCCGTTTCCCATTGTGATTGAGCGGGCGGAAGGGGCGAAGCTTTATGACGTGGATGGAAACTGGTATTATGACCTCCTTCAGGCAGGAGGGCCGACGATTTTAGGAAGCAACCCTCCCGCTGTACGGGAACAGGTCATCGAGCTTTTGAATACCTGCGGGCCGTCCACGGGGCTGTTCCATGAGTATGAATATAAGCTGGCTAAAAAGATTTCGGAAATGGTCCCTTCTGTGGAGAAGTTCCGGATGCTTGGCTCCGGCACGGAGGCGTGTATGTGTGCCGCCAGAATCGCAAGGCTTAAAACAGGAAAGAAAAATATTCTGAAAATGGGCGGTGCATACCATGGATGGTCAGATCAGCTGGCCTATGGAATGCGCGTTCCCGGCACAAAGGGGCTTATGTCAAAAGGGGTCCCTGGTTTTGTATTCAAACACACGGATGAATTTTTCCCCAATGACCTGCAGGATTTGGAACGGAAATTACAAAAGAACCGGCTGACGGGAGGGACCGCGGCGGTATACCTGGAGCCGGTGGGGCCGGAAAGTGGTACAAGGCCGGTATCAAAGAAATTCATCCGGGGAGCTGTGAAGCTGGCTCACCAGTATGGGGCTTTGGTGATTTTTGACGAGGTAGTGACGGGATTCCGCATTGGGCCTGGCGGCGCTCAAAGCTATTTTGGAGTGGATCCGGATTTGACGGTATTTGGAAAAATTGTGGCCGGAGGCTATCCAGGGGCCGGAGGCGTGGGCGGCCATGGAGACTGTATGGCTTATCTGGGGGCCGGACTAGATTCTTCCGGGAAGAAGGTGTCCAAGGCCATGTGCGGCGGGACCATGGCGGCTACCCCTATTTCCTGCGTAGCCGGTTATTATACCCTTTGCGAAATCGAAAGGACCAACGCCTGTGAAACGGCAGGACGGATGGGAGACCGGCTGACCAGGGGGCTGCAGGCGCTCATTAAAAAATACCAACTGCCCTTCGTGGCCTTTAACCAGGGTTCCATCTGCCATTTGGACAGTGTGGGGACCATGCATTTTACGGTCAACTGGAAGAAACTTTGGACGATTCCGAAGGTACTTAAGGAAACAGGAATCCGCCAGAAGGAAATGGAGCATATGGGGGCGGCCTATATGGCGGAGGGGATTGTCACCTTGGCAGGCTCCAGGCTTTATACCAGCGCGGCATATACGGAGGAAATGATTGATGATGTGCTGTCGCGGTTTGAGCGGGTGTTTGCCGTCTGCGGGAAGATTGACAAAAAGGATTTGAAATAAAAGGGTTTGGAACCGTATATTTGAGTAATGGATTTGAGGAAACGGAGGCCGGAATATGGCTTACTCAAAAGAGGAAGCAAAAGCATTGATTATAAAAGCCGGGCATCGCCTGGTGAAGGAAGGCTTGGTTGCAAGGACGTGGGGAAATATCAGCGCCAGGATTTCAGACACACAGTTTGTGATCACCCCCAGCGGCCTGGGATATGATACGATGCGGACGGAAGATTTGGTGACAGTGAATATTGAGGATTGTTCCTGGGAAGGCGACAGGAAGCCTTCCAGCGAAAAAGGTATCCATGCAGATGTATACAGGCTGAGGCCGGAGGTCTGTTTCGTCATCCATACGCACCAGGATCAGGCATCTGTATTGGGGATTGCCGGAGAGGGTTTACAGACGGAAGGGGGAAATTATCTTCAGGGGGGCGCCGCGCCCTGCGCAGATTACGGCCTCTCTTCCACAAAGAAGCTGCGGCAGGCAGTGGCGGCGCAGGTGAAATCAGCGCCGGAGGCCAGGGCGGTCCTCATGAGAAATCATGGGGCGCTTTGTATGGGGACGGACGATGGCCAGGCGTTCCTTGTGGCGAAAGAATTGGAACAGCTTTGTGGAAAAGAGATTCAGAGCAGGTTTCGGGAATGGGAACTGGCCGCTGGTGAAACGGAAGGCGCAAAGAAAGCTTTCCACGGAGAGGTTTTGAAGCTGGGGAAAAGCATGAGAAAGGGAAATTATTTCTGCCATCTGTTAAACGGGAAGCGGAAGGTTTATGACCTGAGGGCGCTTCCGGCGGGGATTTCCACTGCGGCCGCCCTCCATGCGTCCATTTATAAAAGCAGCGCCGCCTGCTATATTGCCCAGGAGAGCAGCCCTGCGGTCATGGCGGTGTGCTACCTGGAGGAACGGCTGATGCCTTATCTGGACGACCTGGCTCAGATTGCAGGAACCAGCATCCGTTTTTCAAAGTTAAGGGAGGCGGCAAAAGCATTGAAAGGAAGAAACGCTGTTTTGGTCCAGGGGGGAGGCGCCCTGTGCACAGGGCGGACTGCAGATGATGTGGCTGCTGTGAGGATGATTTTGAGAAAGGGGTGTGCGGCACAGCTTTTTGCAAAGGTACAAAATGACCTCTGGAAAGCCGCGGGAGATGAAAGACACTGCCGCCCCCTTGACGGAAGAGACGCCGCCCTGCAGCGGATGGTATATAAAAAGAAATATTCCAGGAAAATCTGGGAGTAAAAAGGATGAATCCATGAAACAGACCCACGTGTGCCTGAAGGAGGGTGGCGTATGCTTAAAAAGCTGACAGAGGAGAAGCTGGAGGAGATTTTGGAGGAGGGGATTTCTGAATTTGCAAAACGGGGATTTTATCAGGCCAGTATGAATGTCATCGCCGGGAGGGCAGGAATCAGTGTAGGGGCGTTATATAAGTATTATGGCGACAAAGAGCAGTTTTTCCTTGTTTGCCTGTATAAAAGTATTGAAGTTTTGGAGCAGGTGCTTTGCCGGGTGACGGAACCGGAGGAGAAGCTTTTAGTCTATGTAGAGCGGGTGATTGAAGAACTGCAGATTCATGCCAGGGAGCATGGAGACTGTATCCGTATGTATAACAGGCTGGCTTCGGACGGAGCGCCAGGGAGCGTCTTTCTGGCCGAAAAGATTGAAGGAATCACAGCCAGGCTGTATACTGGGTTTATAGAAAGGGCCAGGCGGGACGGGAATGTGCGCCAGGATATGGATCCAAAACTCTTTGCTTTTTTCTTTGATAATCTGCTGATGATGTTACAGTTCAGTTATTCCTGTGATTATTACAGGGAGCGTTTTCGGATTTACTGCGGAGAAGACGTGCTGGAGCAGGATATTCATGTCCGAAAGGAGCTTCTTAAATTTTTTGAGTCGGCCTTTACTTTTGGGCAGGCAAAGATCGTCCATGGGAAAGGGGGATGAGGATGGTTTATGTATTGGCCTATGATATCGGGACGACAGGGGTGAAAACCTGTCTGTTTGGCATTGGGGAGAAAATCACCCTTTTAGCCGGCGCCAGCAGAGGGTACGGCCTTTATATCCTGGAAAACGGGGGTGCGGAACAGGATACGGAAGAATGGTGGGAAGCCATGTGCAAAACCACCAGGGAGTTGTTTGGGCAGACAGAGGTAAAACCGGAGGAGATTGCCGGGATTTCCTTCTGTTCCCAGATGCAGGGATTGGTGCTGGTGGACAGGGAAGGGGTTCCAGTCCACCGGCCCATGAGCTATATGGATCAGAGGGCAGTAAAAGAGGTTCAAAAAGGGATTGCCCATGGATTTAAAATTGCGGGAGCCAATGTGAGGAAGCTGTTAAAGAGCTTGAAAATCACAGGGGCTGTTTCCACCAGCGTCAAAGATCCCATGTGGAAATATAAATGGCTGGAGAGCCATGAGCCGGAGAATTTTTCCAGGGCTTATAAATGGCTGGATGTGAAAGAGTATTTGATCTGCCGTTTGACGGGAAAATTTGTCATGACAGAGGATTCTGCCTACGCAACGCTTCTTTATGATACCAGGAAGGGGAAGGAAGGATGGAGCAAGGAGCTGTGTAAAATGTTTGGCATCCAGATGTCCCATCTGCCCAAAATCATCAAATCCTCCCAGCAGGCGGGCGCCCTTATAGGACAGGCGGCAAAAGAGCTGGGGCTTTGCCCGGGGATACCGGTGTTTGGCGGAGGCGGGGACGCTTCCCTCATCGGTGTAGGAGCCGGCTGTGTCCATGTGGGGGACACCCATATTTACTGTGGGACCTCCGGGTGGGTGACGACGGTGACTGACAGGCAGATGGTGGACGTGTCGGCCATGATCGCGGCCATTGTGGGAGCCCAGAGCGGAAAATATAATTATTTTGCGGAGATGGAGACAGCGGGGAAATGCCTGGAGTGGGTGAAAGACCATTTGGCTTTGGATGAAATTGGAATTTACCTGGAAAAGAGGCATGTGACAGAAGGGGAAGAAGTGGCCTATAAAAGCCTGTATGATTATATGACAGAAACCATTAAACAGGTTCCGGCAGGTTCCGGCGGCGTAGTGTTCACCCCATGGCTCCACGGAAACCGCTGCCCTTTTGAAGACCCGGATGCGGCGGGGATGTTTTTTGGGATTCGGTTGGAAACGGGAAAGACGGAACTGATCAGGGCAGTATTGGAAGGTATTTGCTATCATTTGCGGTGGATGTTGGAATGTCAGGATAAAAAGCTTAAGACATCAAAGGCCATCCGGTTTGTGGGAGGAGGGGCGCTGTCACCGGTGACGGCCCAGCTTCTCTCCGATGTGACCGGACGTGTGGTGGAGGTGGTGGAGAACCCGCAGAATGTGGGGGCCGTAGGCGCCGCTGCTGTCACTGCCGTGGGCCTTAAGCTGATTCCCAGCCTGGAAGAAGTCAGCGCTTTTATTCCGGTAAAAGAGCGGTTTTTGCCGCGGAAAGAAGAAAAAGCAGTCTATGACCATTATTTCGAGGTATTTAGAAGGCTTTACGCCACAAACAAAAAAAATTACCGTCTGCTGGGACAGGCAAGGCGGGGGAGGGAATCTGTATGAAGGACAATGGAAGGAAAGAGCTGCTTCGTTCTTTAAAGTTTTTGGTGTTTTCAGTTTCAGCAGGCGTCATTGAAATCGCGGCCTTCAGCCTGCTCAATGAGCTTTCTGGATGGAGCTACTGGCCCTGTTATCTGATTGCCTTGATTTTGTCGGTGCTTTGGAACTTTACTTTAAACAGGAGGTATACTTTCCAGTCGGCCAATAATATTCCGGTGGCGATGGTCAAGGTGGCGGCCTTTTACTGTGTGTTTACCCCTGTGTCCACGATTCTGGGAAATTATCTTGCGGAAGGGCTGGGCTGGAATGAATACTTGGTGACAGTCCTCAATATGGTCGCCAATTTCGTGCTGGAATTTTTATATGACCGTTTCTTTGTATTCCGGGATTCCATGGATACCAACAGCTTGGCGAAGAAAAAGGGGAATTAGGAGGGCGCTATGACAAAAGAGGAGCTTGCAAAGATTGTGATTGACAGGCTGAAGGAAGAATACCCGGACGCGGAGTGCAGCCTGGATTATGACCAGGCATGGAAGCTTTTGGTAAGTGTACGGCTGGCTGCCCAGTGTACGGATGCCAGGGTAAATGTGGTGGTGGAGGAATTGTATGGGAAATATCCCGACGTGGATGCCCTGGCGGAGGCCGGCGTGGAGGATATTGAGGCGATTGTGCGCCCCTGTGGCCTGGGAAAAAGTAAGGCCAGGGATATAAGCGCCTGTATGAAGATTTTGAAAGAGAAATACGGCGGACACGTGCCGGATGACTTTCAGGCCCTCCTTTCCCTGCCTGGTGTCGGGAGGAAAAGCGCGAATCTGATTATGGGGGATGTGTTTGGAAAACCGGCCATTGTGACAGACACCCACTGCATCCGCCTGACAAACAGAATCGGACTGGTGGACGGGTTCAAAGAGCCGAAAAAAGTGGAGATGGCCCTGTGGAAGATTATTCCGCCGGAAGAGGGCAGCAGCTTTTGCCACCGGCTGGTGTACCATGGAAGAGAAGTATGCACAGCCAGGACAGCGCCGTTTTGTGGGCGGTGCTGCCTGGAGGATGTGTGTCAGAAGAGAATTTAAAAGCTTGCCTTGGCCTGCATAATGTCCAGGATGGTCCGTTCTGTCTCCTTCATGCCGGGGTCGGCAATCTGCCCCATCTGGCGCATGGTTTTTTCCGGCGCGGCGGCACAAATCCCGTGCTCCGGTTCAATGGATATGCCATGTGAGGCAAGGCTTACGGCCCGCCACGCGGAATCGACGGCGACGATTCCCTTCATGGTACAGCCGTGATTACCGCCGTCACAGATCATCCCGGTGATTCCAGCGGCCATATTGTTGATGACTTTTGTGACCACATCTTTGCTGCCGCCGTTTAACCAGGCCAGGGCACAGGCCATACCGGTGCCTGCGGCGATGCCGCATCCGCAGAAGGCAGACAGGCGGCCGGAATATTCTTTGATATACATGGTGACCAGATAGCTGAGGGCCGTGGCGCGGAGGAGCTGGATTTTTTTCAGGCCGCGGATTTTCTGCAGGGCGTAAAGGGGCATGGTGCAGATAATCCCATGGGCGCCGCTTCCAGTGATACTCATGGCTGCCCGGTTAAGGCCCAGGACCCGCCCCTCAATGGCACCGTTGCAGAGAAGCTGCGCAGTGGCCAGCTCATTTTCTGAAATGACGGCTCCGCCATTGGCGGCAAGAAGCTCTTTTGCGATGACGGTACGGTCGGAAGCCATGGCAAAGCGGAACAATTCCAGATTGGTGTCGTATGCGGCCTGCAGTGGTTCCAGCTCTTTTTCGTCTACGGTTTCTATATAATGAAGAAAGTCGCTGAGGGTGAAACCATGGATGGGGGAAAAAGGGGTTCCACCATCCATTTTGATTTTCGGGTCATTTTTTGCGGGCATGTCCTCTGGTTCCAGACTGGTTCCTGTCAGGTCCGGTTCTTTTCCATAGACCAGTTTCCCATTTAGTTTGACATACTGCAAGTTGGTATGGGTTTGGAAGATTCCCGCCTCACAGCATCCGCCGGTGGTGGTAAGCCGCGCTTTAATGGAGATGTCGGGGCTGATGGAAGAAACCTCTGCCCGTATACGGCCGCTGGAAACCAGTTTTTTTGCTGTTTTGTGGTCTTCATCAGTGATGCCGGATAATACTTCCAGCCCTCTGTCAGGCTTCCCGGCAGTGAGGCCTAGGGCGGCGGAAATTAAGATCCCAGTGTCGAAAGAGCCGGGAACCCCGCAGGTAAAAGCATTTTTATACATGCCGGAATTGAGAGACACCACAAGGCTTTTTACAGAACCTGTAAGGTATGACCTGGCAAAGGCACAGGCCAGGGCAATGGCAGCAGGCTCTGTGACCCCGAGGGCCGGTTTCATATCTTCTAATATTAATGCAGTGAGGGGATGCATGAAAAGACCTCCATTTATAAACATTTATGGGAATCAGAACATTTAGAGTTTCCATATTCACGCTGCCGGCGCAAAATACCAAAGCCGCCTTGTCATTTAACGGCGCCGGAAGCCGTTTCCTGAATATGATTTCATTTTATAGGCAATGGAGGGGAAAGTCAAGGAAACGAAAGACAACCCAGTCATAGAATCAGGGACAATGAAATAAGATGGTTAAAAAGGCAGAAGGAGGCGGTGAGAATGGCGGGGAACACATCTAATATCAGCGTCCGTATGGATGCAGAAATCAAAGCCCAGGCAGAAGAGCTGTTTTCCGAATTGGGGTTGAGCTTTTCGACAGCAGTCAATGTATTTGTCCGCCAGGCGGTGCGCCAGGGCGGGATTCCCTTCAAGGTTTCTGTGGGGAAGAAGCGGGAGGAACCCGTTTTGGAGGCAATGGGAAAACAGCCGGCGCAGGAGGAAAACGTAAAAGAATACAATAATCTGGAAGAATTTTTTGCAAAACTGGATGCGGGATAAAACCTATCGTTTTTTGGCGATTGATATTGGGTAAGTATAGTTGGGTTTTTATAATATCTGAAATGGCAGAAGAGCTTTGTTTACGATATATTACAAATTATCGTGACAAAGCTTTTTTGATATATTAGCCAGGATATAAAATGTCAGAATTTCTTTAGTAAAATTTTATGGAAAGCGGGAAATAATAAGACTATAATAAGGAAAGAAGGGAGGGATTCTATGCTGAAAGAACAACTTGCAGTGATGGAACTTTTGAAAAATTTGATTCGGGGAAATACAGAGGGAATCAGCCGCGTGACTTATACTCCCCAAAAGCCTTCTTTTTTGGAGGAAAGGCCGGCTGGGTGGCGGTTTCCCAGGGCAGTTCCAGAGTCTAAAGGGATTCCTTCCTGGAAACTGGCGGCTTTTATCAGGGAACTGGCGGAAGAAGGGCGCACCGACCTTCATCATGTGATGGTCCTTCGCCATGGGACGGTAATTGCCGAGGTTTCAGTGGCGCCTTACAGGAATGGGATGTGGCATGCTTCTTATTCCATGTGCAAGACTATTACGGGCCTGGCCGTTGGAATGTTGATAGAGGAAGGCCGCCTGGCGCTGGATGACAAGGTTTTTACACTGCTGGACAAAAAGTCCCTTTTGTCGGGAAAGAAAAATTTAACGGTGGAGCATTTACTTACCATGAGTTCTGGGGCTGGATTCAATGAAACAGGGATGGTGTCGGGAGACGACTGGGTATCCAGCTATCTGCAGTCAGGAATCAAAGGGACACCAGGGAAGCAGTTTGAGTATAACAGTATGAATACTTACATTCTGTCGGCGATTATCACAAAGATAACAGGAGAGACGCTGGTGGAATATCTCAGGCCAAGGCTTTGGGAACCCCTTGGAATCACCCGTGTATTTTGGGAGACTTGCCCCAAGGGAATTTGTAAAGGCGGCTGGGGGCTTTTGATCAGTACGGAAGATGCGGCTAAAATAGGGCAGCTTTTTTTGCAGAAGGGAAAATGGCAGGAAAGGCAGCTTGTATCGGAAGAATGGCTGAAAGCTTCTGTGGAGAAGCATATGGATTCCCCGGAGTATATGGGACCCTACGGCTATGGATACCAGGTGTGGCTGGGTGGCCGGCCGGGAAGCTGCACACTTAACGGGATGTTAGGACAGAATGTGGTGGTCTACCCTGATTTGGATATGGTGATCGCCACCAATGCAGGAAGCGATGAGCTGTACCAGAACTGTGTCCTTTTAAACATTGTCAGGAAATATTTCGAGCAGGATTTTGAACCGGAGGAAACGCTGCCGGAAGATCCGGCGGGATACCGGCAGCTTCAGGAAATAAAAAAATGTTTGGAGAGAGACGGAAGCCTTTGGGGAAACAGGGGCCTTTATGGAAGGGCGCCGCGGAATTTGCCCACAGGGGGAGGCCATGGCAAAAATAAGTGCCGGACAGGGAACATGCAAAGAAGCGGGCAAAAGCTCTGGGGGAAAAGGGAAAAGAGCGCCAGGGGCGTGGGGATTCTCAAAGAGGAGAGGCTGAAACGTATGGTTGACGGCAGAGTCTATCGCCTGGAACAGACCCATGTGGGGCTTTGCCCGCTGGTATTCCAAGTGTTCCACAACAACTATACGGAAGGAATCAGGACTGCGGCATTTTATTATGAGGGTATGCGGTTTTATCTGGTTTTGGAAGAAGGGGAAATGCTGCACAGAATAGAAGTGGGATTTGGCCATGGCGCCGTGTCGGAGGTTTCCTTCCATGGAGAGCCGTACCTTTTGGGTGTGCAGGGTGTGTTTTCAGAAGACGAAGATGGAAGGCCGGTTCTTAAGCTGGATATTGCATTTTTGGAGGAAGCACTACGCCGGAAATTGAAATGCTATTTTCACGAACCGGAAGGGAGGATAGAGCTTCATTGGGACGAAACGCCTGGAGGCAGGCTGATTACAGAAGGGCTGGGCGCTCTGCTCAGTGATTCTTTAAAAAGCGGGTTTATGGAAATGATACGGGATAAAGCAGGGGTGGATTTGCCGGAAATCCTGGTGGACAGGACCATTCATCCCATTGTCAACGGAGTATTAGAGGTTCCTTAGGATACACTGCAGAATTTCCCGGTATGTATGTCTGCCCCGGCGCCCCGCCTGCGTTGATTTCCATGGGGCGGTGGCAGGCGGGGTACCGGGGTAAATGTAAAACAGGATATTTTTAACAAATTTAGAGATACTGCCTCAAATCTTCGGACATACTTTCTTCCAGCCGGATGATGTTTCCGGCGATTTCACGGGAAGTGTGGTTTGCTTTTGTGTACTGGTTCAGGTAAGAGCTTAAAGACTTGATGCCCATGTTGCAGCCGTCTGTCAGCATGGAGGCGATCTTTTTGTCAGAATCATCCAGCATTAATTTCATGCCAGTCATGATGCGGGCGGAAAGTTTTTCTATGGGGCCAAGTTCCCCGCCGGGTTCTCCGCCTTTGTTTGCCAGGGAATGGAGCTTATCCCCAAAACTGACATGGGCATTTCGGTATTTTTCCAGGCTTTTCTTAAAGTCGGGGTCGTGGACGGAGGGCAGAATCTGATCCAGGGTTCCAACGGCCATTTTCGTGCCTGCATTACATTCTTTTAAAAGGTTTTTTGTGTCGTCATTCATGGCAGGTTTCCTTTCTAATTTAAATAAATTTATTGGCTTTTGGAAACGGGCTGCGGCCCTTTTTGTAGTATGCGAAAATACAGAGAGGCTTATTCATTACCACTTCCTGGCTCTAAAGCCTCCAGGAAGATCACAGAGCCTGCCCTGGAGAGGGTACCGGGGCGTTTGACTGCCAATAAGGATTATGTTATAATCGAACGCGTCTGAATTTATTAAAAAAGGAGAAGGAAAAACTATGGATTATGCAAAAGAATCCCTGCGTCTCCATGGAGAGTGGAAGGGGAAAATTGAAGTGAGGGCTACTGTACCGGTTGAGACAAAAGAGGATTTATCGCTTGCATATACTCCCGGTGTGGCGCAGCCTTGTCTGGAGATTCAAAAAGATGTGGACAAGAGCTATGAGCTGACCAGACGCCACAATATGTGCCTGGTGGTGACGGATGGTACGGCCGTTCTCGGGCTGGGGGACATCGGGCCGGAAGCAGGTATGCCGGTTATGGAGGGGAAATGTGTATTGTTTAAAGCTTTCGGCGACGTGGATGCCTTTCCCCTCTGTATCAAGAGTAAAGATGTGGATGAGATCGTAAATACAATTTACCTGATTTCAGGTTCCTTCGGCGGTGTGAACCTGGAAGATATTGCGGCCCCCCGCTGTTTTGAGATTGAGAAAAAGCTGAAGGAAAAATGCGATATCCCCATTTTCCATGACGACCAGCACGGAACGGCCATTATTACTCTGGCCGGCCTTAACAATGCCATGAAGGTGGTGGGAAAGAAAAAAGAAGACGTGCGAATTGTGGTGAACGGCGCAGGCGCGGCGGCCATTTCCATCACAAAGCTTCTTTTATCTGCAGGCTATCAGAATGTGATGCTCTGTGACAGAAAAGGCGCCATTTATGAGGGACGGAAAGAGGGTATGAATTCCATCAAGGAAGAGATGTCCCTCTTGACCAACAAAGAAAAGAAGGCGGGTTCCCTGGGTGAGGTGATCGTGGGGGCGGATGTGTTCATCGGTGTATCAGCCCCTGGCGTTTTAACCACAGAGATGGTAAAGGCCATGGCAAAGGATGCAGTTATTTTTGCATGCGCAAATCCGACGCCGGAAATTTTCCCGGAGGATGCAAAAGCCGGAGGGGCGAAGGTGATTGCCACCGGGCGGAGCGATTTTCCCAATCAGATCAATAATGTGCTGGCATTTCCCGGTGTGTTCCGGGGGGCTTTCGACGTGCGGGCCAGGGATATTAATGATGAAATGAAGATTGCGGCGGCAGGGGCTTTGGCAGCCCTCATTTCTGATGCGGAACTTTCGCCGGAATATATTATTCCAAAAGCTTTTGACAAGAGGGTGGGGCCTGCCGTGGCAAAAGCAGTGGCTAAAGCCGCCAGGGATACAGGCGTGGCAAGGATTTAAGGCGGATTGTACAAAAAAAAAACATGAAGTTATCCTCTTTTCAATTCTGCTGTTTTGTTGTATTATAGAACCTGCAACTATATATTGCGTTTCGAGTTAGGCAGTATCAACATCTGGTATGACGGCGGCAAGGAGAATTATGAGTGCAGAAGTAAAGAATCGAGTAATTAAACGAAATGGGGAAGAAGTAACTTTTGATTTGAGTAAGATTGTCAATGCAATCGACAAGGCAAATCATGAAGTGGACAACATTCATAAAATGAATGAATATCAGATTTTAGCCATCGCGGATAATGTGGCTGACAGGATTCAGGAGACAACCCATGCGGTGAATGTGGAAGATATTCAGGATATGGTGGAAACCGGGATCATGGAGATGCGGGGCTATGAGGTGGCCCAGAAGTATGTACGTTACCGTTACAGGCGGGAGCTGACCAGAAAGTCCAACACCACCGACAATGGAATCCTTTCGCTTCTTGATAATATCAATGAAGAAGTGACACAGGAAAATTCCAACAAAAACCCGGTGATCAATTCTACACAGAGGGATTACATGGCAGGCGAGGTCAGCAAGGATTTATCAAAGAGAGTCCTGCTTCCGGCTGAGGTGGTGCGGGCCCACGAGGAAGGGATTATCCATTTCCATGATACAGATTATTATGCCCAGAGAGAGCACAACTGTGACCTGATCAATCTGGAAGATATGCTTCAGAACGGGACAGTCATCAGTGAAACGATGATTGAAAAGCCCCACAGTTTCTTTACAGCCTGCAATGTGACGACGCAGATTGTGGCCCAGGTGGCCAGCAACCAGTACGGCGGGCAGTCCTTTTCGCTGGCTCATCTGGCGCCTTTTGTGGATATCAGCCGCCAGAAGCTAAAACGGGCGGTGATAGCGGAGAGAAAAGCATGTGGGGAATCCCTGGATGAGGGCATTATTGATAAGGTGACAGAGCGCCGCCTGAGAGAAGAAGTCAAGAGCGGGATCCAGACCATCCAGTACCAGCTGATTACTCTGATGACCTGCAACGGGCAGGCGCCTTTTGTGACAGTGTTTATGTATCTGGATGAGGTGCCGGCAGGACAGACCAGGGACGATTTGGCTTTGATTACGGAAGAAGTGCTGCGCCAGAGGATGCAGGGTGTTAAAAATGAAAAAGGAGTCTGGATTACCCCCGCCTTCCCCAAGCTGATTTACGTGCTGGACGAGGACAATATTACGGAGGATTCCAGGTACTGGTATCTGACGGAGCTGGCGGCCAAGTGTACGGCGAAGCGGATGGTGCCCGATTATATTTCTGCAAAGATGATGCGGGAGCTTAAAAAAGGCAATGTATATACCTGCATGGGCTGCCGTTCTTTCCTGACGGTGGAAGACAGCCAGAAGAATCCTGACGGGAGCTATAAATTCTACGGCCGTTTCAACCAGGGCGTCGTCACCATCAATCTGGTGGATGTGGCGTGTTCTTCGGAAGGGGACATGGATAAGTTCTGGAAAATTTTGGACGACCGCCTGGAGCTTTGCCACCGGGCGCTCCGGTGCCGGCATGAGCGGCTGAAAGGGACTGTTTCCGACGTGGCGCCTATCCTGTGGCAGTATGGCGCGCTGGCAAGGCTGAAAAAGGGCGAAACCATCGACAAGCTTTTGTACAATGGCTATTCCACCATTTCCCTGGGATATGCGGGCCTTTATGAAATGTGTATGCGGATGGTGGGGAAATCCCACACGGATCCGGAGGCGAAGCCTTTTGCGCTGGCGGTTATGCAGCGGCTCAATGATAAATGCGCAGAGTGGAAACAGGCGGAAAATATCAGCTATTCCGTATATGGGACGCCGATGGAATCCACCACTTATAAGTTTGCCAAATGCCTTCAGAAGCGTTTCGGCATTATTCCGGGTGTCACGGATAAGAATTATATTACCAACAGTTATCATGTCCATGTGTCTGAGGAAATCGATGCTTTCAACAAGCTGAAATTTGAGTCAGATTTCCAGAAGCTGTCTCCGGGCGGCGCCATCAGCTATGTGGAAGTGCCCAATATGCAGCACAACATACCGGCAGTGCTTTCGGTGATGAAATTTATCTACGACAATATCATGTATGCGGAACTCAATACCAAAAGTGATTATTGTGAACAATGCGGTTATGACGGGGAAATCCAGATCAGGGAGCAGGAAGACGGCAAACTGGTTTGGGAATGTCCAAACTGTGGAAACAGGGATCAGGACAAGATGTTTGTGGCCCGCCGGACCTGCGGGTACATCGGGACCCAGTTCTGGAACCAGGGGCGCACCCAGGAGATTAAAGACAGGGTACTGCATTTATAATTAAAAACGGACAGAATGAAATCTGGCCGGCCATATGGAGAAGCCAAAAGGAAGTCAAATAGAAGCCGTTTCCCGGGAAGAGGGAGCGGCTTCTGCCTGAATATGGGGAAAGGGCGAAATATGTACTATGGAAATATAAAAGAATATGATATCGCAGATGGCCCGGGCGTCCGGGTGACGCTGTTTGTGTCCGGGTGCCGCAACTGCTGCAAAGGCTGTTTTAACCAGGACACATGGGATTTTTCCTATGGGCAGCCTTATACAGAAGAGACGGAAAAACATCTGCTTAAGCTGCTGGCTCCGGATTATATCCAGGGTTTTACCCTTTTGGGGGGGGAGCCTTTTGAGCCGGAAAACCAGAGAGAAGTCGTGAAACTTTTGAAAAAGATCCGTGAAACTCATCCCCATAAGGATATTTGGTGCTATTCCGGCTACAGGATTGATTTGGATATGGTTCCCGGCGGAAAGGTATATACGGAAGTGACAGGTGAAATACTTTCATATATTGATGTACTGGTGGACGGCAGGTTTGTGGAGGAAGAAAAAGACGTGACGCTCGCTTTTCGCGGCAGCAGGAACCAGAGGGTTTTAAGGCTGAAAGATGGAAAGCCGATGGAAGAATTGTATCGCTAAAAGATAACCCTGTATATTTTACAGCCGTTCCTTTTAGAGAAATTTCGAGACGGATGAAACAAAATCTTTGTTTCATCCGTCTTATTAAGTAGAAAGCTTTCAAAAAGATAAACGCCGGATACTAAAGTCCGTGGAAAAAGGAATGGGAGGAGGTCGCGCAGTATGGATACAGAAGTCCTGGTTGCCCGGGCAAAGGACGGGGATGCGGATGCGTTTGCGGACATGATTCAGAAAAACATGAAGGCCATGTATAAGATTGGATGGTCGATTCTAAGAAGTGATGAAGACGCGGCCGATGCCATACAGGATGCGATCCTGACGGCTTTTGAACGGCTGGACCAGCTGAAGGAACCAGGTGTGTTTTCTTCATGGCTGGCACGGATTCTGGTGAATAAGTGTTATGACCTTTTAAGAAAGAAAAAGCAGGTGATCCCCATGGAGACACTGCCGGAAGAGCCTGTGCCGGATACGGGATACGGAAATGTGGAATGGAAAGAAGCCTTGTCCTGCCTGGAGGAAAAATACCGTCTGGTTTTGCTGCTGTATTACATTGAAGGGTTTAAGACTGGGGAAATCGGACAAATACTTGATATCCCGGAGGCAACGGTCCGTACCAGGCTTGCCAGGGGGAGGAAACAGCTTTTTTCCATGTATCGCGAAGCGGAGAGGAGAACGGTATGAATATGTATGAAATCATGGAAGCGCTTCGAGAGGATATAGAGGTTCCTGATATTGTCCAGACAAAAGCTGACGAAGCGTTGGAACAGATTCGGAAAGTGTGCGCAGAGAAACAGGCTGCGGGCGGGAAAGGAATGAAAATGAACAGAAAAGGAAAAAAGAAACTGGTGGTTTGTATTGCGGCGGCCATTTTGGTAATCGGCGGAACATGTATCGCGGCCACTTATCAGGGGATTAGCCGGAGTACAGAAAAGGAGATGAAAATTTCTGAAGAACAGAAAAAACAAATTGAAAGCCAGGCAGCAGAAAAAGAGGCGGCAGAAAAAGAAGCGGCGGAAAAAAAGGCGGCAGAAATAGAAACAGTAGAACCGGAAGAGATAAAACAGGAAAATGATGCCCTTGTCACCTTTCCGAATGTGTCTGCCACGGACAAAGGAGTTACCATTACCCTGCAGGACTGTATCGTAGACAATTACACTGTAAGGATGAGCCTGCGCATCGACGGCTATCAGTTGCCGGAAGCGCCGGAGGGAGCTGAATTCTGTTCGCCGGAGCTGATATTCGGCCTGGATGCGGGGGATGGCATTATGAGCCGTGTACCCGGTGTCATGAGCGGCGGGTTTTATAACGGGGATTATACCGATGAGTTTGGAAAATTTGTGAAGGATGAGACTGTAAAGAACTGTCAGTTTACAGACGGATCCATGGAGTACAATATTCGCATAGATTATGGTACGAAAGGAGCTTATCTCAATCAGCCGATGCGTCTGGAGATTTTAGGTTTTGGCTATTCCACAGAAAAAGCGGGCGATGTGTATACAGACCTGGAGGGAAACTGGGTTCTGGAATGGACGCT
Source organism: uncultured Lachnotalea sp. (assembly GCA_948470255.1). Classification (GTDB taxonomy): domain Bacteria; phylum Bacillota; class Clostridia; order Lachnospirales; family Lachnospiraceae; genus Lientehia. The sequence goes on from CAOKOS010000032.1 coordinate 22,286, forward strand.
GGAGGGTACGGATGAGATCTATGAGGCTGACATTGAAGACGGGACGGTGGGCGATACGGGAGCTGTGCTGACCCATGTGGAACTGTCCCCGGTTTCCTTGAGGGCGCTCATTGATTATCCCAGGCAGGAGTATGAGGAGGAGATAGAGGGAGGCGGCACACACACCACATGGGAGATGCCCCCGCAACCTTGCGGCGTGAAACTGGCGGACGGAACCTCACATTATTTTGTATGGCTCGGAGGCGGATCCGCACGGTATGTGGAAACGGATGTTTGTGAGATCATCAGTGGAGGGAGCCAGATTTTGGATGTGGGGCAGGTAGAATATATCCTGTTCATGAAGGATTATCCGGAGGACGGAAAGTTTACCGATGACGATTTCTATTTTGTGAAGATCAGATAAAATCAATAAAAATCCCCGGGCGTCTGCCCGGGATTTTTTCTGTCTTTTCTAAAAGCAATTCTTTGGGGGCTTTGCCTCATATCTTTCTGCCTCTTTCTCATATAGTATAAATAATCGGACGATCAGGAGATGTTCCTTTGAAAAGATGTGTGGAGTTTGTCATGGGTATCTTCCTGCTTTTGGCGGTATTTGTATTATCAGGTCCGGCGGCGGGAATACTTTGGAATGAAAGTGCGGCTGTATCAGGCGGGGCGACGCCGGTGGTGGCTTTGGACGCGGGACACGGAGGGGCCGATCCCGGGAAAATTGGCATCAATGAGACGTTGGAAAAGGATGTCAATCTGTCTATTGTTCTAAAGACAAAAAAACTTTTAGAAGAGGAAGGAGTACAGGTGATCCTGACCCGTGAGGATGATAAAGGGCTGTACCGGGACACAGACGGAAATAAAAAGCGGGCGGATTTGAACAGACGATGCGAAATCATTGAGGAAAGCGGAGCGGATTTTGTGGTCAGTGTCCATCAAAACAGCTATAGTGACGGAGGCGTCTGCGGAGCGCAGATGTTTTATTACAAAAATTCCAAAGAAGGAAAGAGGCTGGCGGAAACTCTCCAGGATGTATTTAATGAAACAGTCAGCAGTAAACCTCACAAACCAAGGGAAAATGGGGAGTATTATATGCTGTTACATGTGTCCTGCCCCATCGTCATAGCGGAATGTGGATTTTTAAGCAACTGGGAAGATGCGCAGAAGCTTCGGACGGAAACTTATCAGGATGAGGTGGCCCAGGCGCTGGCCAAAGGAATCTTAAAATACCTGGAAGAGGGAAATTTCTGAAAAACGGAGAAATTTCTACAATTTTTAAAAAATGTAGTCTTTCCATTTTACGCCGGTGGTGCTATACTAAAGCATATGGCGATTACAAAATTGGTTAGGATAGACAAATTTCATAAAAACGAAGCTGCCATACAAGAGGCGGGAAGGCTGCTGGCCGATGGAGGTCTGGTGGCCTTTCCCACGGAAACCGTATATGGCCTGGGGGCCAACGGGCTGGACGAAGAGGCGGCGGCGCGGATTTACGCGGCGAAAGGCCGTCCTTCTGACAATCCGCTGATTCTTCATATCGCGTCCATGGAGGAGCTTTACCCTTTGGTGGCGGAGGTGCCGGAAACAGCCAGGAGTCTGGCGGAGGCATTTTGGCCAGGTCCTTTGACGCTGGTTTTAAAAAAATCGGGGAAGGTGCCGGGAGGGACAACGGGAGGTTTGGATACCGTGGCAGTCCGTATGCCTTCCCATCCGGTGGCCAGACAGGTGATTGAGGCGGCAGGAGTACCCATAGCGGCGCCCAGCGCCAATACTTCCGGCAGGCCCAGCCCCACAAGAGCCCTTCATGTCCTTGAGGATATGGATGGGAAAATTGACATGGTTATAGATGGCGGGGATGTGGGAATAGGCCTGGAGTCTACGATCATTGATGTGTCGGGAGGGACGCCTGTGATTCTGCGTCCGGGGTACATTACGGAGGAGATGGTTGAGCAGCTTACGGGGACGGTGGCTGTCGATCCGGCTGTCAGGGGACAGATACCGCCAGATGCCCGGCCAAAGGCGCCTGGCATGAAATACCGTCATTATGCGCCCCAGGCGGAACTTACCGTATTTCTTGGGCCGCCGGTGACAGTTTGCGGGGCCATAGAGAAAGCGCTTCTTGAAGCAAAAGCACAGGGAAAGAGGGCGGGCGTCCTCTGCACGGAGGAGTCGGAGGCATTTTATCAGGCTCCAGTTAAGAAATGCGCCGGCAGGAGAAATGAGCCGGACAGCGTGGCCCGTAGTTTATATGATGTTCTGCGTGCTTTTGACAAGGAGCAGGTGGACTGCATATTTTCAGAAAGCTTTGAAGATCTGCCCTTAAGCGGGGCGATTATGAACCGTCTTTTGAAGGCGGCAGGATACAGAACAGTGGTATGCGGAGGGATTTAAGCCGCAGTAGTAGTACATTGGCAGTGATAAAAGGTCAGGGGTGATGGAATGTCAGCAGTGAAAAAGGTTATTTTTGTCTGTACGGACAATACCTGCCTGAGCAATATGGCGGCAGCCGTATTTGAAGGGATCCGCGGGGAGCGGGAGATTGAGGTGGCCTCAAGGGGCCTGGTGGTGCTTTTCCCGGAACCCATCAATCAAAAGGCTGTGGCTATTTTGACAAGCCATCAGCTGAAACTTCTGGCTGATGAAGCGAAGCCCCTTGAGAGCAGGGATTTTGTGCCGGGAACGCTGGTGCTTACCATGACCGGGGCGGAACGGGAGCAGGTAAAAGAACGTTTTCCGGACATGCCGAATATTTTTACCCTGCGGGAATTTGACGGACAGGACGGAGACATCGTAGAGCCCCTTGGGGGGACGCTGGCGGATTACGGAGCCTGTTATGAGCATATCGACTTGTTTACAAAAGTAGCTGCAGAGATTATATTTAAGGAGGAAGAAAAAGATGATAGCGCTGGGATGTGACCATGGAGGCTATGAACTGAAGCAGGAGATCATGGCCTGGCTTGACAAAAATCATCTGGAATATAAGGATTACGGATGTTTCAGCACGGAGGCGGTGGATTATCCCGTGTATTCCAGGCTGGTGGGACACGCTGTGGCCGACGGGGAATGTGAAAAAGGGATTCTGATTTGCGGAACCGGCATCGGCATTTCCATTGCGGCAAACAAGATTAAGGGGGTCCGTGCCGCCCTCTGTTCCGACTGTTTTTCAGCGGAAGCCACCAGGCTTCACAATGATGCCAATATTCTGGCCATGGGGGCCAGGGTTTTGGGAGCTGGCCTGGCAGTGAAGATTGTAGATACTTTTTTAAATACCCCTTTTTCCGGGGATGAGCGCCACAAAAGGCGTATCAGCCTGATTGAAGGATGATGGAGGAAGCGTCATATGAGTGGGAAGAGGCAAGGGTATATCTCCTGGGATGAGTATTTTATGGGGGTGGCGGAACTTTCTGCCATGCGCTCCAAAGACCCCAGTACCCAGGTGGGGGCTTGCATTGTCAGCCAGGACAATAAAATCCTGTCCATGGGTTACAACGGATTTCCGAAAGGCTGCCCGGACGATGAGTTCCCCTGGGAGAGGGAGGGAAACGACCCTTATGAGACAAAGTATTTTTACAGTACCCACAGTGAACTGAATGCGATCCTCAATTACCGGGGAGGCAGCCTGGAAGGCAGCAAGATTTATGTGACGCTGTTTCCCTGCAATGAATGTGCCAAAGCGATCATCCAAAGTGGAATAAAAACCATTATTTATGGTGATGACAAATATGGGGATACTCCTCCCGTCCGGGCTTCCAAGCGGATGCTTTTAGCTGCCGGGGTGGAGCTTAAGCCATATGAAGCCACCGGGCGGAGCCTGGAGGTCCAGGTATGAACCGGAAGAGAAGGGAGCTTGTCCGCTGTCTGGCGCTGGTGAGCCAGCTGGGGATTACCTTGTTGACGCCGGTGGCCCTTTGCGTTATGCTGGGTGTGTGGCTGGACGGCCGGTTTTCCACATATTTTACGCTTCCGCTCCTGGTTCTGGGGATTTTGGCCGGGGCCCGAAGTGCGTATCTGATGGCAAAAAAGGTGATTTTGCCGGACGATGGTGACGAGGAGAACGGTGATGATTAAATACGTTGGCCAGGTGGTACGGGAAGTGCTTTTGGGGATTGTTTTATGGGGGATTTTCGGAGCCATCCTGATTGTGGTGGCCTGGGGGCTTTCAGAGGGGGTTTTATACGGCTTTTTTCTGGGAGTTTTATTGGCCTGCGGATATTTTATTCATATGAGTATTACTTTGGAAACCTCTGTGGATATGATGGAGGAAAAATCAGCGAAAAATCATGCCCTGCGGGCATATTTAATACGAGTTGCCGCCGGAGCCGTTATTCTGGTTCTGGCCTGGAAATCAGGCTGGTTCAATATGCTGGCCATTCTGGCAGGTCTTTTTACCCTGAAACTGGGGGTATATATAAGGCCGCTTATTCACAAGGCTTTCTGTCATTTCGGGATCCATGGAGATTCTGAAGACTGAAAGATAAAGCAGGTCTGCACTGTGGCCTGCGTTAAACAACCTATTTCCATAAAGAAAGGGGTGAGAGCATGAGAATGATTTTATGTGAAGCAGATTTCGCCATAAAAGGTCTGGTAAATTACCAGATGTTCGGACATACATTTTGGCTGACATCGACCCACGTTTCCATGATTATCGTGACGGTCGTATTACTGGTTTTTGCTTTTGCGGCTAACCGCAGTATGAAAAAGGCAAAAGATGTGCCGACGGGCTTCCAGAATGTGGTGGAAATCGTAGTCGAGATGCTGGGAAACATGGTAAAGACCAATATGAAGCAGCCGCGAAAATTCATGAATTATATCGGGACGCTGTTTCTGTTTATATTGATCTGCAACCTGTCAGGGCTTCTGGGACTACGCGGTCCGACAGCGGATTATGGTGTGACTCTGTGCCTGGGACTTATTACCTTCTGCATGATTCAGTATAATGGGATTAAATGTCAGAAGGCGGGACATTTCAAGGCGCTGTTTGAACCAATACCGCTGTTTTTCCCGATCAACCTGATCGGCGAGATTGCGACACCGATTTCATTGTCATTGCGTCTGTTCGCCAATATGCTGGCCGGAACCATCATAATGGCGCTCTGGTATGGAATCATACCACTTGTAGTTGCGAAGCTGGGAATACCGGCTTTTCTGCATGCGTATCTGGATTTATTTTCCGGGTGTATCCAGACCTACGTATTCTGTATGCTGACTATGGTATACGTGGATGACAAAATGTAGAAAAAAACAAAAAGGTTACAGGAACCAAAATGTGAAGGAGGATTTACAATGGGAATTTCAGGACAGGATTTAATTTATGCGTGCTCAGCGATTGGTGCGGGCCTGGCGATGATCGCCGGTATCGGGCCTGGTGTAGGCCAGGGTATTGCAGCAGGACATGCGGCTTCCGCCGTTGGACGGAACCCCGGAGCGAAAGGTGACATCACCACCACCATGCTTCTCGGCCAGGCTGTTGCAGAGACGACTGGTCTTTATGGACTCGTCGTCGCATTTATTCTGATGTTCGTAAAGCCTTTCTAAAACTTATCTTTGAAAATAAAGGAAGAAAGGAGGAGGAGCATTGGAATCCATATTGGCAGCAGGAAATTTTCTGATAGCCAGCGGGGAAGGGTACACCAGGATCCTGGGGCTTGACCCGCAGCTGATTCATGATGCCATTTTGCTGGGCGTCAATATATTTATCCTGTTTTTTGCCTTATCCTATTTGCTTTTTAATCCTGCACGGGCAATGCTTGAGAAGCGTACGGAGCGAATCCGGGCAGATCTTGATGGCGCCGCAAAGGAAAAGGAAACGGCCGAAGGGCTGAAGACGGAGTATGAGGCAAAGCTTAAGGATATTAATAAAGAAGCGGAGACGATTCTTTCCGATGCCAGGAAAAAAGCCTTGAAGAGGGAGGCGGAAATTCTGGAGGAGGCAAGAGCGGAATCAGCTCGTATCATTGAGAAAGCCAGCCATGAGGCAGAGCTTGAGAAAAAGAAGGCTCTCGATGAGATGAAGCAGGAAATGATAACCATTGCGTCTATGATGGCCGGAAAGGCTGTAGCTGCGTCCATTGATGTAAAAATCCAAGACGAGCTGATTGACAGGACGTTAAAGGAAATAGGTGATGAAACATGGCAAAGCTGATTGCAAAAACCTACGGCGAAGCGCTTTTTGAGACAGCTCTGGAAACGGAAAAGGTAGAGGAACTGTATGAAGAGGTTCTGGCTGTCGGCAGAGTCTTGTCAGAAAATCCGGAGCTTGTGAAGCTGTTCAATCACCCTAATATTGTTAAAGAAGAGAAACTTCAAGTTGTGGATGCCGTGTTTGCAGAACGTCTGTCGCCGGAGATGATGGGATTCTTACGGATCGTCATCGAAAAAGGACGCCAGGGCGAGTTGGAGGCGATTTTCTCCTATTTTATTTCACAGGTGAAGGAATATAAGAAAATCGGAATTGTGTATGTAACTTCAGCTGCGGTTCTTTCCGACGGCCAGAAAAAGCAGATTGAAGAGCGGCTGTTAGCCACAACCGGGTACAAAGCCGTTGAGATACATTTCTCTGTGGACGAAAGCCTCATTGGAGGCCTGGTTATCCGTATTGGAGACCGGGTAGTGGACAGCAGTATCAGAAGCAGGCTTTATGAAATGAAAAAAGAATTGATGAAGATCCAATTAAATTAGAAAG
>CAOKOS010000033.1 GCA_948470255.1 uncultured Lachnotalea sp.
TTTATAGGAAACCACGTCCTATAAAGTAAAACCGCTCCGCGAGGATCGCACTGCGGCGGAGAGGAATTATATCGCTGAAGCGACCCGCCGCAGGCGGAGAATCCTGCTTGGCAGGATGCTTTTTTCCTTTATAGGAAACCACGTCCTATAAAGGAAGAACCCCTCCGGGGGAAGCGCAGTTCGCGGAAAGGAAATTAGCCTTTCAGGCCCGCTCACGCGCAGCGATTGCGCTTTGCGCAATCTTTTTTATAAGATCCGTTGATATTCCAACAACAGATCCTTTGCGGCAGGGTTTATGATTAGAGAGCCAGTTTCCATATCGAAAGCAGCGATCCTGGCTTGACAGTAGCCGCTTTTATAGTAACCATAACCTTTATAATAACGGAAACGGCGGATTGCCCTGCGGACATCATCGGTGATTCTCTGTTCACTGATAAAGATGCCCGTCATATAAGTATAGATGTGGCTGGACGGCGGAGAGACTTCACCTTTGCAGACCATTTGCGGTTCAACAATGGATGTGAGCTGTTCTTTAAAATGGAGGATATCTTTTTGTGGCAGGTTCAAGGTGCTGCGGATAAACGCGTATTCAAAACAGTTAAACTGCCTGTATGCGGCATAGACATCATAAATGGTGTCACCCAGCTGATAAGGGCAGAGCAGTTCGTGGTCACTGGCATAATAGATCATGAGCCTTCTTAAAAGGTTACGTGGGTTCAACATAAAAAAACTCCTGAAATCATTTATGTAAATCGACAAAAACCGACGCCGAATAAAAAAAGCATAACATTATTTAGGAAGAGTTGCAAGAAGAAAGTCCAGCAGGAAAGCGGAATCTGCCCATAGCCCTTTCGTATATTCCATATAAGGTGGATTTTTTTTGTATTCAGAATAGAAAAGAGGATACTTTTCGCAAATACCTTTTGGCACAGGAAAAAAGAGGCCGGTATGGTTTTGATAACAAGTTTTAGCCGTCGCTTTTTTCCGGTGTGCTTTATCCACAAAGGCGGCAACGCTTTTATGAAGGGCCCGGTCTTCCTCAGGGAGATAATAATAATTGTTGTAATCACGGAAGAAATATTTTAAAGAACCTTCCAGAAGAGGAAGGCAGAGGGTAAGGGTATTTCCATGGCAGGAAAATTGACCGTTCTCTGCAGAAAAGGAACAGGGAACAGGAAGGGAGCAGGAATCATTGATACAGGTGATCATGAGTTCTCTACCGGCCGCTTCGCCGTTTGCCTGGTCAGCCTTTATCTGTTCCGATTCTGTCCGAAAGGGACCCTGGAAAAAATCATGGTAAGACAAAAGGGCAAGCAGAGAAGGAAGCCCTTCGATGTCTTCTTCATTGTGTAGCAAAAGCGCTTTATAGAGAGAAGACTCTCCAGTACGCAGGTACTGCCAATAGAAACGGATTAATTGGCCGCCATCATACAGATCTTTTCGGTCAATGCCCAGAAAAGATTCCAGAGTTTTCTGGCGGCAGTCAGGAAGGTTAAGAAGCTTTTTTAAAAACCGGACTTTCCGGTAAATATCAAAACTGACTGGCTTTTTTCCGGGGACAGGTATCTGATAATGGGCTGTCCGTTCCCGGAGAAAGGGAAGGTCAAAGGTGTCACCGTTGAAATGTATCAACGTAGAAAAGCGGGAAGCAAATAAAAAGAAATGAATCAGGATTTCCTGTTCGGCATGGACGGAATCAGCAAACCACTGCTTCATCTGCCAGCAGCCGCCACGCAGATAGACACAGCCAATCAGATAAACCATGTCCTGCCTCGCAAAAAGGCCGGTGGTTTCAATATCAAAAAAGAGAAGCTTTTCCGGTTCTCCAAAACGGGATAAATCATATGGACTTGTACATTTAAATTCTTTTGTAATCGTGATCATGGGTTCATTATAGAATGTTTTGGATTTTATGTCAAGAAAACAGAACGCGTGTGCGAAAAAGCTTGCCTTGAAGATGGAACTGTGCTAAACTGTTTTTTGAGAAACGGGATAAAGGGGAAGAAAAGATGATTTCATATGTCAAAGGAAGACTTTCAGAAAAATTTGAGGAATCATTGATTGTGGAAACAGGAGGAATTGGTTACCAGATACAGGTGCCTTTTTCTCTGTTATCAGAGGCTGTGACTGGTGAAGAGGTTCAGATTTATACATATCTTCATATAGGACAGGATCAGGCGCCCAGGCTGTATGGCTTTTCTTCCCGGGAAGATTTGGATGTCTTTAAATTGTTGATTGGTGTGAATGGTATTGGTCCCAAAGGCGCCATTGGCGTATTATCTGTGATATCTCCAGATGATTTAAGGTTTGCCGTATTGTCGGAGGATGTAAAATCCATATCGAAGGCGCCGGGAATCGGCATAAAAACAGCTAAAAAGCTGATTTTGGAGCTGAAGGATAAATTTAAACTGGAAGACGCTTTTGAACTGAAAAGAAGCCATGAGGAGGGAAAAGCGGGCAGCGGGGCGGGTGCTCCTGCCCAGGATAAAAGGGGGGAAGCGGTGCAAGCGCTGGCTGCCCTAGGATACAGCGTTTCAGAGGCTATGAAAGTGGTAAACCAGGTAGAGACGGCTGGAGAGATGGAAGTGGAAGACATTTTGAAAGCAGCTCTTCGGCAGATGGCTTTATTGTAAAAATAAGTTTTTGGCTCCATTTCAGACAGAAAGGAATGACCGGTTTATGGAGAAACGGGTAATCAATACAGAGTTTATCAAAGAGGAACAGGGTATAGAAAACCATCTTCGCCCCCGTTCTCTGGATGAGTATATCGGACAGCAGAAAGCAAAAGATATGCTGAGGATTTATATTGATGCGGCAAAATCAAGAGGAGAGGCGCTGGATCACGTACTTTTTTATGGGCCGCCAGGACTGGGAAAGACGACTTTGGCAGGGATACTGGCTTACGAGATGGGGTCAGACCTTAAAATCACGGCAGGGCCTGCCATTGAGAAACCGGGGGAGATGGCGGCGATTTTAAATAACTTAAATGATGGGGATGTTCTTTTTGTGGATGAAATCCACCGTTTGAACCGGCAGGTGGAGGAAGTGCTGTATCCGGCCATGGAAGACTATGCCATTGATATTGTTATTGGAAAAGGGGCTTCTGCCCGCTCAATCCGTTTGGATCTTCCTCATTTTACCTTGGTGGGGGCGACCACCAGAGCCGGGCTTTTGACGGCTCCTTTGCGGGATCGTTTCGGTGTGGTGCATCATTTGGAATTCTACACGGAGGACGAGCTGCTGGCCATTGTTATGCGTTCAGCTGCGGTTTTGCGTGTGGAGATCGAAGAAAGAGGCGCCAAACAGATCGCTTCCCGTTCCAGGGGGACGCCACGCCTTGCGAACCGGTTTTTAAAGCGGGTCCGGGATTTTGCCCAGGTTCGTTATGACGGCGTCATTACGGAACAAGTGGCATCCGATGCCTTGGATCTTTTGGACGTGGACAGGCTGGGGCTGGATTATACTGACAGAAGGGTACTCCTTACCATGATTGAGAAATTCAGCGGCGGGCCAGTGGGGCTTGAAACACTGGCGGCAGCGCTTTCGGAGGATGTGGGGACTTTGGAGGATGTATATGAGCCGTATCTCCTGAAAAATGGATTTATTAACCGGACATCCCGGGGAAGGATGGCCACGGAAAGGGCTTACCATCACCTGGGAATCCCCTGCATTCCCAATATCGGTGTCGAAACCGGTCGATGACACTATATCTTGTGGCTTTTCTCAAAGTTGTGTATTTCCAGTTGTTTTTTACAGGGATTCCCTTTATAATGTTAATATGAATGTCCAGAACAGGTACATAAGGAGAAATGGGATGAGTTCCAGGAATTACACGGATGTGATTATTGCCGGAAAAGTATATACATTAGGTGGCTATGAAAGTGAAGAATACCTTCAGAGGGTTGCTGGTTATCTGAATGGAAAAAGCGCGGAACTGCGAAGAGTAGACGGTTTTCTGCGTCAGACACCGGATTACCAAAATGTACTGCTCCAGCTGAATGTGGCAGATGATTATTTTAAGGCCATGGGGAGGCTGGAGGAACTGGAGGCTCAGACGGAAGCCCAGGCCAACGAGATTTACAGCCTGAAGCATCAGTTGGTGACGGTTCAGCTGAAGCTGGAGGAAATGAAACGGGAGCTGGAAGAAACACAGGGCAAGGAACAAAAGGGATAAAGAGTCGGGGGCAGCGTTCATAAGCAGGCCCCCTGTTTTCTGCCCGGGAATAATAAGAGGAATTTATGAGGGAAAAAAGAAACATTGAAGTACTGGCGCCGGCCGGTTCCTTTGAAAGCATGAAAGCAGCGGTGAATGCAGGGGCCGATGCAGTCTATATGGGGGGCGCCAAGTTTGGCGCCAGGGCTTATGCAAAAAATCCGAACCAGGAGAAACTTCTGGAGGCAGTCGACTATGTCCATCTCCATGGAAAAAAAATTTATTTAACAGTCAATACGCTTTTAAAAGAGCGGGAGCTTTCCGGGGAACTTTATGATTTTCTGGTTCCTGTCTATGAGGCGGGGGTGGATGCGCTGATTGTCCAGGACTTTGGCGTCTGGCAGGAGGTACACCGGTTGTTTCCTGATCTTAAGCTCCATGCCAGTACGCAGATGACCATTACAGGAGTCCGGGGGGCAAAAGAACTAAAGAGACAAGGCGCTTCCAGGATTGTTACAGCCAGAGAGCTTTCTCTGGAGGAAATCCGGAAGATCCGGGAACAGGTGGAGATAGAGATAGAAACCTTTGTCCATGGAGCTTTGTGCTATTCTTATTCCGGTCAATGTCTTTTCAGCAGCCTGGCAGGCGGAAGAAGCGGAAACAGAGGGCGCTGCGCCCAAATTTGCAGGCTTCCTTATGAGGCGTGGGAAGGGGAAAAGCCTATTTCCAATGTGGAAGAGCCATATCTGATGAATTTAAAAGACCTGTGCGGCCTTCAGTCTTTGGGAGAGCTGCTGGATGCGGGGGTTTGCTCCCTGAAAATAGAAGGACGTATGAAAAACGCCAGATATACGGCTGGAGTGGTGAGTATATACCGGAAATATGTGGATTTATATAGAAAAGTGGGGGGGAAAGGCTGGAAAATAAAATCAGGGGATTTGGATTTCCTGCTGGAGCTTTTCGACAGGGGAGGATTTTCTGACGGATATTTCCATGAACATAATGGCAGGCATATGTTTTCCCTTTCAGGAAAGCCGGTTCGCCGGCCAGTGGATAAAGCGTTGTTTGAACGGCTGGATAAACAGTATGTGGAACCAGAAAGAAAAGAAAAAATAAAGGGAAACTTAAAAATTACACAAGATTTACCTGCTAAACTGTTTTTTAGCGCGGGGGAAACCACCGTATCTGTGGAAGGCGGCATAGTCCTTCCGGCAAAAAACAGCCCGCTTACGGCAGAAAGTTTAAAAAAACAGATTGGAAAACTGGGAGAAACGCCGTTTGTTCTGGGAGATCTGGACATAGAGCTTTCTGAACATTGTTTTCTTCCTGTTGGGGAATTGAACGAACTTCGCAGAAAAGGGGCTTTTGCCCTTCAGGAGGAGATTCTGAAACCATACCGCAGACAAAGCGGAGAGGTAAAGGGGGGATATTCCCGTGGAAAGGAGGCAGTATCCTTAAAGGCGCAGGAAAAGGCTTCTATGCCGCGCCTTTCTGTTTTAGTGGAGGAGGAATCCCAGTTTGCAGGGGCTGTAGCGGAACAGGCTGTGGGCAGGATTTATCTTTCAACAGAGATTATGGAGCCGGCGCTGCTTTCAAAACTGGCAAAAAAATGTAAAGATGTGGGAAAGGAATGTTTTTTTGCACTTCCAAGAATATGGAGAGAAGGACGCTGCCTTTCTATGGCAGAGTATTCTGGTGCAGACGGCTTTCTTCTGCGGACGGTGGATGAGCTTCCTCTGATGGAAGAGCTGGGGGAGGGCTATGAGTTTGTGGCAGATGCTTCCCTCTATGTTTTTAATAAAGAGGCCAGGGAAATGCTTTTTAAACGTGGTATTACCATGGATACAGCGCCTTTTGAACTGAATGAAAAAGAGCTTAGGGACCGCGGGCTTTCGGGCAGTGAGATGGTGGTGTACGGCAGGTTGCCTATGATGGTATCGGCCCAGTGCATCAGAAAGACCGTAGGAATGTGCCAAAAGGGCAGAAAACAAGAGCGGCTTGTGCTCAGCGACAGGAAAAAAATGCGTTTTCCAGTAAAATCATACTGTCGTTTTTGTTATAATGTAATTTATAATAGCGCGCCGCTTTGGCTGGCGCAGGAACTTTCAGCAGTATGCGCAATGAATCCGCAGATGGTGCGGCTGCAGTTTACCACAGAAGGGAAGGAAGAAGTTTCCCTTGTGGCCAGGGCTTATGCTGCAGCGCTTAAAGGGGAGAATCCAGGCAGACAGCCTGAAAATCGGACAAGAGGGCACTTCCGGCGGGGAGTGGAATAGGTGGGAATGTGACAAATATAGGAATTCAGGCAGCGAAATATATTATGCTTGTACTGATCCTCCTTTATACGTTATCGACGTATCATTATTTGAGGATGAAGACGCATAAAGGGAGGAACCAGGCTTGTGGGATGCAGCTTTTTTGCATGTTTGCCCTTCATTTGACGGGGTATCTGGCAATCATCCTCTATACTGGTGAGACTGCCATGGTTTATTTTTACCTGGTGCAGGTGGTTTTCTTTATTCTGTATCTGGTGTTGTTCCGGGTCTTTTATAAAAAGGCTTCCAGGCTTTTACTTAATAACACTTGTATGCTGCTTTCCATCAGCTTTATTATGCTGACAAGGCTGGGGGCGGAGAGGGCAGTGCGGCATTTTATTATAACGGCGGTGGCGGCTGCCATAGCTATGGTGGCGCCCCTCATTGTCCGCCGAATGCGGTACTTGTGGCGTTTTGGCTGGATTTACGCGGCTATTGGTATTGTGGCCCTTATGGCAATCTTTGCTTTCAGTACTGTTAAGCACGGGGCCTATCTGTCTTTTGATATCGGAGGGCTTTTTTCCCTGCAGCCTTCGGAATTTGTAAAAATCACCTTTGTGTTTTTTGTGGCTTCCATGTTCCAGACCAGTTTGAGTTTTAAGCGGGTGTTTGTCACCACGGCGGTGGCGGCTCTTCATGTGCTGATCCTGGTGGCTTCCAAAGATTTGGGGGCAGCCCTGATTTATTTTATTGCGTATCTGCTTATGTTGTTTGTGGCCACCAGAAGCTATTTTTATCTGATTGGAGGGGCGGCGGCCGGAAGTATAGCTGCGGTGCTGGCCTATCGGGTTTTCGGCCATGTGAAGGTGAGGGTGCAAGTGTGGCAGGATCCTTGGCTGGACGCCACCGGGGACGGGTGGCAGATTTTACAGGCTTTGTTTGCCATTGGAAGCGGAGGTTTTTTGGGGACGGGGCTTTATCAGGGAATGCCGGAAAAAATTCCGGTGGTGCGTTCGGATTTTATATTTGCAGGCATATCGGAAGAGATGGGAGGTATTTTTGCCATTGCCCTGCTTCTGATCTGTCTCAGTTGTTTGCTGCAGTTTTTGTGGATTTCCACCTGGATGGATGGGATGTTTTATAAAATTATTGCATTTGGGCTGGCAGCTGTTTATGGCGCCCAGGTGTTTTTAAATATTGGCGGAGTCATTAAATTTATCCCGTCCACAGGGATTACGCTTCCCTTTGTCAGTCATGGGGGAAGTTCTATTTTGAGCACTTTTATCATGTTCGGAATCATACAGGGACTATATATTTTAAAACAGGATGAGGTTGATCGAATTGAGCAGGAAGAAAAACTTGAACGAAGGCGACAGGCCCTACACGCGAAAAGATATGAAGCGGGTGCAGCGGGTGTTGGAAACCCAGGAGAAAGAACAAGAAGAGATTCTCCAGGTAGAAGAGCGTACCAGAAAAGTAAATAGGGAGATCCGGTTGGCCAGCGTGTTTTTTACGTTGATGTTTTTATCAGTCATTGGATATTTCTGCTGGTATCTGGTTGTAAAGAGTGAGGATACTATAGACAGTTCTTACAATGCCAGGCTGGATACATTTTCTACACGGGTGGTCCGCGGAGAAATCCGTGGAAAGAACGGGGAAGTGTTGGCGCGGACTGTGGAAGATGGGGAAGGGAATGAAACGCGGGAATATCCTTATAGTAATCTTTTTGCCCACGTGGCAGGGTATTCTGATGCGGGGACCACAGGTCTGGAGGCAGCGGCGAACCAGTATCTTTTATCCACTCATCTAAGCCTTCTGGAGCAGGTGGATAATGAAATGAAGGAAGTGAAAAATCCGGGGGATAATGTGGTGACGACTCTGGATCCATATCTTCAGCAGCTGGCTTATGATGCCCTCGGGGATTACAATGGCGCCTGCGTCATCATGGAGCCAGGTACGGGAAAGATTTTGGCCATGGTTTCCAGGCCGGATTTTGACCCAAATACGGTGGCGGCGGATTGGGAGTATTTGATTTCTGAGGAAAACGAAGAGGCCAACCTTTTAAACAGGGCGACCCAGGGGCTTTATCCGCCCGGTTCCACCTTTAAGCTTCTTACGACACTGGAGTATATCCGGGAAAATCCGGAAAACTGGGGAAACTATCAGTATGAATGTGAAGGCAGCATGAAATACGGAGATTCTGTGATGAGCTGCTATGAGGGCCATGTCCATGGAGTTCTTGACTTGCGTCTTTCCCTTGCCAATTCCTGCAATACGTCTTTTGCGACCATAGGAGGGACTCTTGATTTGGACAAATTCCACTCCTTATGTGAAAGTTTTCTGTTTAATCAGGCTCTGCCTTTGCCGGAGGCCATGGAATACCGGCAGAGTTCTTTTGTCCTGGATGGGAATTCCGGCCTTTCAGAACGGGTACAGACGGCGATCGGGCAGGGGCGGACCATGATTTCCCCCTTGCATAATGCCATGATCGTTTCAGCCATCGCCAACGGCGGTACGCTGATGTCACCTTATGTGATGGAACGGGTGGAGAGCGCCGATGGAAAGGTGGTAAAACAGTTTATGCCGGAATCGGCAGGAAAGCTTTTGTCAGCTTCTGAGGCGGAGACTTTGACAGACTTTATGGTGGCTGTTGTCAACGAAGGCACCAGTCCTTCCCTCCAGTCTGATTCTTATCAGGTGGCAGGAAAGACAGGCTCTGCAGAGTTTAATTCCAATAAAGAAGACAGTCACGCCTGGTTTGTGGGATTTGCCCCTGCCAAAAACCCGGAAATCGTAGTCAGCATCATATACGAAAATGGCGGTACAGGCGGTTCTGTGGCGACAAAAGGAGCGAAAAAGATTTTCGAGGGATACTTCTCAAGGTGAACATATCTTTGAGCTTCTTCCTATCCAAATGAAATATGGAAGCTCAAAGAATATGTCCTCTTGCTTCCATTTCTGAAATGGGGTATACTAAGGACAATAGACATGCACACCAGAACCAGGAGGAATTGCGATGATTGAAGCAACGAGCTGCGGCGGTGTGGTTATATTTCGGGGTAAAATCCTTGTCCTCTATAAAAATTATAAAAACAAATATGAGGGCTGGGTGCTGCCGAAAGGGACTGTAGAAGCAGATGAATCCCATGAAGAGACGGCGCTTCGTGAGGTGAGGGAGGAGACAGGCGTTCAGGCATCCATTGTGAAGTATATTGGAAAAAGCCAGTATTCTTTTAATATTCCGCAGGATACGGTGGAAAAGGATGTATATTGGTATCTGATGATGGCCGACAGCTATTACAGTAAACCACAGCGGGAAGAATATTTTCTGGATTCCGGGTATTACAAATTTTATGAGGCTTACCATCTGTTAAAGTTTCAAAATGAGAAGCAGATTATGGAGAAAGCTTATCATGAATATCAGGATCTTAAGAAAAGAAGTCTTTGGACCAGCAGGAATGATTAACCGAAAACAGGATACAATAAAGGAGAGGATGCGCAGGTATCCTCTTCTTTGTTTACTTTATAGGACATTGCGTCCTATAAAGTAAAAATGCTCCGCGAGGATCGCACTGCGGCGGAGAGGAATTATATCGCTGAAGCGATTCGCCGCAGGCGGAGAATCCTGCGTGGCAGGATTTTGTTCCTTTATAGGAAATTGTGCCCTAAAAAGTAATGGAGGAGTTATGGAAGGTAGAAGGACAGATATCTGGGAAAGGTTTTCTGGATTTTTAGAGAAAGAAAATGCCCTGCGGACAGCTCTTACGCTGTTTGACTGGGACAATGAAACACTTGCGCCGGAGGCAGCGTCGGAGAAGACGTCAAAAGCTTATGGGGCTTTATCGGCAGTATATCAAGAACTTTTTACCGGAGAAATGGCCGGAGAACTTTTGGAGAAAGTAAAATCAGAGAAAAGCCTTTCACAAAGAGAGCAGACTCTTGTAGCAAAGGTGGAAAAAGAGAGGGAGAAGCTCCGCTCCATTCCAGAGGAGGAATACCGCCGTTTTTCAGAACTGACAGCAGTGTCTGTGAGGACATGGAGCAGGGCAAAGAAACAGAATGATTTTTCGGCTTTTATTCCAGTGCTGGAAAAAATTGTAGAGATGCGGAAAAATTTTGCCTCCCGGCGGGCAAAGGATGGACAGAAAGTATATGATATCCTTCTTTCAGATTATGAGGAGGATTTTACCATAGAAAAACTGAATCAGTTTTTTGGAGAATTGAAAGCAGGAATCCTTCCGTTAGTAAAAGAAAGAGTCCGAAAAAACAAAGTTTGCCCGGTAGCCTGTGATTTCCTGTTTCAGAATTTTGACGTGGAAAAGCAGAGGCATTGGAACAAATGGCTTGCGGCTTATCTTGGATTTCAGTTTTCACGGGGAGTCCTGTCAGAAAGTGAACATCCCTTTACCACCAGTTTCCATAAAGATGATGTGAGAATTACAACTCATTATTACAAAAATAATTTGGAGAGCGCAGTTTTTTCCACAATCCACGAAGCCGGCCACGGTATTTTTGAGCAGGGAAATGAGGATTGGCTTACGCAGACTTTGCTTGCCGGGGGAACTTGTGGCGTTCATGAATCCCAGTCCAGGTTTTACGAAAATATGATTGGGCGGAACCGCGCTTTCTGGGAGCCGATTTATGGAAGGCTGCAAAAAGATTTTCCAAAGCAGCTGGGAAATGTTTCCTTAGATGTCTTTATACGGGCAATCAACCGTTCAGAGCCTGGGCTTGTCCGTACGGAGTCGGATGAACTTACGTATTGTCTCCATATTATAATCCGTTATGAACTGGAAAAGAGGCTGGTATCTGGGGAACTGGCGGTATCTGAACTGGAGAGGGAATGGAAAAGGCTGTATGGAGAATATTTGGGCGTTGTTCCGAAAACAGCGGGGGAGGGCGTCCTTCAGGATATCCACTGGGCTTTGGGGGAATTTGGTTATTTTCCTTCTTATGCACTGGGGAATGTAATGGCAGCCCAGATTTATCATCACATGAATCAGCAAATGGATGTGGAAGAACTTCTTCGGAAAGGGGATTTAGATCAAATTACCGGGTATTTGAGGGAGAAGATTCACCGCTTCGGAGCCTCAAAAGGGGTGGAAGAGATACTTCTTGAAGTGACAGGGGAAAAACTGAATCCAAAATATTACGTGGAATATTTAAAAGGAAAATATGGGGAATGAATGGGTATTCAGGCGAAAGAAAATACAGTATAATAAAAAATAAGCGTTTTGTTGATTGTGTAAAAACGATATCTGCCTGAAATTTTTGTGGAGGAGGATTTGAAAATGAAAGTACTTTTAATCAACGGAAGCCCCCGCGCCGGGGGAAACACTCATGTGGCGTTGCAGGAGATGGAAAAGGTTTTTGAAAAGGAAGGAATAGAGACGGAGTTGATACATATTGGAAACAAGGCAGTCAGGGGCTGCATTGCCTGTAATTCCTGCGCAAAAACCGGAAAGTGCGTATTTGACGATCTCGTAAATGAGACTGCTTCCAAATTTGAAGAATGTGACGGCCTGGTGGTGGGGAGTCCCGTCTACTATGCTTCGGCAAACGCGACGTTGGTTGCTTTTCTAACGCGCCTGTTTTACAGTACACATTTTGACAAGACTATGAAAGTCGGGGCTGCCGTGGTGGCTGCCAGAAGAGGGGGGCTTTCAGCCGCCTTTGACGAGCTGAATAAATTTTTTACCATTTCCGGTATGCCGGTGGCTTCTGGACAGTATTGGAACAGTGTCCACGGAAGGGATGCAGGAGAGGCCAGCCAGGACTTGGAGGGGCTGCAAAGTATGCGGATCCTTGCGGGTAACATGGCGTTCCTGATGAAAAGTATTGAAATGGGGAAAGAAAAATACGGCCTCCCTGAAAAGGAACCGTCTGTCCGCACAAATTTTATCCGATAACAGATGAATCGGAGAGCCGGGAAGGAGTTTTATGAAAGTAACATACATCCACCATAGTAGTTTTGCTGTGGAATTTTCAAAGGCAGTGTTTTTGTTTGATTATTTTGAAGGAGAACTTCCGGTGATTCCAAGGGAAAAAGAACTGGTGGTCTTTGCCAGCCATAAGCATAAGGATCATTTTGACAGATCTGTTTTTAAGCTGGCAGAGGGATATCCATCAGTCAGATTTTTTCTTTCAAAAGACATCCGCATGAGTGAAAACTATCGGAGGCGGATGGGGATTTCCGAGAAGATAGCGTCCCATATTACTTATGTAGGTAAGAATCAGACCATGGATTTTATGGTGGGAGGACAATTCTTGCAAGTGGAAACCCTCACTTCCACCGACGAAGGCGTGGCGTTTCTTTTGGATTACGAAGGAAGAAGCATGTATCACGGCGGGGATCTCAACTGGTGGACCTGGATTGGGGAGACGGAAACAGAGTATGAAGAGATGACGAGGCGCTTTCAGGCCGAAATGGAAAAGATCAGGGGACGTCATTTTGATGTTGCTTTTGTGCCCCTTGACCCAAGGCAAGGGGAGCGGTATTTCTGGGGATTTGATTATTTTATGAGAGTTACTGATACGGATGCGGTTTTTCCCATGCATTTCTGGGGGGACTTTTCTGTCATAGACCGGCTGCTCTCCGATGAAATATCAGGGCCTTACAGAAAAAAGATCAGGAAGATTTTAAGAAAGGGAGAAACTGTAGAAATTTAGTTTTTATGGGTTTTTCTGATTGAAGCATATTGATATCTACCCGGTGTCTCTATCTTCCTGCCGGACAAACGCAGGAGAGAAGTACAGACACCGGGTGTATATTAATCTAATGGTTTTCAGTTGAAATCCAGCTCCAGCTGCTGGAACTGACTTTGTCGTTTTTTGTTGTATTTGGCCACCAGCTTTTGAATTTTCGCGGTAGGGTCGATAATCTCATTTAAGGAATGATCGTGGTTGATGGTATTGATGATGGCGGCTGTGAATTTGGACATATCCGCCTCCAGATACCAGTCGCGGGCTAGAAGTTCGGCGGGGCGGTAGTTTAAATTTGTAGTGACAATGTAGTCAAAATAACCGTTCTTATGGAATTCATCAAATTTTTCAAAGCCGTCGGTAAACAGGCCAAATGTACAGCAGATGATGACTTTATCTGCATGACGGTTTTTCAATTCCTTTGCCGTATCCAGCATACTTTCGCCGGAGGAAATAATATCGTCAATGATGATTACGGTTTTTCCGGTCACATCGGCTCCTAGGAATTCATGGGCCACGATGGGATTGCGTCCATTGATGACGGTGGAATAATCACGGCGCTTGTAGAACATGCCCATATCAACGCCAAGATTGTTGGCAAAATAAACGGCGCGTTCCATGGCTCCTTCATCAGGGCTGACCACCATCAGATGCTCCTTGCTGATGGTCAGATTGTGGTTTTGTTTGAAAATGGCTTTGATAAACTGATAAGGAGGCATAAAATTGTCAAAACCGTGAAGAGGAATCGCATTTTGTACTCTGGGGTCATGGGCATCAAAGGTGATGATATTGCTGACTCCCATATTGGAAAGCTCTTCCAGGGCGTAAGCACAATCCAGGGATTCCCTTTTTGTGCGCTTGTGCTGGCGTCCTTCATAGAGGAAAGGCATAATGACATTGACTCGATGGGCATTGGCGACAGAAGCGCCGATGATCCGCTTTAAATCCTGGTAATGGTCATCAGGAGACATGAAGTTCTGGTGTCCGCATACCGTATAAGTCAGGCTATAGTTGACCACGTCAACCATGATAAATAAGTCTGTGCCGCGGACGGATTCATTGATTACACCCTTTCCTTCCCCTGTGCCGAAGCGGGGGCAGGAAGCGCTTAAGAGATAAGAATCACAGTCATATCCCCGGTACTCCACACTGGCCTGGCGGCGGAGAAGTTCTTCCGTATCATTTTTCCGGAACCGGACAATATGTTTATTTACCTTTTCAGCAAAGTCTCTGCAGCTTTCCAGGGCGCAGAGCTTCAAGGGCGCCACGGGAATCGTATTTTTAAACGCATAATTATTGGACATGAAAAAGCCTCCACTTATTGTCTTATGAATCTATCCTTTAATGGACAAAAATATCCATATATACAATTTATAACATTTCCTGAGGTATTTCGCAAGTACAAAAAGAAACACAAAAGCTGCAAATCTTTACAAAGGAAAGAAATGTTGGTATGATAGAAAAATGCCGGAGGGTTCGGCGGCCTGGGATAGTATTTTGCCGCTGCTTTTGAGGCTGGAAATGGAGTTTTTATGAAAAAAGAGGGACATGTCATTACCCATGTGGTTCCGGGATCCATGGCAGAGGAGCTGGAGCTTTTTCCGGGGGATCTTCTTTTGGAGATCAACGGACACAGGATAGAAGATATTTTTGATTATCAGTATTATATGGAAGACACTTATGTAGAGCTTCTGGTCAGGAAAACAGATGGGGAAGAATGGCTTTTGGAAGTGGATAAGGATGAGGATGAAGATTTGGGAGTCTCCTTTGAAAACGGCCTTATGGATGAGTACCGTTCCTGCCGGAATAAGTGCATGTTTTGTTTTATCGACCAGATGCCTCCGGGAATGAGGGATACCCTATATTTTAAGGATGACGACAGCCGGCTTTCTTTCCTGCAGGGAAACTACATTACGCTTACCAATATGAGTGAACATGATGTTGACAGGATTATTGCTTACCATCTGGCGCCCATCAATGTGTCCGTCCATACTATGGATCCGGAACTTCGTTGCCAGATGCTCCATAACCGTTTTGCCGGGGAGGCGCTCAAAAAGCTGGAGAAGCTTTACGAGGCAGGGGTGGAGATGAATGGGCAGATCGTGCTTTGTAAAGGGGTCAATGACAGGGAGAAGCTGGATGCCACCGTCCAGGCGCTGGGGAAATTCCTGCCCCATATGCGCAGCGTCTCTGTGGTGCCTGTGGGGCTTACAAAATACAGGGAGGGCCTATATCCCCTGGAGCCTTTATCACGGGAGGATATGGAGGATACCATCAGCCGCATTGAACGGTGGCAGAAGGTGTTTTATGAAGAGCATGGCTGCTATTTTATACATGCCAGCGATGAATTTTATTTGATGACGGGGAAGGCGCTTCCAGAAGAAGAGCGATATGACGGATATCTGCAGCTGGAAAATGGCGTGGGGATGATGCGGCTTTTGGAGGAAGAAGTCCGGGAAAGCCTTTTGGAAGTTTCCCAGGAGGAAGCCGGGAGGTTTTCAGAAACCAGGACCATTTCCATCGCCACGGGAAAACTGGCCGCGCCTTTTATCAGGGAGCTGGCCCGTCAGGTCTGCGGCCGTTTCCCAGGTCTGTCTGTTTTGGTGTATTCCATTCCTAACCACTTTTTCGGAGAGCGGATTACCGTGTCCGGCCTGATTACAGGACAGGATTTGATGGCTGGCCTTTCGGGAAAGGAGCTCGGGGAAAAACTGCTTCTTCCGGTTAATATGTTTAAAAGCGGGGAAGAGGTCTTTTTGGATGATATTTCATTGGAAACCGTAAAATCTGTTTTACAAATAGACATTAGTGTTGTACAATCAAGCGGGCGGGAATTTGTAAACGCCCTGATAGGAGCCGGGAAAACTGGCGGGCCGGAAGGCAGATACCGGCCATATGAAGGAGTGAATCAATGAGTAAGCCAATCGTGGCCATTGTAGGCCGCCCAAATGTGGGGAAATCTACCTTGTTTAATGCGCTTGCCGGGGATAAGATTTCCATTGTCAAAGATACGCCAGGAGTCACCCGCGACAGGATTTATGCGGACTGTACCTGGCTGGACCGGTATTTTACCCTGATTGATACAGGGGGGATCGAGCCGGATACGAAAGACATCATCCTGTCACAGATGCGGGAGCAGGCAGAAATCGCCATTGCCACGGCAGATGTGATTGTGTTTATCACCGATGTGCGTCAGGGACTCCAGGATGCGGACGCTAAAGTTGCAGATATGCTGCGGCGTTCGGCAAAGCCGGTGGTGTTAGCTGTCAACAAGGTGGACAGTTTTGAAAAATTTATGCCGGATGTGTACGAGTTTTATAATCTTGGCATTGGCGATCCTGTTCCGGTTTCGGCTGCCTCAAAGCTTGGCATCGGTGATCTTCTTGACGAAGTGGTGGGGCATTTTCCGGCGGGGGCAGGTGAAGAGGAGGAGGATGAAAGGCCGCGCATTGCCATCGTGGGAAAACCAAACGTGGGGAAATCTTCTATAATTAATAAGCTTCTGGGGGAAAACCGGGTGATCGTATCGGATATTGCCGGGACCACCAGGGATGCCATTGATACAGTGATCAAGAGGAATGGCAGGGAGTATGTGTTTATTGACACGGCGGGGCTTCGCAGGAAAAGTAAAATAAAAGAGGAACTGGAACGCTACAGCATTATCCGCACAGTGACTGCAGTGGAGCGGGCCGATGTGGTGGTGCTGGTCATCGACGCCAGGGAAGGTGTGACTGAGCAGGACGCGAAGATTGCCGGCATTGCCCATGAGCGGGGAAAAGGCGTGATTATTGCCGTCAACAAGTGGGATGCCATTGAAAAGGATACGGGTACGGTAAATAAATTTTCTGCGAAAATCCGGGAAATTCTTTCTTTTATGCCTTATGCGGATATCCTTTATATTTCAGCAGTTACAGGCCAGAGGCTCCCCAAACTGTTTGACCGTATTGATGTGGTCATTGAGAATCAGAACCTGCGGATTTCCACAGGTGTCCTCAATGAAATCCTCATGGAAGCTGTGGCTTTGCAGCAGCCGCCTTCAGACAGGGGCCATCGTTTGAAGATCTTTTATATGACACAGGTGTCGGTGAAGCCGCCCACCTTTGTCCTCTTTGTCAATGACAAGGAGCTTATGCATTTTTCTTATACCAGGTATCTGGAAAATAAAATTCGCGACGCTTTCGGCTTCGGCGGGACATCCCTCCGGTTCATTACCAGAGAGAGAAAGGACAAAGATTGATCATGGAACGCATTATCTGTCTTGCAGCCGGCTACGCCTTTGGGCTTATTCAGACCGGTTATCTTTACGGCAAAATCATTCATAAGGATATCCGACAGTATGGAAGTGGAAATTCTGGGACCACCAATGCCCTCAGGGTATTGGGAAAGAAGGCAGGGATCATCGTATTCTTAGGCGACTTTTTAAAGTCCGTAGTTTTATGCCTGTTGGTTCGTTACCTTTATGGGAAAAATATGCCGGAAATGGCCCCGCTCCTTATGTTATACGGCGGTTTAGGCGTAGTGCTGGGGCATAATTACCCTTTTTACTTGCATTTTAAAGGGGGAAAAGGGATTGCTGCCACCTCCGGTGTGATTATTACGATGGACTGGAGGATTACCCTGGTTTGTCTGGCTGCTTTTATCATCAGCGTGGGAGCCACCAGGATTGTTTCCATCGGTTCGCTTTTGGTGGTGACGATTTTTGGGGGCATGTGGCTGGGATTTGGCTTTGGCGGATTATTATCGCTTTCGGGGGCCTATCTTACGGAGTCTTATGTGGTGGTGCTGGTGTTTGCGTCACTGGCATACTGGCGCCACAGGGCAAATATTAAACGGCTTTTGAACGGGACGGAAAATAAATTTGGATCCAAGAAATAAAAGGGCTGGAAAGGCTTTGGAGGTGGAGATTATGGCAAATATCAGTATTATTGGTTCTGGTACATGGGGAATGGCCCTTTCTCTTTTGCTTTACAAAAAAGGGCATACGGTGAAAGTGTGGTCAGCGATTCCAGATGAGGTGGCTATGCTTAGGGAAAAACGGGAACATAAGAATCTGCCGGGGGTTCCCATTCCGTCGGATATGGAAATCACCGGGGATTTGGAAGCCAGCGTAAAGGGAGCGGAACTTATGGTCCTTTCTGTGCCTTCCGTTTTTACCCGCCAGACGGCGCGGAAAATGAAGCCTTATGTGGAGGATGGACAGATCATCGTCAATGTGGCTAAAGGCATTGAAGAAGATACGCTCATGACTCTTTCGGAGCAGATAGAGGAGGAAATACCCCAGGCCAATGTGGCTGTGCTTTCCGGCCCCAGCCATGCGGAAGAAGTGGGGCGCGGGATTCCGACCACCTGTGTGGTGGGGGCAAAGGATAAAGAGACAGCTGAGCTGATTCAGAATATTTTTATGTGCAAGGTTTTCCGGGTCTATACAAGCCCGGATATTATAGGGATTGAGCTGGGAGGTTCTTTAAAGAATGTCATTGCCCTGGCAGCCGGTGTGGCGGACGGCTTAGGTTATGGAGACAATACAAAGGCAGCGCTGATTACGAGAGGTATGGCGGAGATCACCAGGCTGGCTCTCAAGATGGGGGCGCATATGGAAACGCTGTATGGGTTAAGCGGTGTAGGCGACCTGATCGTCACCTGTGCCAGTATACACAGCAGAAACCGCCGGGCCGGAATTCTCATGGGGCAGGGAAAGACCATGGAGGAAGCCATGGAAGAGGTTCAGATGGTGGTGGAAGGCGTCTATTGTGCAAAAGCTGCTGCAGCGCTGGCAGACAAATACGATGTACAGATGCCCATCACCAAAGAGATCAATAAAGTACTTTTTGAGGGAATGAAAGCTGCAGAGGCAGTGGAGAACTTGATGCTGCGGGATAAAGGAATTGAACATCCCAATATCCCCTGGGGAGAGTAATAGGGCGGCTTAAGAGAAAACCGTTTTTCCTCATAGGACGTAATTTCCTATAAAGGAAAAAAGACGCCGGTACTTGGAATTTCAGAGCAAAAACCAATGAAATTCCAAGTACCGGCGTCTTTTTCTTTGCGGAAGGGTGTTCCGGGAGGAAAGAACAGATGTTTAGGCTCCCTTTTTAGTCAGGCAATCCTTTCAGCTGGCGGTCATAAGTCTTTTTCAGGAAATAAACTGCCAGCAGGATGGAGGAGATTTCCGCAATGGGGAAAGAAAACCAAACGGCATTTAACCCCAGGGTAATAGCAAAAAGGTAAGCGGTTGGAACGATAAATACAATTTGACGGACCACTGACATGATGAGGCTGTAAAGCCCGTTGCCCAGGGCCTGGAACACGGAAGAGCTGACAATGCCGGCGCCTGCGAAGATGAAGCTGAAGCTGATGATCCGAAGGGCGGGTACACCGATGGCGACCATATCGGGTGAATCGTTGAACATGCGAATCAGGGTAGCCGGAATCACCTGGAAAATCAGAAGGCCCACCAGCATGATGCCGACAGCGATCATGACACTTAACTTGGTGGTGTCGATGATCCGTTTCTTTTTTCTGGCGCCGTAGTTGTAGGCCACAATGGGAATCATACCATTATTTAAGCCGAATACAGGCATGAAGATAAAGCTTTGCAGCTTAAAATAGACTCCCAGTACGGAAACTGCCGTGGAAGAGAACATCAAAAGGATCTTGTTCAGAAGGAAGGTCATGACTGACACAATGGACTGCATGATAATAGAAGGGATCCCTACTTTATAGATCTGCCCGATTACATAAAGACTGGGGCGGAACTTCCGAAAATTGAAATGTAGTTCTTTATTTTTTGTGAGATTGAAAATAAACGCCATGGAGGCGGCAACACAGTGGCCACGGCTGCTCCTGCAACTTCCATGCGGGGAAAGCCGAAATAGCCGAAGATCAAAATCGGGTCAAAAATAATATTGATAATGGCCCCGGTTCCCTGGGTGATCATGGTATAAATGGTCTTTCCGGTGGATTGAAGAATCCTTTCCATGATGAGCTGCATGAAAATACCGATAGAGACAATCGTACAAATGGAAAGATAGTCTGTACCATAGTTTACAATTTCGGGAATGTCGATCTGGCTGGTAAAATACAGATGGCTTCCGAAAATACCAAAAACTGCAAAGGCCAGATAGGAAAGAAAAGCCAGGAAAATGCCGTTTAATGCGGAAGCATCGGCCTGTGCAAAATTTTTTTCACCCAGACTGCGGGACAGGTAGGCGTTGATACCGACTGCAGTGCCACTTCCCAGGGCAATCATCAGGCTCTGTATGGGGAATGCCATGGAAACTGCCGTCAGCGCGTGCTCAGAAAGCCTTCCGACGAATACGCTGTCCACCACATTGTACATGGCCTGGACCAGCATGGAAATCATGATCGGAAGGGACATGCTGATGAGCAGTTTGTTGACGGGCATGGTGCCCATTTTGTTTTCCCGCGGTGTTGTCATTTTTTCTTCTGTCATACGTACCACTCCATTCATAATTTGGAACTTGTCAATAAAGTTTTCCCGCCGCATGGAAATCCCATGGTTTTGGATTTTTATGCGGCAGAGACAAGCATAACACAATATATTTTTTGTGGCAACATATTCTTGTGGAAAAGAAAAAAATATGATATTTTAGAGAAAATGATATCATTAAAATATACGAGAAGAAGGTGCATTTCGTTGGCCAGGGATATGACAGTGGGAAGACCATTTCCTACGCTTTTTAAGTTTGCGATGCCCATGGTATTGGGCAATTTGTTCCAGCAGCTTTACAACGTGGTTGATTCCATGGTGGTGGGGAATTTTGTGGGGGAAGATGCCCTGGCGGCCGTGGGGACTACCACATCCATTACTTTCTTGTTTATTGCCGTCGCCATGGGAATGGGAATCGGATGCTCCGTGGTGATTTCCCAGCTTTTTGGAGCAAAACATATAGATACCATGAAATCGGCGATTTCCACATCACTGATTTTTATGTTCCTTTTGGGAAGCGCATTATCCATATTTGGGCTTGGGGCCCATCGGATGATTTTAAACTGGATTCAGGTGCCGGAGAATATTTTTGAGGATGCAGCGTCATACCTGCGGATTTATTGTATGGGACTTGTATTTCTGTTTATGTACAATATTTTAAATTCCGTGTTCAACGCCCTGGGAGAATCCAGATTCCCACTGATTTTTCTGACCTTGTCTTCTGTGCTGAATGTGATACTGGATTTGTATTTTGTAATCCAGCTGAAAATGGGGGTGCCGGGCGTGGCGTGGGCCACACTCATTGCACAGGGGATTTCTGCGGTATTGTCCTTTATGGTGCTGCTTAAGCATTTTAGGCGGATTGAAACGGAAGAAAAGCCTGGGCTTTTTGACGTAAAGCTTTTGACCAGGATGTTCCGTCTGGCGGTTCCCACCACCATTCAGCAGTCCATTGTTTCTCTGGGCCTTGTATTCGTCCAGGGGCTTGTAAACAGCTATGGCTCCGTGGTGATCGCCGGATACACGGCGGCCACAAAAATTGATACCATCGCCATCAATCCCATGGTACAGGTGGGGAATTCTGTATCCACCTTTACGGCTCAGAATATGGGGGCGGGAAAGACAGAACGGGTAAAAGCAGGACTCTTTTCCGGCTTGATTATTTCCGCAGGTATTTCCATGTCCCTGGCGGCTCTGCTGTTTTTCTTCGGGGGAATGTTCTTAAATGCCTTTATGAACAGCAGGGAGAGCGCTGCCGCTATTGGCGTGGGAATTGATTATATCCGTGTGGTTTCTTCCTTCTATGTATTGATGGGGACAATGAATGTGTTCAACGGAGCGCTCCGCGGCGCGGGGGACATGAAGGTCTTTATGGCGGCGACTTTGACGAATTTTACTTTGCGGGTGGTGTGCGCCCATTTATTTTCAGCGTCGTCCATGGGAGCCAGCGGAATCTGGTGGGCGATCCCCATTGGCTGGGCTGTGGGGGCTTTGATTTCAGGCGGTCGTTTTGCCAGCGGAAAATGGAAAACGAAAAAGATCATTGGGACAGAAGGATAACTGGATAAAATAACGAAGGGGAATTTCAGATGGCGAAAATCATATTATTTGACCTGGATGGGACATTGACAGATCCGAAGGAGGGAATTACACGCTGTGTCCAGTATGGAATGGAGGCTCTTGGATACCATGAGCCGGACAGGGAAAAACTGACGCCTTTTATTGGCCCTCCCCTGTTTGACATGTATAGGGAACTTTATGGCTTTACAGAAGAACAGGCGGATTTTGCAGTGGAGAAATACAGGGAACGGTTTCGGGAAAAGGGAATGTATGAAAATAAAATTTATCCCGGAATTGCCAAAATGCTGGGAGCGCTTCAGGCTTCTGGAAAGCGTCTGGGGGTTGCTACTTTAAAGCCGGAGGTGTTTGCTGTCCCTATCCTGAAACATTTTGGAATTGATAAATATTTTGAATTTATTGTGGGAGTTGAGCTTTCCGGGAAACAAACCCAAAAGGAAGATGTGATCAGAGAAGCCCTTCGCCGGTTTGGTGCGGAAGATAGGAAAGAATCCGTCGTGATGGTGGGAGACAGAAAGAATGACGTCATCGGAGCGCGAAAAGCGGGGGTGGGCTGTGTCGGCATCCTTTACGGATATGGAAGCGAAGAAGAGCTTTCTGAAGCCGGGGCGGAGACACTTGTCGCTACAGTTGAGGAGCTTCAGGCGCTCCTTATGGCATTATGAATCTTTACGGTGTGTCGCATGGGAAACTGTATCGTTCTTTTGATGAAGAAATTAAAGCGCAGTTTGGGAAAAAGCTTTACCGCCTGTCTTTAAACGGCGGCCTCGGGTGTCCCAACAGAGCAGGCGGTTTTGGAAAAGGTGGCTGTATTTTCTGCAGTGAGGGCGGTTCTGGGGATTTTGCGGCGGGGAAAGAAGAGTCCGTGACAAAACAGCTGAAAAAAGCGCGGCTTCAAGTTGCGGGAAAACTTCCGAAACAAATGCCTTATGGTTATATTGCGTATTTTCAGGCTTATACGAACACTTACGGTCCGGTGGAAAAACTTGACCAGCTTTTTTCCGAGGCCATGGATGATGAAGAGGTGGAAGTGGTTTCCATTGCCACCCGGCCGGACTGTCTGCCGGAAGAAACAGTTGCCCTTCTTTCCAGGCTGAATCAGAGAAAGCCCATATGGGTGGAGCTGGGACTTCAGACAGCGGTGGAAGAAACAGCAGATTTTATCCGCCGAGGTTATCCCCTTTCCTGTTTTACAGATGCAAGGAAACGGCTGTTTGAAGCGGGGATTCCGGTCATTGCCCATGTGATTTTGGGGCTTCCGGGTGAAGGGCTGGGAGAGGTGCTTTCAACTATTGATTATTTGAATAGCCAGGCCGTTGAGGGAGTCAAGCTTCAGCTCCTTCATATTTTGGAGGGGACGCGGCTGGCAGAGCTTTACCGGGAAGGGAAGGTGAAAGCCCTTTCTTTTGAAGAGTATGAAGAGTTTCTGTTTGTTGCTTTAGAACGGCTGAGGCCGGAGACTGTGGTACACCGGATTACAGGAGACGGACCCAAACGGCTGCTGCTTGCCCCCCTTTGGAGCGGAGACAAAAAACGGGTATTTAACAGGCTTCATCAGGATATGAAGGCCAGGGGGATTTACCAGGGGAAGACGTATCAGGCAGGATCCAAAAGTTTTTACATCTGAAGCCATACCGTCGGTTGACAAGAACATCCAGCAGGAGTGTGTCCTTGTCAATCGACAGTACAGAAATAAAATCAAAAATTTTATAGGAGGATAATATGACGCCGCGAGAATTGTTTTATGAAAAAAGAGGGGATACTGTCGTAAAGAACCTGCAGGGGAGAGGGTTTGAAGCTTGTTATTGCAAAACAGGGGAGGAGGCCAGAAAGAAGGCTTTGGAATGGATGGAAGAGGGAGCTTCTGTTTCCTGGGGCGGTTCCATGACTATCCGGGATATTGGCCTGACGAAATCTGTTTCTGAAGGAAATTATAAAGCCATTGACCGGGATAAGGCAGTGACTGACGAGGAAAAGAGAAAAGCCACCATGGAAGCGCTGACGGTGGACTACTATTTGACCAGCGCCAATGGAATCAGTGAAGACGGGCAGCTTGTGAATGTGGATGGAAATGGAAACAGAGTGGCGGCCATAGTCTTTGGCCCTAAATATGTCATTGTGGTTGCCGGAATGAATAAAGTGGTGAAGACGGCAGAAGATGCCATGGCGCGGGCGCGGACCGTGGCGGCCCCTTTAAACCAGCAGAGGTTTTTAAAAAATACACCGTGTACCGTGACAGGGGTATGTGGGGACTGTAAGTCTCCTGAATGTATCTGTAACCAGCTTCTCACCACCAGGAACTGCCGCCCGGCGGGCCGGATCAAAGTGATCCTGGTGGGAGAGGAACTTGGTTACTAAAGCCTGCTGAAAAAATTTTTATGCGGAGAGCTGTAGGTATCAGCAGCTTTCTACACCGGGATTTTCTTCTGAATCCAGCTGGCCGCCAAAGAACAATGTGAGGACAAATGAAACGCCGAAGGCGATGGCGGCCGCAATCATGGCTTTCAGGAAGTTGCCAGGTTCTTCCCCGCTTGCAAACATCAAGCAGGAGGGAACGGCAGGAAAAGCGTAGACATAACAGTGGATGGTGACGATACCCTGGTAAAGCCCGGCGGCAGCACAGCCCAATATGGCGGTGATCAGCGGTTTCTTATAGCGGAGGCATAGTCCGAAAATTACAGGTTCCGAAACTCCAGCCAGAAAAATAGTGAGACCGCTGCTTAAAGCAATTTTCTTTAAAGCAGTGGTTTTTGCTTTCAGGAAGATGGCGGCCGCAACACCGCTCATGGAAAGGGCCAGGATAAAATAACCGACCATGAGCCCATTGTCCAGGCCGGTACTTCCAATCTGGGTTATGGCAGTTGCCACAAAAACCCATTGTGTCCCTGTCGGGATTTGAAGCGGGGTTGTGGCGGCAAATACAGTCCAGGCCAGCCAGGGTGCGTGAAGCTGCAGCCAGGCGATGGCGCCGGATAATGCGTTTCCGATGAGGGTGCCCAAAGGGCCGATAGCAAGAAGCCCGGCCAGGGAGGAAAGAAGCAGGATAACAAGGGGGGAGAGAATATCGTCCACGGCTTTTGGCATCAGTTTATGTACCAGCTTTTCAATCCAGGCCATGACGGCCACCAGAAGAATAACGGGAATGGTGCTGTAGGAATAAGTGGCCTTGATTAACGGGATTCCGGCAAAAGACAGATTGCCGGAACTGTTTGCGAGTTCCACAAAGGACGGACTCATTAAAACGCCCACGGCTCCGATGGCCAGGATGGGATTTACATGGAAATGGGCTGAGGCCGTATAAGCCAGGAAGAACGGAAGAAAATAAAGGGGCGCATCCCCGATGAGGGAGAGTACTGCTTCCGTGGAAGTCCCTTCTGCCAGGAGGCCAGTCATGGTCAGGATGACCACAAGAAGCTTCACCAGCCCTCCGGCGATAACCATGGGAATGATGGGCGCCATGCAGCTTGAAATGTGGTCGATGAGGGAGATAAAAATGTTTTTCTTTGTGTTCTGTTCCATAAAGGGGCCTCCGTAAAAGGTTTTATTAGAAAATCAAACAGATTATAGCATTGATTTGGAAAGGTTGCAAGAGACAGAAGGGCTTGATTTTCCGTATTTTAACTGACGGGAAATAATGGAGGTTTATTAAACCATGAAGATATCAGTAATTCAGATGAGAGTACGGGAAACAAAAGAAAAAAGCCTTCTGGAGGCGGAACGGCAGATTGCAAAGGCGGCGGCATTGGGCTCTGATTTTGCGGCGCTTCCTGAGATGTTTTCCTGCCCTTATGAAACTTCCGGTTTCCCTCTTTATGCGGAAAGTGCTGACGGGGAGACGGTGAGGAGGCTTTCTGAAGCCGCCGGGAAAAATGGAATTTATCTGGTTGGCGGAAGCATACCGGAGCGGGATGCAGACGGGAAGATTTACAATGCGTCCTTTGTTTTTGACAGAAAAGGAAAGCTGTTGGCCAGACACCGGAAAGTACATCTTTTTGACATCTGTGTCCGGGGAGGCCAGTCTTTCAGGGAATCCGACACCTTAAGCCCCGGAGAGGGGGCTACGGTGTTTTCCACAGAATTTGGACCAATGGGGCTTTGTATCTGTTTTGATATCCGCTTTCCGGAATTGTTCCGGGACATGGCAGACCGGGGAGCCTTGGCAGTTTTCTGCCCGGCGGCTTTTAACAGGACGACTGGGCCGCGCCACTGGGAGCTTTTATTTCGGGCGAGAGCTGTGGATTACCAGCTTTTCACAATCGGAGCCGCGCCTGCCGGCGATGAAACTGCTTCTTACATTTCCTATGGCCATTCCATTTTTGTGTCCCCCTGGGGAGACGTGCTTTGCCAGGCCGGAGGAGACGAAGAGACGCTTCTCACGGCGGAGATTGACCTGGCCCAGGTGGGGCAAATGCGGGAGCAAATTCCTGTTGGGAATATTCAGTCTTTTAATTCGATAAGCCCTGTAAGGGAGGGGACAGCCACCATGGAATAATTCGTATGGTAAATGACAAACCCCGGTTTAGAGCCGTTTACCTTTTTCACCTGCTTTTTTTCCACATAATCAATTTCAACTTTATCGTTTCCCTGCCCTTTTGAATAATAGGCGGCCAGCCCGCCGGCCTCCTCAAAGAGACGGTCGGGCAGGCTTTCTTTGGAGGCCCCCTCTGTTTTTACAATGACATGGGAGCCGGGAATCCCTTTTGCATGGAACCACAGGTCGCTTCCTGAAGCAAAATGGAAAGTCAGTTCTTCATTCTGAAGATTATTTTTTCCAACATAAAGATGATATCCGTCAGAGGATAAAAAGTGTAGGGGTACGCTGGAGATTTTTGCTTTTTTATCTTTCAGCCCCCGCTTTTTCACAAAACCGGCTTCCCGAAGTTCTTCTTTGATCTGGAGCAGATCTGCTTCCACCTCCGCAATATCCAAAGCAGCGGAAACGGATTCCAGATAATCAATTTCACTTTTGGTCTCCTGAATCAGTTCTGTCAAGGCTTCATAAGTCCGTTTCAGTTTTCCATACCGTTCAAAATACTTATTTGCATTTTCCTGGGGCGTCATGGTGTCGTCCAGGGGAATCGTTATGGTTTCATTGGTATAATAATTGAGGGCAGTGAGGCTTTTTGCGCCTGGCTCTGCGCCATAACCGTAGGTGTTGAGTAATTCTCCGTATATGCGGAATTTATCCCGCTTTTCTGTGTCCTTCAGCTGTTTTTCTTGCAGCTCATATTTTTTCCGGTTCCGTTCCAGGGCAGTCTGGACCGTATGGCGCAGTTCTGTGGATTTCTGGCGGATACGTACAACAGTTTCCCTGGATGCATAGTATGTCTCCAGCGCCTGGCTGATGGAGGGGAAATCCCTCCTTTCGTAACCGGGCAGGTGGCCCAGCGGAAGGGCAGAAAACTCAGTAGGAACCTGCCGGTCGTAAAAAATGCAGGGCGTAAAGTTCCCTTTTTTGATGTCTTCCATAAAAGTACGGAAAATTCCAAAAAGATGAGTCTGCTCAAGGTTTGACAGGCTTTTGAAATCTGCCCTGCCGTCCAGAGAGGAAGAGTGGCAGATTTCTTCCGCCATGACAGGGCTCAAGCCGGTAAAACCGGTATAAAGCGCTTTGGAGAGAGGGACAGGCTTTTCAGAAAGAACAGAAAAAAAAGCCGCTTCTGTGATGGTTAAAGGATCTCTTTTCTGCATGGTGTCAGGAATAAAATAAGGCCGTCCCGGAAGGACTTCCCGGACAGAGCTTACCGAAAGAGGGATATGCTTGATACTGTCGATGATGGTATCTTCATCATTGCAGAAAATCAGATTACTGTGCTTTCCCATGAATTCTCCGATGAGCTTTTTACGGCAGACGTCGCCCATCTCGTTGAGATGTTCGATTTCAATTATCAGGATACGTTCTAATCCCGGCTGCGAAACAGAGAGGATACGTCCTCCTCCGATGTGTTTTCTGAGAAGCATACAAAATCCTGGAGCAGTCATAGGATTCGGTTTTTGCTGTTGTGTAAAATAAACCAGGGGAAGGCTGGCCCCTGCAGAGAGAAATAATTTCCAGGTATCTTTTTGGTTTTTTATGGTGAGCATCAGGGCATCAGCCTCCGGCTGGGCGATCTTTGTGATCCGTCCCCCCGTCATGCGTTCATTCATTTCTTTTGCCATACAGGCGATTACAATTCCATCCAGTGCCATTTCATTTTACCTCCATTTTGTTATTTTAACATAAGCAGTCTGGAACCGCCAGAAGAAAACGATGCATAATATGGATTTTGGGAACGGATAGGTCTTTTTCAAAATTTGCAAAGCACTATTGACAAACAAACTTATACCGCATATACTAAAACATATCAAAAAAAATTGATTTGAGGGAGAGTGAATGGAGGCATACCAAGAAAACGCAAAAGTATTTAAGGCCCTGTGCGACCCTAAACGCCTAGCCATTCTGGAACAACTGCGAAGCGGCGAAAAATGTGCCTGTGTTCTGCAAGAGCCGATGGATTTGACGCAATCCGGCCTGTCCTATCACATGAGAATTTTGTGTGATTCAGGACTTGTTGTGAGCCGTCAAGAGGGCAAATGGACGCATTATCGTTTGAGCGAGAGTGGCAGGAATAACGCTGTGAAATTGCTACTGGCTATTACCACACCAGTCGCGGAACAAGGGGACAGATGCCTTTCGTGTGACAGATAAACGCCATCATAGTAAGGTGGCGTTTATCTAGAGATCTAACATCAAAATATTTTGATATATTGTCCGACAAATTGAAAGTGAGGT
>CAOKOS010000034.1 GCA_948470255.1 uncultured Lachnotalea sp.
TGGAGTTCTTTCATATCCAACTGAAGATTTCCCACATCCTGGCGCACATCCTTCACTTCTGTCTGGAGTTCTTTCATGTCCTCCTGAAGATTTCCCACATCCTGGCATAGCCCCTTTACTTCTGTCTGAAGCAGTTCCATATCCTGATGCAGTTCTCTTATATCATTCCGTATCGGCTGCAGCTCTGATTTTAATTTCTTATCCAACAAGTCGGACATCGCAAACAATAACTGGTGATCTGTCATTTTATGGCTCCTTTCTGTTTTTTATACCGGAATTTTATCATTTTTAAGCATATATGTCCAGTTTTTTAGTGAAAAATGTAGTGATTTTTTGTCAGATAAAATCAGAACGCGGGAAGCTTCTGATGGTTAAGCTTCCCGCGCGTGAGCGGTGACTGAAAGGCTGATTTCCTCTCCCCGGACTGCACTTTCCCATATGGTAAAAAAGGCCGCTGAAAAATAGATGGCTCCTCTACTTTACAACGGCGCTGCTCTCTATGCTCTTGACAGATATTCACCAGTCCTGGTATCAATCTTGATCTTATCACCCTGGTCTACAAACAACGGCACATAAACAACTGCCCCTGTTTCCACTGTGGCAGGCTTTGTCGCCCCAGTAGCCGTATCACCCTTGAATCCCGGCTCTGTCTCCGTGATCTCCAGCTCCACAAACAAAGGCGGCTCAATGGAGAATACCTGTCCCTTATGAGAACAGATTTTAACCATTTCATTTTCCTTCACAAACTTCAGGGCATCTCCAACCATTTCCCCGTTTAACGGAACCTGGTCGTAGGTATTGACGTCCATAAAATAGAATAAATCTCCGTCACTGTAAAGATACTGCATATCTACCCGGTCAATATGGGCATTTTCAAATTTTTCCGTGGGCCGGAACGTTTTTTCCACCACACCGCCGCTCTTAATATTCTTTAACTTAGTCCTGACAAAAGCCGCGCCCTTTCCGGGCTTTACATGCTGAAATTCAATAATCTGAAATACGTTTCCTTCGATTTCCACAGTAATGCCGTTCCTAAAATCACCAGCTGACACCATTTCCTGATATTCCTCCTTAAGTTCAACTTGTCTATCTGTTTCATTCTATACTATATCCCTTGTTTTTTCAAGGATTTTTTATAGAAATACAGGACGATCCGCTCAAGGCGCCGCTTAAGCACAATCTGAATTTCTTCCTTTGGATGAATTGGCTTTACAAGAATACTGTAAATACCGCTTCTCTTTGCCCCATATACGTCCGTAAAAAGTTGATCCCCCACAAAGACCGTGGTTTTCTCATTTGTCCCCATCTCTTTCATGGCCCTCCGGTAATTTTTCACCGAGGGCTTATGGGCATTATAAATATATCTGGTATCCATAGCTTTTGCAAACGGCTCTACCCGCGGCTTCTGATTGTTGGAAATGAGGCAGGTTTCAAAACCCATAGCGTGGAGGCGTCCAAAAAGCTCCACCGCCTCTTTTGTCTCCGGCTTCCCATGGGGTACCAGTGTATTGTCAATATCAAATAAAAGCCCGCGTACCCCTTTCCCATAAAGAGCGCTGTAATCAATCCCATAAGAAGAATCTACATATTCATCAGGATAAAAACTTTTGAATCTCATGATTGTTTCCTGCCTTTGTATAGCTTTTCCAGCTCTTGCAAAAAAGTATTCACATCCTTAAATTCCCGGTATACAGAAGAAAAACGGACGTAAGCCACTTCATCCAGCACCTTCAGCTTGTCCATCACCAGATTCCCAATGGTTGTAGTGGTGATTTCCTTTTCTTCGCGATTAAAAACTTCATTTTCCACCGCATCCACCAGGCGATTGATCTCCTGGGCAGATATGGGGCGCTTGTGGCAGGCCAGAAGAACCCCGGCCTCTATCTTCGACCGGTCATAAAGCTGCCTGGTTTCATCTTTCTTCACCACCATGAGAGGAATCGTCTCAATCTTCTCATAAGTGGTAAACCTCCCCCCGCAGGCCTCGCACTGACGCCGTCTGCGGATAGCGTTATGTTCCTCCGTTGGCCTGGAATCAATGACCCTACTGTTTTCATTACTGCAAAACGGACATTTCATGATACCCCTCCTCCTTGGTATAATCTGGCCCATACCTATTTACATTTATTCAGGCACTCTTCTGTCACTGCTTTTACCAGCACAAAATCCTCCCCAATCTGCTCCACGCAATGAAAAGGAATCACATATTCCGTGTCTCTTCCAAGAAACCCGCAGATGTGAGCCGGCCCCGGTATAATAAAATTCAGAATACAACCAGACCTGCAGTCAAACTCCGCATCGGTAATAAAACCAAGACGTTTTCCGTCACAGATATTGATAACCTCTTTCATTCTTAAATCACTGATACGCACAGGGAAGTCTCCAGGCAATCATTCCTTACCTTATTTTATGCAGACAGCCTGTATATGTTTCAGTTCCTCGAGAATTCGGCAAGTTCAAGTCCCGGATTCCTATCCAAAACCATGCCGACGCTCCAGCTGTTGATAAAAAGAAGCAATGGATTCCCCTTTAAATCTTTCACCCTCTTCATGTCAGAAGTTCCCTGAAGCTTCTCCACGTTTACCTCATCCTTGTTGGCGATCCAGCGGATATGCTCATAAGGAAGCGGTTCCAGCTTCACCTCCACATTATACTCGTTATTCAGGCGGAATAGGAGCACGTCAAACTGAAGCACCCCCACAACACCGACAATAATCTCTTCCATACCGGTATTAAATTCCTGAAAAATCTGAATCGCCCCTTCCTGGGCAATCTGATTGACTCCCTTTAAAAACTGTTTCCGCTTCATGGTATCCATCTGCTTAAGCCTTGCGAAATGCTCAGGCGCAAAAGTAGGAATCCCTTCATAAGCAAATTTCTTCCCGGAAGATGTAAAAGTATCTCCAATGGAAAACAGGCCCGGGTCAAACACACCGATAATATCCCCTGCATAAGCTTCCTCCACAATTTTCCGTTCCTGAGCCATCATCTGCTGCGGTTGTGAAAGCTTTGCTTTCCTGCCTCCCTGGACATGGTTGACTTCCATCCCCGCCTCAAACTTCCCGGAACAAATACGCATAAACGCGATCCTGTCCCTGTGGGCCTTATTCATATTGGCCTGGATTTTAAAAACAAAAGCAGAAAACTCTTCGGATACAGGATCGACCACCCCTGCATCCGCCCTCCTTGCAAGGGGAGGTGTCGTCATGTTCAAGAAATGCTTCAAAAAGGTTTCCACTCCAAAATTCGTCAGTGCAGAGCCAAAAAATACTGGAGACAGTTTCCCCTGCCGTACCAGCTCCATATCCAGTTCTTGCCCCGCTCCGTCCAGAAGCTCAATATCTTCCAAAAGCTGGCTGTGTCCTCTCTCCCCGATAACCTCATCAATCCGGGGGTCGGACATCAGCAGTTCCTTCGCCTCCACCTCCTTCTGGCCATTCATGGCTGCTGTAAAAGTGGTAATGCATTTTTTATCCCGCTCATAGACGCCTTTAAACTCCTTGCCAGAGCCAATGGGCCAGTTAACAGGACAAGTGGCAATGCCAAGGACCGACTCAATCTCATCCATCAACTCGAAGGGGTCCCCTGCTTCCCGATCCATTTTATTGATAAAGGTAAAAATCGGTATCTGCCGGAGAAGGCAGACCTTAAACAGTTTAATGGTCTGGGCTTCCACACCTTTACTGGCATCAATAACCATCACCGCTGAATCAGCCGCCATCAGTGTCCTGTAAGTGTCCTCTGAAAAATCCTGGTGGCCTGGTGTATCCAAAATATTAATGCAGAAATCCCCATATTGAAACTGAAGTACAGATGAAGTGACAGAAATCCCTCTCTGCTTTTCAATCTCCATCCAATCGGAAACCGCATGTTTTGCCGTCTTCTTCCCCTTCACCGACCCAGCAAGGTTGATGGCCCCGCCATAGAGAAGAAACTTTTCTGTCAATGTGGTTTTTCCTGCATCCGGGTGGGAAATAATTGCAAAGGTCCTCCGCCTTTCTATCTCTTTTTTCAAAATTTCCTGCTGTGATAATGCCACGTATCCTTCCTCCTGTTATTTTTCTGTGGTCTAAAACAAAGGGGCGAACAAATGCATGACCGATACAAGTATCTTTTCATACACAGGTCGTTTCCTGCAAAATTCCATGGTAATCTCCATGGCTTTTTCCTCCATGGTTTCCATGAAATCCGCTTTAAGCTCTGCCACAGCCTCTGTCCTGTATAAAAGAGTCCCGCACTCAAAATGCAGGTATAAACTCCTGTAATCCAAATTAATACTGCCAATGGCCGCCAGGGTATCGTCCGATACAAAAGCTTTTGTATGAAGGAAACCTGGTAAATATTCATAAATTTTAACGCCTGCCGCCAAAAGCCTTGCATAATAGGAACGGCTCAGCATAAAAATCAGCCTTTTATCAGGAATATGGGGAAGCATAATCCTGACATCCACGCCGCTTTTTGCTGCCAAAGTCAAAGAAACTGTCATTTCGTGGTCAATAATCAAATATGGTGTATAGATATACACATATTTTTTTGCATTATGAATAATATTCAGATATACATTTTCCCCGCTACACTCATGGTCTAGAGGGGAATCCCCATAGGGAAGCACATAACCCTGGATTTCCGGCCAGCCGCCATCCATCTTTCCTTTCCCTGCGTGGAAGCTCTCCGGATCCTTTTTATATTTTCCATAATCAAAATCCGTATGATGGATAGAATTCCACATTCCAAGAAACATGGATGTATAATTCCAGACTGCCTCCCCCTTTATGACAACCCCGCCATCTTTCCAGTGTCCAAAGCGTTCCTTCCTATTAATATACTCATCAGCCAGGTTTAATCCTCCGCAAAAAGCCGTATGCCCGTCAATCACTGTGATTTTCCGATGATCCCGATTGTTGAAAATCGCTGACATCACCGGCCGCAGAAGATTAAATCGTCTGCATACGATCCCTCTGGCTTCAAGAAATTCAGGATAGTCCCTGGGAAGTAACCAGATACAGCCCACATCATCGTAAAGGAGGCGGACTTCCACTCCTTCTTTCACTTTCCTCTCCAGAATGGAAAGAATCGTCTCCCACATATATCCCCGCTCAATGATAAAATATTCCAGAAAAATAAACTGATTTGCCTCGTTTAATGCCTGACACAGCTGCTCAAAATATTCTTCCCCGCTGGAAAAATAATGGGTGAAGCCATTTCTGCCGGCTGGAAAATGAACTGTTTTATAAAGATAAGAAAACTGTCTGGCCACTGCCGGATCTACTTTAGAAAGTTCCTTTTCGATTCCTTCCGGCTGTTCCATAAGAGGATATAACTCATGGTCAATACGCTCATGGGTCTTTCTGTGGGCCACAATGGCATTGGCCCGGCCAAACAAAAGATACAGGATCGTCCCTACAATAGGAACACTTAAAATCAGAATACTCCAGGCCAGTTTGTAAGCCGGATTATACCATTGGCGCATGATATAGATCACCAGGCCCAACCCGATCAGCGATAAAACCACCGTAATCGCCCAGTAATATCTTCCCAAAAGCAGTACTGCGGCCACAATCCAGGCCACCTGCAATATCATGACAATGGCAACCCAGACCATACGGCTGGTAAGAAATTTAAGAATCCGCCTCATGCTTTCTCCTCTGTTCCAAAATCTCATCCAGAATCCGGTGGGCGGCCTCCTCCTTACTCATAATAGGAAGCGGGCGCTCTCCGTCCTTTGTTAAAATCGTAATCACATTGGTATCCGTGCCAAATCCGGCCCCCTTCATCTTCAGATTATTTGCCACAATCATATCCAAATTCTTTTTGTGAAGCTTTTCCCTGGAATGTTCCACCATATGTTCTGTCTCCATGGAAAAACCGCATAGAAACTGCCCTTTCCGTTTCTTTTCCCCTAAAAC
Source organism: uncultured Lachnotalea sp. (assembly GCA_948470255.1). Lineage (GTDB taxonomy): Bacteria > Bacillota > Clostridia > Lachnospirales > Lachnospiraceae > Lientehia. Next base: position 5,907 of record CAOKOS010000034.1, read on the forward strand.
CTTTAAGGTATCTTCTGTCCGGCAAAGGGCAATGGACATTTGATCCCCGCTTTTTTTCACTTTTTCGCTGCTGACACTGGCCGGACGGTAATCCGCCACTGCCGCTGCCTTAATGATAATATCCTGTTCCTCAGAAACAGCACACACCGCCTCACAAAGCTCCGCCGCTGTGGTAATCTCCACCACCTTCACAAAATCCGGTTTCTTTATAGCTGTAGGGCCTGTCACCAAGGTCACACTGGCCCCCCGGTACATGGCCGCTTTTGCCAAAGCATAACCCATCTTCCCCGTGGAATGATTGGTAATATAGCGGACCGGGTCAATGGATTCCCTGGTGGGGCCTGCCGTCACCAGAACCTTTTGTCCCGTCAAATCTTTTTCACATGCCAGTTCTTTCATAATATAAGAAAGCAATGTCTCCTCGTCTGCCATCTTTCCGTTTCCGGTATCCCCGTTGGCAAGCATCCCCACCACCGGTTCCACAAACTCATATCCAAAGCTTTTCAATTTTGTGATATTATCCTGTACAATGGGATTATGATACATATTGGTATTCATGGCAGGAGCAATGAGCTTTTTACAGGGACAGGCCATCACCGTGGTCGTCAGCATATCGTCTGCAATCCCATTGGCAATCTTTCCTATAATATTGGCGCTGGCCGGAGCCACCATCACCAGATCTGCCTGTTTCGCCAAAGCCACGTGCTCCACAGAAAATTCAAAGTTCCGGTCAAAAGTATCAATCAGGCATTTCGTCCCTGTCAATGTCTCAAAAGTCGTCGCTGTAATAAAATTCTCCGCGTTTTTAGTCATCAATACATGGACTTTTGCATGTTCCTTTTTTAAAAGTCTTGCCAGATTCACCGTTTTATAAGCCGCAATACTTCCGGAAACCCCCAAAAGTACTGTTTTTCCTTTTAACATGGTTATTCTCCTTCATCCTTGCGCCGGCCGTCAATCCATGCTATAATCGCACCGTAGCCGTTTCGGCTAATGCTTATGGCGGCGCCGCCGCCGGAAAGGACCGGAATTTTATGATTCTTGCCATTGATATCGGCAATACCAATATTGTCATCGGATGCATTGACGCCAGGCAGACCTATTTTGTGGAGCGCATATCCACCAACCTGAACCAAACCGCCCTGGAATACGCCATTACATTTAAAAATATCCTGGAGCTTTACCATATCAACCCCAGGGGCCTGGAGGGCGCTATCCTGTCATCAGTAGTCCCTCCCATTTCCAACACAGTAAAGCTTTCTGTAGAAAAAATCATTGGAAGGCCCTGTCTTGTGGTGGGTCCCGGCTTAAAAACAGGGCTGAACATCCTCATGGACAACCCCGCCACTGTCGGAAGTGATCTGGTGGTCACTGCCGTAGCCGGTATCCGGGAATACAAGGCTCCCTTCCTGGTGATTGATATGGGCACTGCCACCACCATCACCTGTGTGGATAAAAACCATAATTATATCGGCGGCGCCATCATGCCCGGCGTCCGCGTTTCCCTGGAGTCCCTGTCCCAGAAGGCTGCCCAGCTCCACAATATCAGCTTAGAATCCCCCAGACATGCCATCGGTAAAAACACTATAGAATGTATGCGAAGCGGTATCATTCTCGGAAGCGCTTCCATGCTGGACGGTATGATCGACCGCTTTGCCGGGGAACTGGGCCAACAGCCCACAGTCCTGGCCACCGGCGGCCTGTCCAAGATTATCATTCCCCACTGCCGCCATAAAATTATCATCGACGACGGGCTTCTTTTGAAAGGGCTTTGGATTATTTATACCAAGAACCAGTCTTAATGCCTGTAATTCCAAAGTAGTTTATCACAAAATATGGAAAATTACAATGTAAAAGAAAGACTGTTGCAAAATATCCTGATATTTTGCAACAGCCCTTTTCAGGTACAACTTATCCTCTAAAATGCAACAGCACCTTTCCCACAGCCAAAGTAAGTATAGCCGCCACAATGGCTTCCGGAACACCGTTGGCCACAATGATGACCATGATGGCCTGGTAAACGGCGCTGACGGCAATCTCCTTTGCCGCCGCAAACTGAGATGCAAAGCAGAAATAAATCAGGTTCATAACGAGAAGGGTATTGACAAGGGCCCCCACCACTCCTGCAAAAGGCAGGGCCACATATTCTACCGCCTTTCTTTCATTTCCCAGCTTCATGACACCTCTGTACACAAAGTACGGGACTACTCCCACCAGAATCCGCGGAAGGAAGCAGATGACAATGCTCCACAAATTACCGCCAGAGTAAAACGGTGAAAATGCAAATGACAAAAGACTGGGATTGAAGGTGTTGTTGATGAGGCTTGTCAGCCCAAAGACAAATCCTAAAACCGCGCCCTTTTTCGGTCCTAAAATAACAGATCCAATAATGACGGGTACATGGATTAGAGTGGCTTTGATTACCACCAGATTGATATAGCCTACGTAAGGTACAAAGGCCATCAGGATGATAATGGCTGCAATGGCTGCAGTCAGTACCATGTTTCGGGTTTTTACCGAAGTATTCATTTTTCTTTCCTCCTGCTACTGTTCCTCTGCCGGAAGACTCTCCCGACAAGCCGGATACAATGCGTTTTTTGGTTACTCCCCGAGTATAGCAGAGGAAAAAAAAAAGTCAAGAGTCTTAAGTTTTCCCATTATTATATTTGGACAGGAAGAAGAGGGACTTTTTCATAGACAAAACTATTAAAAAGCGCCGGTACTTAGAATTCTGGAACGAAAAGTGAACAGAATTCTCTAGTACCGCTGCAGCTTTTTCTAAGCGGAAGCGTGTTTTGGAATGAAAAAGCCCCTCTTCTTCCTACTTAAATATAAAATTCGGAAACTTAAGACTCTTGATCTGTGCTTTCACCGCGCATTCTCCACATCCCGCAAAAAGTCCTCCCATTCATCTTCATGTTCCACGTAATATTTCGGACAGGCTTTTTCCGTTATATCATAGTGACGCAGGATATCCTCTGTCTCAATCATATAAGTTTCTGAAATCCAGGCCGTAAGCTTCACCAGGGATTCATAAGTTTCCTTCGTAAATTCCCCGCTCTTATCCTCATGGCAGCACTCAATGGAGATGGTGTCACGGTTTCGGTCATTGGAAGCGTATGCCACTTCACTCATGGGAACACACTGGATAATAGTTCCATCTATCCCGATAATAAAATGGCTGCTGACATATGTTCCTGCCGCGCCGTCCGCAAGACCGGCAAAATAATTCCTGTTCTGCTCCGCCGTAGTCCCCGGATTAGCTGTATAATGAACCACGATTCCGGCCACATCATCCACATATATCCCCGGCCTGGAATATTCATTGACCGGCAGCCAATCTTTTGTCACCCAATCTGGCACCTGGATTTTCTCCCACTGTATCACCCGTACCCCGCCTTCATCCCGGTAAACCGGCCGGTCAGGATCAAATGCATCCGGCCAAAGCTCTTTCTTGGCAGAAGCTTCTTCCCCGGACCAGATCTGTTTCCTCACAAAAAACACTAGAAAAATAACAATCACGATAGTTCCGATTACAAGCAAAATATTTCTAGTTCTCTCTTCCTTCATGGTTTTTCCAGCCTTTCTTTTGTATAGAACAAAGAATCCTGCTTGCAGGATTCTCCGCCTGCGGCGGATCGCTTCAGCGATATAATTCCTCTCCGCCGCAGTGCAATCCTCGCGGAGCTTTTTTACTTTATAGGACGCAGTTTCCTATAAAGGAACAAAGATTGCGCAAAGCGCAATCGCCGCGCGTGAGCAGTGACTGAAAGGCTAATTTCCTTTCCGCGAACCACGCATCCCCCGGAGGGTTTTTTACTTTATAGGACGCAGTTTCCTATAAAGTAACAAGAATCCTGCTTACAGGATTCTCCGCCTGTATCATAAAAAGTATAACATGCCAGAAGAAATGTTTTCGGAAATTTTCCTTAAAAGTTTAAGACAATTTGCAGAAAAATCCCTGATAAAACAGCGGAAAACAGGAGGATTCCCATAATCTTTAAGTTTTCTTTCCTGTCTTTGTTGGTCTTAAAAAGCACTGCCAGCCCCACGCCGGCGCCCGACAGCAGGCCGGAAACCACCGCGCCAAAGCTTAAAATCCCACTCATATAAAATTCCGCCAGCACCACAGAAACGGCACAGTTGGGAATCAGTCCCAGCACAGCGGAAAGCACCGGCTGAAAAAAGGAATCTTTCAGTAAAAATTCTGACATCCACTCAATCCCCACCGCTTCCAGCAACATATTTAAAAGGACATTGAAGCTGAATATATAAACAAAAATCTCTACCGTATGATGAAAGGCCGCCCGAAAAATCTGCTGATATCCATGACCGTTTTGTGATGAATCATGCCCTTTTTCCAGTGGAAAGCCCAGCTCTTCCGTTTCCTCGTGGCAGCCGCAGTCTTCACAAATGGCCCCCAGCTGTTTTCTTTTCATGGGGCTTTTAAAAAGCAGTGCATCTGCCGCGTATCCGGCGGCCATCCCCAGGGCCACTTTCACAGCCATTAACCGAAAGGCCATCCCAGCCTGGCCGGGATGCCCCAAAAGTAAAAGCACTGCCTCGTCGGAAGTGGAAAGGAACACGGCCAGAAGCGTTCCCACAGTAATCACACCTCCGGCGTAAAGGTTGGCCGCAGCCACAGAAAAACCACATTGGGGGACACAACCGAATACAGCGCCCACAGCCGGCCCTGCCGCCCCGATTTTAGATAGGACCCTGTCCCTGTGGCTTTCAGAGTAATGTTCAATAAATTCCAGCAGCAAAAAAGCCACCAAAAGAAAAGGCAGCATTTTCAGGGCATCAAGCCCTCCGTCCTTAAACGCGTCAATCAATAATCCCAAATTTTCAAACTCCCTTCTCGTTTCTGCTGGCCGCTTTCAGCTCTTTCACAAACCGGCTGGGATTCGCTGGCTTTCCATGCCGCTCCTTTACCCAGTAAATATGCAGCTTCTCCTTTGCCCTGGTCATTGCCACATAAAAAAGGCGCCGTTCCTCTTCCACATCCGCCTGCCGCCCTGCTTTCTCATGGGGAACCACCTGCTCATTGGAATCCGGCAGGAAAACCACTGTATACTCCAATCCTTTAGAGCCATGCATGGTGGAGATTACCACCCCAGCTTTTTCCCTGCCATTCCGTTCCCGCTGCCGTTTCATTTCCTCTTTATACCGCTCCATATGGTCAAACCATTCTAAAAAAGTCTCGTAATTACCGGCATCGGAATGTAGTTCTTCCAGCACGTCAAAAAGCTCCTGTTCAGGAAGATTCCTCTTTGCAGCATATGTTTTCAGGTACTCGTCATACCCTGCCGCTTTCCTGATGTGGGTGATGGCCTGATGGGGCGGCCGTCTGCCGATAATCCGTAAGTCTTCAGAAAATTCTTCCAGGCGCCTCACCATCCACGGCTTTTCCTCATAAATCGCTTCTATTTCAGAAAGGCTTACATTTCCCCCAAAAAACACGGATCGGGAAACGTAACGGCATGGTTTGTTGATGATCCGCATTAAAATGTGTCTGCTTTCATCTCCCATAGCGGCCCGGATGTAGGCGATGATATCGCCGCTGATCCAGTGCTCATATAAACTGGGGACAAGATCCTTTGTCTGAAAAGGAATATTATATTCCATCAGAATCCCAAGAAGCCCTCTGGCCCCCGTATTGGTCCGTGAAAGCACCGCAATTTCCTCATAAGGAATCCCTGCTCTATGATATGCCTGAATACAGGAAAGAATCCTCCTGTTTTCCTCTGCCTCCGAAGGAAAGCTTCCTAAAACCACAGGCTCTCCAGCCTTCCCTGTTCCAGAAACTTCTTTCTTAAAGCGGATTTCATTGTGGGAAATCAAATTCCCCGCCACTCCGATGATTTTATCCTGAGAACGGTAATTGATTGCCAGCAAATGCCGGCTGACATTTTCATATTCCCGTTCAAATCCCAGCATAAGCTCCGGCCTGGCTCCACGGAACCGGTAAATGGCCTGGTCGTCGTCTCCCACTGCAAACAAGTTATTTTCCGGCAGGGCAAGAAGCTTTAATATTTCATACTGCAGCCGGTTGATATCCTGAAACTCATCGCAAAGAATATATTTATATTTTTTTTGCCACGCTGCAAGGATATCCTTTCTCTCTGTAAAAAGCTCATAACAAAGACTCAGCATATCATCAAAATCAATGACATTCTCCCTCCGCAGCCTTTTTTCATAAGCAGCAAAAAGCCGCCGGAAAAGATGTTCCGGACAGCTTTTAGAATAATAAAGCTCCAAATCCAGCATATCACTCTTTACACTGCCAATCTCACTTAAGACCTCCTGCAAAAAACTCATGGACTCTTCCGCCATGGACGGCTCCAGATCCGAAAGCTCTTCTGAAAGAATACGCAGCCGCCGCTCTTCCCCAATGATCTGGGAAGCGTCATAACGGTAAGCATGTTTTAAAATGCGAAAATACACGGAGTGAAACGTGCCAAATGTCACCGGCAGTTTCCGGCCTCCCATCAGTGTTTCAAACCGCGTTTTCATCTCTTCTGCCGCCGCCCTGGTAAACGTAATCACCAGGATTTCCCCGGGAGACACGCCATATTCTTCGATCAGCCTTTCAACTCTCCTTGTCACTACCAGAGTCTTTCCAGAACCCGGCCCCGCCAGCACAAGGGCGGGGCCGTCTTTATGGTTAACTGCCATTTCCTGAAACTTATTTAGTTTCCCCATTCTTTAATTTCTCAATCCCTTTCCTGATCCGGGCCACTGTCTCTTCTTTTCCAAGAAGCTCCATAATCTCCGTGGCGCCTGCCGGGGTCATCTGTTTCCCCGATACGGCCGTGCGGACCGGCCACAGCACATAGCCGTTCTTATAGCCTTTTTCCTTTGCGTAATCCTGCAAAAGTCCATAGAGGGAATCATTGTCGTAATTCTCCTGGCTTTCCAAAAGGGGAAGCAGTTCCTTGAGAACTGCCAGGGAACTCTCCTCACTGGTCTTCATCTTTTTATGGCTGTACATGGCCGTATCATACTCAGGAAGCCCCTCCAGGAAATCCACCAGCCCGGCGATATCAGGAAAGACCTCAATCCTGGTCTGCACCATAGCGGCAATTTTCTTCAAATTAAAAGGTTTATGAAGCGTTTCTTTCAAATACGGCTCCGCCATCCTGTAAAAGTCTTCCGGCTCCATGGCTTTCAGATACTCTCCATTCATCCATTTCAGTTTCTGAACGTCAAAGACAGCCGGCGACTTACTCATATGGTGGTAATCAAAAGCTTTCACCAGTTCTTCCAGGGAAAATATCTCCCTGTTGTCTTCCGGGCACCATCCCAGAAGCGCCACATAGTTCACCACCGCCTCCGTCACAAACCCCTGGTCGATCAAATCCTCAAAAGAAGAATGTCCGCTTCTTTTGCTCAGCTTCTTATGTGTCTCGTCAGTGATTAAAGGACAGTGGACATAGACCGGTTCTTCCCATCCAAAAGCCTGATACAGCCTGGTATACTTCGGTGAAGAAGAAAGATATTCATTTCCTCGCACCACATGGGTAATGCCCATCAAATGGTCGTCCACCACATTGGCGAAATTATAGGTGGGATAACCGTCAGACTTAATTAAGATCATGTCGTCCAATTCTGCATTGTCCACGGTAATGTCCCCGTAAATCTCATCCGAAAAAGTGGTGACCCCTTCTGTAGGATTATTCTGGCGGATCACATAAGGCAGGCCTGCCGCCAGCTTTTCTTCCACCTCTTCCCTGGACAAGTGGAGGCAGTGCTTGTCATAAATCACGATCTCTTTGCCTGCCACCTCCTGCTTTAAGGAGTCCAGCCTCTCTTTGTCGCAGAAGCAGTAATAGGCTTCCCCCTTTTCCACCAGCTTTTTTGCATATTCCAGGTAAAGCCCCGCCGCCTGCCTTTCGCTCTGGACATAAGGGCCGACACTGCCTTCCTTATCCGGGCCTTCGTCATGGACAAGCCCCGTTTTCTCAAGAGTCCTGTAAATGATCTCCAGCGCCCCTTCCACAAACCGCTCCTGGTCAGTGTCTTCGATACGGAGCAGAAAATCCCCTCCGTCATGTTTCGCAATCAAATACGCATACAGCGCCGTCCGCAGGTTTCCCACATGCATCCGCCCGGTGGGGCTGGGTGCAAACCTTGTTCTCACGTTTCCCATGATTCTTAAATCCTTCCGTCTACTCTATTTTTGTCAGTCTATTACCTGAGGCAGCACATCAGAAACCTTTCCGTAGATAAGCATATCCGCTTCCTGGTCTGTCGGGTGATGCTCATCGGTAATCAGAACCAGCTTTGTCCCATTATAATAGTGACGAAACCGCCTTGTCAAATAAGAATCCAGATGTGTCGCCACCACAAGCAGCATATCTGCCTCTCCTGTCTCATTTGCCACCCAGGTAATAATCCCGTTGTCCAGCCTTTCCCCTGCTAATAGGATCCCCGGACGGATTGCCCCCTGGCATACATCACAGTGGGGAATCCCCGGCGCCTCCAGAAGATACTCAGCCGAAAATTCTTTTCCGCACCTGGTACACCGGTTACGGTACATATTCCCGTGGATCTCTATTACATTTTTAGCCCCGGCTTTCTGGTGAAGGCCGCTAAGGCTCCTGGTGGCAATGATTACCTTCCCTCCACGGGATTCTTTCTGCTGCTCCAGCCTGGCAAGGGCATAGTGGGCCGCATTGGGGGTACGCCAGCCCCGATCCCGCAACATTTCTTCCTTATAAAATTTGTAGAATGGACCTGGACGTGTATTATAATAAGCTGCACTCAAAAACTCCTCTGGTGACACGCCATACTTTGCCTCGATCTGGTAGGCATAAGGTTCATCTTTAAAATAGGAAATCCCCGATTCCCTGATCATCCCCATGCCGCTGAACACCATAATCCGCTGGCTTTCCTCAAGCATTTGCCTTAACAATTCATATGCCATGTTCTGCCACCATCCTTTCATTAGTTTTGTGTAACCCTCCTCCCCGGTTCATGAAGAATATCCGGTCTACAGCCATTATACACAATTTTTTAGAACTTAGGAAGAGTTTTTTACTTATTTGAAGCCCGGTTATGGTTTCCGTCCTCTTTGCCGATATATTTTAATAAGAAGCTATTTCCGACACCGGTTCACCAAATATCTTAAAAAGGATTTTTAATAATGGATAAAAAAGAAAAACAGGTAAAACTACAGCAGCCGGCAACGCCTGTCTCTACAGATCAGGTAAATCTTCCCCGCGCCATCCACCTGGTTCCCATGGATACGGTGGACGGCTTTGATATCCGTCCCGGATTTTATGAAACCAACGGGGCGACAGCCATTCCTGGCGGTGTAAATTTCACCGTACATTCCCATGGAGCCACCTCCATCAGCCTTCTTTTATTTCACCGGGAAGCAAAAGAACCTTTCGCCGTGATCCCCTTCCCCCCACATTACCGCATCGGGAATGTATATTCCATGATTGTTTTTAAACTACATATTGAAGAATTTGAATATGCTTACCAGGTAGACGGCCCTTACGAGCCGGAACAGGGATTGATCTTTGATAAAACCCGTTTTCTTCTGGATCCTTACGCCAAAGCCGTCACCGGACAAAGCCGTTGGGGAGAAACCTCCCCCCATGAACACCGTTACAAAGCCAGAGTTGTAAAAGACGACTTTGACTGGGGCGATATGCAGTCCCCTTTGCTTCCCATGGAAGATTTGATTATTTATGAGCTTCACGTCCGCGGGTTCACTATGGATTCCTCCTCCGGTGTAACGCATCCCGGCACCTTTGCCGGCCTGATGGAAAAACTTCCTTATCTTCTGGAACTGGGCGTAAATGCAGTGGAGCTTATGCCCATCTTTGAATTTGATGAGATGCAGGATTACCGGGAAGTAAATGGACAGAAACTGTATAACTACTGGGGATACAACACGGTCAGTTTCTTTGCCCCCAACACCAGCTATGCTGCCAGCAAAGAATACAATCGGGAAGGAAATGAATTAAAAGAATTAATCCGTCTGTTCAACAGCCATGGCATCGAAGTTTATCTGGACGTGGTTTTCAACCACACGGCTGAAGGAAATGAAGATGGCCCTTTTTTCTCCTTCAAAGGTTTTGACAACAATATTTATTATCTGCTGGCGCCCGGAGGCAGTTATTATAATTTCAGTGGCTGCGGCAATTCTTTAAACTGCAATCATCCCGTCGTGCGCCAGATGATCTTAAATTGCCTGCGCTATTGGGTGACGACTTACCGGGTAGACGGTTTCCGTTTTGATTTGGCTTCTATCCTGGGGCGCAACGAAGACGGAACCCCCATGAACGAACCCCCCCTCTTACAGTCCCTAGCTTTTGACCCTATTTTAGGAGACGTAAAGCTGATTGCAGAAGCATGGGATGCCGACGGCATGTATCAAGTTGGCACCTTCCCCTCCTGGAACAGATGGGCAGAATGGAATGGCATTTACCGGGATGACATGCGTCGCTATTTAAAAGGCGACGGCGGCATGGCCCAGGCCGCCGCCATGCGCATCTCCGGCTCTAAGGACATCTACCGTCCTGATATCCGCAAAAACGCCTCCGTAAATTTCATCACCTGCCATGATGGCTTTACCCTCTATGATCTCTATTCTTACAACAAAAAACATAATGAAAAAAATGGCTGGAACGGAACAGACGGCTCCAATGACAATCACAGTTGGAACTGCGGCGCAGAAGGCGGCACAGAAAATCCCCAAATCAACTCCCTGCGCCGCCGGATGATGCGCAATGCCTTTGCCCTGCTCATGTGTAGCCGTGGTATTCCTATGTTCCTAGCCGGAGATGAATTTGGCAATACCCAGTTTGGCAACAACAACGCCTATTGTCAGGATAATATCACTTCCTGGCTGGATTGGAACCAGTTAAAAACAAATGAAGAAATGTTCCTGTTTTTCCAGTACATGATAAGACTCCGCAAAAAATACCGAATCCTCCGCACCAACTTAAGCGAAGGAGCCTGCGGCTTTCCTGATACCAGCTTCCATGGCGTAAAACCCTGGTGTAAGCAGTTTGCCGACTATGACCGTTATGTGGGCGTCATGTTCGCAGGAAAGGAAAACGGCTCCGAAAAGCCGCAGATTCTCTATATTGCCTCCAATGCCTACTGGGAAACTCTGGAAGTCACCCTTCCAAGACTTCCCCAAGCCTTGGCATGGAAGCTGCTTGCGGATACAAACGATGCCATTCAGAAACCTGCTTTCTTAGAAAACTGCCGCTTTTCCATTGACGGACGAAGCGTAATAGTCCTGACGGCAGAACCCTTTTCAGAATCTTCTCCTGAACTGTAAAAGGGGCAAAACGCAATCGCCGAAGCGAAAAAAGAGCTTTTGCCGGAACTGGCAAAAGCTCTTTTTCGGCTATTTCCGCTATTTGCGTATCACCATTTTAAAGCTTTTTTGTACCTTCTATATTTGCCACTGGAAAATAAATCCTGGTTTCCCATTCTTCCACCGGAAGTTTATCAAAGGCAGTCTTCAGATAAAATTCATAGGGGGCGCCTACGATTTTGTAACCATGTTCCTGAATCCATTTTACAATGGCCGCGTACCCATCAGAAAGCCCGGAATACCCGCCATGGTGCACTGTCGTTGCACAAAGCCCCCCTTCCAAAAGCCTGGTAGCCTGTGACTCTTTTTTCATAACCAGCCCGACTTCCACGTCGCTGTGCTCATGGTTAAACTCTGCGTCATGGTAAATTGCCAAAGTCCTGTTGTCCGCCTCCAGCTTTTCGTTCACCACTCTCTTAAACAGCTTCTCATACTGTCCTCCAAAATCAGCCACAGAAATCTTTTCCCGTACCGATAAAATCGGAACAGCTTCCCTCTCTTCAACAGTCACCACATATTTGTTCTGGTAACTCATAATATCACCTGTCCTTTCAAAATCCTGCAGATGCCGCGACAATTCATCCACTGCCAGGGAAAGTTCCTCCAGCTGCCTTGTCAGCTTAAGCCTCTGCTTTTTCAATTTTAAGCAGAACGCGCTCCCATCCTTTTCCTCCAAAAGAAGCCGAATCTCAACCAATGGAAATCCATACCGTTTCATCCTCTGGATAAACAACATCCTGGAAAGCTGCTCTTCGCTGTAATAACGGTAACCGGTAAAGGAATCCGTATAGGATGGCTGCAGCAGGCCAATCCTGTCATAATGATGCAGCGTTTTGACACTTACCTGGCATATTTTTGAGAATTCTCCAATGGCGAGCATGGCTTCCCTCCTTGCCCCGGCGTCCCGGGGAACATTCATGAACTGTTTTTATCATACAGTATTCCCTTAGGGCAGAGTCAAGAGAAATTCACATATCATCCCAGGTCTTCCCAGGTTCGTCTCCATGGGCGGCAAGGCTTAAAAGCATCCGCATACGTATCTGGCGTTTCCTTCGGAAATGGCATACAAAATACAAAACCAATTCCCCCAGCATGGCAATCAGAACCGCCCAGATAAACCAGCCGCCCAAAGGGCGGCTGGCTGCCGAACAGACAATAATATAATCAAACATCAAAAGCAGCGACGCATCGACCCAGGCCAGGTATGCCATCGTTGTCAGATTCTCTGCCTCAAAATCCTCATCTGTCACAAAGGCCGCCAGTTTTTTCCCATACATTTTTTCTTTCGTGGACAAATGCCGGATCACCCGCATACAGATCAGATGCATAAAATACATATACACCATCATAAACACCATGAGGAGCAGGCTCCCCTTGCTTCCCCACGCATCCGCTGTACCGGAGCTGTTAAAATGAGTGGCGATTGTCTGGGGGATTTTTCCCCAGAACACAATCAAAAGCAGACAGGAAATCCAAAATCCTATATGAACGATTCCATTGGCAATGCGAAACCCCCATTTTCCCATAATACCCCGCCTTTCTTATTCCAGAGCTTTTTCTGTCCAGACATTTTTATTCCTGCTCTTTTTTTGCCTCTTCCCTCCGTTTGCTCCGTTTCCGTTTTCGTACCGCCTCTGTCAGAAGATATTCAATCTGTCCATTGATGGAACGGAAATCATCCTCAGCCCATTCGGCCAGGTCTGTCCACAGAGTCTGAGACAGGCGGAGCAACACCTGCTTTTTTTCTTTATCTTTTTCATTTTTCTGTGGAGACATGGCCTCAACTCCGTTTCTTTTCTCCTATTTTTTATTCCAGTTCCCCAATACGCTTTACCCCATAGGCCATAACCAGTTTATAGAGCACAAAAGCCAGCGCCAAAAGTCCCATACAGACGATTCCCGCATAAACAGGAAGCGAAAGAGCAAGTATGCCATTCAGCCAGAACACAAGGACGCCAATTCCCGCTCCTACCGCCATATTGAGAAGCATCCCAAGAACCAACGTTATATTCTGCTTTACTGCCTGTTGCTCACTTTCCCAAGTAAGCTTTGGATGGAACAAATCCACGAAAAACTGGATGGTACACTGAATTACATTGGCGCAAACACTTCCTATCAACGCAGGAAGAAGAGTCCAGGCAGGCAGGCCAAAAACAAACACACTGACCACCAGGAAAACCATACAGTAAAGAGTAGTCCCCGCCACTCCGAAACATACACCGGAGAGAAGTTTCGCCCGAAGCTGTACCCGGATGGGAACAGGAATGACTTTCATCAGATAAATGCCTTTTCCCTCTCTGGAAATCGACGTCCCCGCAATATAATTAAAAAGCCCTGAACCCAGGGAGACGCAAAGCACCAGGAAAAGTACCAGCGCCTCTCCTTCCGGCCCCTCCATGGAAATAAGCCTGAAAAGATCTCCAATACTAAAATCCTGATTTTGGAAAGCCTGTATCCCCACAGGAATTAAAATCAGCAGGGGCCATATAAAAATCAGCATCACACAGTTCATAAAGTAAATGGGGCTTCGCACCAGAAGACGGATTTCCTTCCGAAGATAAGCGCTCATGACACTTTTCCTGCGGCTTAACCGTCTGCTCTCTTCCGCCGAAATCTGTTTCCGCCCTGCTTTTGTCTCCCTCATGCCCATGGCGCCCGCAAAATAAAGATGTTCTGCAATCAGGAAGAAAACCACCACTGAAGCAGCCGTAATTGCCAGAAATATGAACAGGGACAGAATACTCTCCTCCGCCACTGCTTCTTCCAGAAAGCGAAGAGCCGGGAAAATGCCGTTCATAAGCCCCATCAGGGAGTTTCCGCCTTTTAACAGCAGTTCCTGAAGGGCTCCCCCTTCCAGATTCAAGTTGGTCACACTGCTGATTCCAAAAGCCAGGCACAGGGATAAAATAACGCTGATTACTGTTAAAAAGTCTTTATTCTTCGCCCGTTTAAATACCCTCATGAGGATAATAGAAATAATTCCGCAGTAAACAAGAGGCATCACAGGAAGAAGAAACAAGGACACTACCGTAAGCAGCCAAAAACCAATTCCTGCCCCGGCCGCCATTCCGTAACCGGCCATAAATGGGAGAAGGAAATAAAAGGAAGTCAGGTAAGTAAATATCAGGGATATCGTAAACTTGGCCCCCACGATCTGCCACGGCCGAACTGGAAGGTACATCAGCCTCTCAATATCTCCTGTCATATAAAAGACGGTAATCAACATGGGAAAACCCAGAACCAGGCTTAAAACAGAGCTTGCAAAAAATGCCATGGAAAGGGCGATGCCCTCCTGCCCGATCACGGACATAACATTGTAGGACTCCCTGCCCAATACATAGACCATCCCCATCACCGGCAACAGGCAGATGCAAAGAAACACCCATAGAACTGCCTGGCCCGCCTGAAACCGTTTCTTTTTTTTATTGGAAGTTGCAAATCCGCCCAGGCCGGATTTAAAAAGCTTCCTTGTCAGTAAAAGATATTTATGCATGTTCTGTCACCGCCAGGAAAATTTCTTCCAGGCTGGTTCCCTCAGGATATCCTTCTCTCAACCGCTCCAACGTACCCTGGTATACGATATGGCCGTGGTTGATAATCACAACTTTGTCACAAAGCTTTTCTGCCACTTCCAGCACATGAGTGGAAAAAAGTACGGTCCTTCCGCTGGCCGCATGTTCCCGCATCATATCCTTCAGCTCGAATGCCGCCCTGGGATCAAGCCCTGTCAGGGGTTCATCGAGAATCCAAAGGGACGGCTCATGGAGCAGCGCCCCCATCACCATAATTTTCTGGCGCATACCATGGGAATAACTGAGAATTTTGTCTCCCAGAGCTTCCGTCATTTCAAAACGCTCTGCCATAGAACGGATCTTTTCCGCCCGTCCTTCCCCCGGTACATCATAAATATCCGCCATAAAATTCAGGTATTCCAGACCTTTAAGCCGCAGGAAACTGTCCGGGTTATCTGACACAAAACCAATTTTCCGCTTTGCTTCTATGGCGTTTTCCCTGATATCCATGCCGTCTAAAAGAATGTTTCCATCTGTAGCTTCCAGGATTCCCATAATCATCTTAATGGTTGTGGTTTTCCCTGCGCCGTTGGGTCCAATAAAACCAGTGATTTTTCCGTCTTCCACGGAAAAAGAACAGTCATCCACCGCCTTATGGGTGCCGCTGTAAACCTTTGAAACATGTTCAAGCTGAATCATATCTGTCACCTCACTCCGCCACATGGACGGTTTTTAATAAATACTTCCGCTGTTGACAATGGGTTGTGCATCCTTGTTGCCGCAAAGTACCACCAGCAGGTTGCTGACCATAGCCGCTTTCCGCTCCTCATCAAGCTCCACCACATCATTATCGTTTAACTTGTCGAGGGCCATCTCCACCATACCGACGGCGCCTTCCACGATTTTCTGTCTGGCTGCGATAATCGCCACCGCCTGCTGCCTCTGCAACATAGCCGAAGCGATCTCCGGCGCATAAGACAGGTGGGTGATCTGTACGTCGCTGACTAAAAGGCCGGCTTCATTTACCCGTTCCTGGAGTTCATGGCGCATCCGCTCAGCCACCTCCCTGGTACTGCCCCTGAGGGTCTTCTCATCGGCATCTGTCTCGCCGCTCCCGTCATCACCCACATCATATGCATAAAGCCTTGCCACATTCCTGATTACCGCATCGCACTGGATGGATAAAAATGTTTTATAATTGTTGACGGCAAATACAGCTTTTGTGGGATTTTCCACCCTCCAGATGACGACAGCTCCCACGATCACAGGATTCCCCAGCTGGTCATTAACCTTCTGTTTATCATTATTTAAGGTCATGGTTTTCAAAGAAACCTTTTTGTTAAAGGAAGTCCCCAGCTGGATATTCCCCCCTGAAACTGATACCGGCGTATTTTTAGCCGTAGGGTTCACCGCTGTACAGAAAGGATTCACCAAGTAAAACCCTTCTTTTCTGATGGTGCCATAATAAGAACCAAACAACACCAGCACCAGCGCTTCCTTGGGCGCCACCACCCGAAGCCCCATAACCGGTATAATACATATACAGAGCAGTAAAATTCCCAAGGTTAAAAGAACCCCAAACATCACTCCTTTGAGAAGCAGGGCGCTACTAATGGTAAGTATCAGCCCGGCTGCCAAAAGAACCAGCGAGATCAACACACCAAGCCAGCCGCTGACAGGGGCAATCTCTTTTTCTTTTGAAAAATCCACCTTCATCTTCCCCTCCGATCTGCGTCCCAACGGACGCTTTTCTTTATCATCATGATATTATTTTAATATCACTTAGATAGTACCACCTACAGCTGCTGGTGTCAATAAAAATCTACAAAAGGAAGCGTAATATGTCAAGGCAGGAACAAATGTCAAAAGCCTCCGGCCTAAAACCGCCTTTACATTGTAGGCGTTTCTAAACCGGGGGCTTTTACTGGACAGTCTTCCTTCTGTCAGTCTTCTTTTATAATATTTCAGTCTTTTTTCATTAATATTTCCGCTGCTTCCCGCAGGGTATTCACATCTCCCACATTACCGGGGAAAATCACATAAGGCGTAAGGGGGAATTTACTTTCTTCCCCAGTCTGCCACACAGGGATTCCCGGACGAATCTGTCCCATTACCGTCGCCCGTTTTACGCGGAGCGCTTTTGTCCCCACATCGCTGGAAGTAATGCCTCCTTTTGCGATGACAAAGCTTGGAACTGTCTCCAAGTTCCCCACCAGCGACTGCACTGCCTCCGATATTTTTACAGAACGAAGCAGCGCCTCCTCTTTCGTGTCGTTTTCCACCACCAAAAGCTGCCGTTTCGTATAGGCCACCGCCGTCTTACCTGAGGCTACGATCTCTCCAATCCGCCTTGTCACCCTTTCCGTCTCTTCTTTAAAAGCCGCCTCGTTTAATACCAAATCCGAATTAAACTCGATGCTCTCAATTCCTTCCAGCTGTTTTAACTCCTCCAGCTGTTCTGTGGTTTTCCTGGTGTGGGAGCCGACCACGATCACGCCTCCGTTCTCCGTTTCCTTCACAACCATTTTTCCCCTGGTGAGAAGCGGCTGGGCAGAGATCCCTCCCATTTCTTTTACCAAAGCCGCCGCTGTGCGGAACATGAAATTTTTCCCCTTGGCCATGGCGCGGTAAATGGCAATACTCATGATTTTGACGTCCACATAATCAACGGCATTTACCACGATTTTTCCAAATCCTTCCACCGTACACAGCTGTGCCACGATCTTATCCAGTTCCATATTCCGCAGATCTTCCAGTGTAATGCAGGTCACGCCCTTCGCCTTATATGCCCCACCGGTCTTCTCCTCCACATATTCACAGATATCTGAGTGTGTATAGCCAAAGGTTTTATCCTTTGCAAACTCTGTCTGCGCTGCCGCAACGAGATCATTCCCGTATTTTACATAATGGGTATTATTGACAGTAAATCTCCCTCCCTCTTTAAAAAAGGGGCAGATGATTTCGCCGTCAATGGTGATCTTCTGCGCTGCCTCAATCCCTTCCCGCAAAATCTGTGTCTCCAACGGGTAATGGCCCCTCAAAGTCGAATCGCTCCGGCTCATGATGAGAAATTCCCGGCCCGTTTCTGCCGCTACTTTTGATACTGCTGCAGCAATCTCCTTATGTACCTTCTCCGTCTGGGCTGTCGTGAACCCCCGCGAATTCGTCAGGATATAAAACAGGTTGTTCTCCTCTTCAAACCCCTGCCTAATATCCTCTTCTGTCCAGTCCGTATACACAGACACATCATGGACTGTCTGGACTCCGGTGGGATCGTCATCCAATACTACGATTTTTTTCCTGCTGTTTTTGATCTCCTGGTGAAGCATCCTCTCCACGGCTTCCATATCCACATCCCGATATGTCCCTAAAATGTCTGCGCTGATTGTTTGTTCCATGTTGATCCTCCTGTTGTTTTATATTAGTTTTCTGCTAATTTCCACATGTGCCAGATTACCTTTTCCCGAACTTCATCGGCATTATAGTAGTCCAGGATATGTGTGCCGCCATATACATTCAAATATTGGCTGGCCTGGTAATAGATGTTCCTTTTCTTGCTGCCTAAAGAATAGTCCGCCTTCTCCAGTTCCATCAGGGCGGATATTAATCCTTTTATGATCTCTGTATTTCCCATATAGTTGCTGGAAAACAGAATCAGGGATTTTGTGGAAAAGTCATCTTCCCAGTAGCGGGTCAGCTCAAAGGGATCTTTTCTGTCTGCATCGTAAGTCAGCCTTCCAAGCCACCAAAGGCGGGATAAAGTATTTCTAAATAGCGCCCTTCTTATTCCGTTTTTATTATTAAAAAAATAACGCCATAAAAGACTTTGAGCAGGATCGCCGACGGTTCTCGAACTTTTCCAACGGTTCTGCATATAATCCCAAAAATCGCAATGGCATAGTCCCGCCCACAAACGTTCGTCGGAAGCTTGTGTGTCGGACAGCTCTTTCATTGCGCCATAAAGCCGAATTGCATTTTCCACATCGTTCCGGCTCAAATCTCCCGGCTCTTCTCCCAATCCAGCGAATTGAAAATCCCCAATTCTAATTTTATATTCCACAAACGGGTCTTCCCCGTCAAAAAAATCGTATATCCAGTCATTTACTGGACTGTGGTATTTTTTCTCGTTTGCTTCCACATTCAGCTTTAATGCAGCAAGATGATCTTCTTTCAAGAAATGTATTACCATCTCATTCCTCCTCATTGTCACTAAGAGTGATAATGGCGTTCAGCGCCTTGTCCACCGGCAAATCCAGTAATTTTTGCGCCAGGTCATAAGAGGCGGCAGTATTCAGCGTTTCTTCATTCAGCATAACCCCAGATTTTTCCAGAGTCTTTCTGATTACCACGTACCACCTGAGCCCTTCATAATTTTCTGTCCCTTCCCGGCGCAGAGTCTCAAACACGTAAATCAGCGCCGGGACAATAATCATTGCGTGGAACACCGGCAGGAGGCCGGGCATATTGGTGAGGATCCTGTAATTTTGAAAACTGGTATCGGATAATGCAATGGCAATTTTATGTCCGTCAATATCAATCTTCATACTTTCATCCGTATCTGCAGCGTATTTACAGATCGTGAAAATAGACGGGACACGCGCCAGTTCTTCCGTATCTTTCACCACATTCAGGTCATATTGTCCGCCAATGGCCAGGATACTGCCTCTGTCAACAGAAAAAATGGCGCCTGCATACTCTTCGTTAAAATCAGAATTCCTGTAGTCTGCAATTTCTTTCTTGGCAACAATAAAAGCACATAATGTTACTTTTCCGTTTAAGTACTTCTCCGGGATCCGTTTTGTAAACGAAACATTTTCTGATCTTGCCGTAGTCCTATAACATGTCTGGGCACATTCAATGTGAATCAGGTATTCTGCCTCACCTTTTTGAATCATTGCCTCCATTTCATCGTTCTGCAGATCCAGCTCAAAATGAAAGTACAGCTCGCGGATCCCCTTGTCGGCCTTTGCCCTAAAGCTGAAGGAACCGTTTGAAAAATCATCTGTATCTGAAATCAAAACCGGATAAGGGTACAGCTTATATCTGATATCCATACAAACTCACCTCCATGGAACTTTGTTCCGAATATCCCACGTCAAATTCCACGGACATTCTGGCTTTTGCCACAATGTGGTTTAAATAAATCCTGTTGCCGGAGGATCTCAAGTCTGCCCATGTAGAGCCGTCTACCGCATTGCTGACATTCACGTCCATATCGCTTTGTTCTCCGGATAACTTAAACTGCAGATACCCTTCCCCCGACGTCTTCTCCGGTGTAAAAATCAGACGATACCTGTTTTTATCCGCGCACTTTAACAGAAGGCGCACAGACATTGTATGTATCTCAAACCTTTTGCGTACGATATCCTCACTCCCTGGCTGCTCTGTCCCCCTGTCATAAGGATTCTTTCCATCACCGTTTTTTCCCCGGCCCTCTTCTTCTCCGCCGCCATAGGAACTGCCCCCAGAAGAAAAATTCTGTTCCGTATCCCCATAATCCTTGCTGCCTGTATCCCCGTAATCCTCTTCTTGTATGATTCCGGGGCCGTCCTCTTCATATAATCCGTTTTCCAAAGGCGCGATTTCGTAACCTCTCCGTGCATTTTTCCGGGCAGATATATTAAGGTTTATGTCTTTCGTCGTATCTCCCATGGCTTCCCGTTTGTCGGCGGCTCCCTCCTCAGGGAGGTCATCGGGCAGATATTCCCCCACACCTTCCGCATCTGTTTCCTCAACTGTTGTTTTCCTTCCCAGTTCCATAACAGAATCTTTGATATAACGAAACAGCTTCTGCTTATATCTCTTTGCCTCCGACGGCTTTTCATGCCGTTCCGGCTCCCAGGCGTCGTGCTGGGGATTTTCCATTTGGCGAAAATAGGCATTGATGTTTTCATCTTTCAAAATGCAGATTCCAGCAAATTGAATAATGCTGGAAATATTTTTCTGGTCAAAAACCTTCATACCGCTTCGGCGGCTCATGAAAACTCTGCGGTGCAGGCCATTTTGAATTAAAATGTGTAATTCAATGGAACCCAGGCCGTAAAAATCAGTCTCAATCACTTTTGCTTCCGGCATTGTCAGCGCCTGGTAATAATTGTAAGCCATTTTAGCGGTGTCTTTAAACTCCTTTATGACATCTGGCAGCGTGTCCCTGGAAATCGTGGTTCCCGAGACCCGTACCTCCAGTAAGCCCCGGTAAACAGAAATCAAAAAATCATCCAATACAGCCGCCGCCACTTCCTGTTCCCATCCGGCTTTATTGCTGAACCCCAGCACAAACACGTCTGTTCCCACGCCAGTACGGCAGAAATTGCTGTCCAGTGACTTACATTCCGTCACTGCGCGGTTTTTTTCTGTTTCCCCGTAGTATCCGATACCGGTTGTTACATTGTCCGTGTCCCCTTCCGAAGAAGAGCCTCTCTTGATGAATGAAACCAGCCTTGCAATCCCCTGGCTTGCCTCCAGCCTGTCTTTGCCTTTTGTGGCATAAAAAACCGTCCGCAGTTCCGAGCTGGCAAAGGGGGCCGACTTGCCGATGCCAAAACTGCCTCCTGCGCTTCCCTCTTTATTGGATACTCCCGACGCTTTCACAAGGTTCTGCCACGGCGTATTGTAATCCTGGTCGGAACCCACCAGGCCGGTCGTATTAAAGTCGCTGATCCGCAGCACCGGTATCCTGTCCTGTTTTGCAATGGCTGCCGCCCTTTTTAAGAAATCCACTGTTTTTTTATTGCCCTGCTCCGTCCAGAATTTAAGGCAGGATTCCACAGCTTCCTTTAAGTCTTGAAATCCCGGAACATCACTTGTTTCTGTCTGAAAGCATGAAAACTCTACGACAACCGGCTTGTCCCCAATCTTCGCGTCCAGTGAATTCTGGCAAATTTCCCGCGCCAAAGACCGGTACGGCATCCCCTTGAATGTCTCAATCCCCGCTTCGCCAATCCCGTTCAGCGTTCCGTAATTGTTACTTGGAAAATTCCACCCTATAGACATAGCGGTTCCTCCTCTGTACTTTTTTGCAGCATTATCTGCAAAATCTTCCGAATTTCCCGGGGATTTCATTCTATGAAAATCTCTCCCCCAGGATCTCGTAAAGCCTACGCGCCTCCTCCTCTGTCAGGGTAATCCCTTTTCCCATCTTTTCATGCTCCGGCGCCCAATCCCGGATATCGTATTTGGGCGCGGCTCCATTCCACGAAATGAGGTTCACTTCCTTTGTCCAGCCCTTAGCACTGGCAGAAATCCTGCCAAACTCTTCCTGGATCTCATACTTAATATCCGCCATACAATTATCCTCCCTGAATTTGAAATACTCCCAATTTGATTATCGCCACTATGATTATCATTGTCCAAACTCATATGTTTATCAACATCTTAAAAATTTCTTTTTTATGTCATAATTTAGATAGATAGACTTTTAGATTCAATCCTTACCTTTTCTTCTTTATTATGTTGTGAATATTTTTAATGCTTTCCAAATATTCATCTTCCACCAGAGATAAATTTTGTACCTGATATTTCCTATATTCTTCTGTTGCTTTTTCAATTGCCTGTGCATGACTAATCGTTCCGGCTCCTTGCAACACTTTTTCACCTGTTGTTTTTAAAACACTATCAAGGTGCTCTACA
>CAOKOS010000035.1 GCA_948470255.1 uncultured Lachnotalea sp.
GAGGCACTCCGTTTAGGAGTGGTTTTTTAACCCCTTCACCTATTTGGAATTGGAAGCCGAAATGACAACCTATTTTCAGAAAAAATCTTGAAAAAATTTTTTTGATTTCTGATTTTCGTTCCTAAACGCAAAAAAGCCGCCTGTTTCCCAAATCGAGAAACAAGCGGCTTTACGCTCTACTAAATGTAATGGACTGTTACACGCTTTTTATGAGCTTTTGAAAATTTAATAAGTATATCATCAACAGCGTCCGTGTATCTGCCTTGCTCTATCAAACTGTTTTTCAGGCAGATCAATGACTGAATAACCCTGCTATATTCACTGTTATCAAGATACAGATGATATTTTGCTTCTTTCATTTACCCCATCTCCTTAGACTGATATAGTTGCTTCCGCCATTCCTGAAACCGCTTTCTGATAATGGCTGCGTCCTTTTCATCATCGGAAGCTATAAAAATATGTATGCTCTGATAGGCTTTCTTTATTTTGCGGATATATTCAACTTCTCCCTCATTTGCCTTGTAGGGCAGCTTCAGAAGCTTTATGCCCTGCTTCCGGCATATATAGGCTTTCAGCCGTTCTTTTTCCTCTGACAAGTCTTTTGCTTCAATCGCCAGTCCCTCATTTACAATGTAGGTTTCAAGAGGAAGTCCGATTTCTATGTCCGTATTAAGCCGCACCCGCAAGCCTTTCTTTCCGGCATAATAGCTTACCGCCAACTGAGGAAATACGCTGCGGTATTCCTGCTCACATACCGGACAGCCCATTTCTTCTATGGTACGCTCATAAATTTTTGCTTTCCACGAATGACCGAGAGAGCATTTCCACCATACACTTTTCATTGAATTTCTTGAAACCGCAGTAGGAGTAATGTCTTTATTCCTCTCATAGTCCCACTCATCAAGCAGATGTGCGTCTGTTGTCGCTAAATCATTATAGCCGGGAAGCACGGCACGATCAGCACATACCGGGCATACGGTTCCTTTTATCCGTGCAGAGACAACCGACTTCCACTCGTTGTCACACTCTCTGCATTTCCACCAAACATTTTTACGGGATTTCTCATTTATCATATCCGGCGTAAGCGGAAGATTGCGCTCTGACCATTCCTGTGCAAGCTGCGGCTGTCTTGTTGCAAAGTCATTAAATCCTTTCAGCAGGATTTGCCCGCTGCAATAAGGACATTTACTGCCGCCGGAGCGAGTGGAAATCAGCGTGTGCCACTCGTGTCCCTTGCTGCATTTCCACCAGACTTTCCGATTGGCAAACGGCGTAACCATAGTAGGCAATAGCGGATAGTTTTTCTCCGACCATTCAGCGGCTACCTCCGGTATTTGGGAAGCAAGATCATTAAATCCCTCCAGCACCTTATTGTGGGAACAGTACGGGCAGCCTGTACCGTTTATTGTCCGGCTTTTTACTGAAGCCTCCCACTCATGACCGTGCCTGCATTTCCATATCACTTTCTTATGTGAGCCGATGGAAACCTCCGTAGGCTTTATCTCATTCTTTTCAGACCAGTCCTGTGCTAATTCAGGCTTCAATGTGGCTAAATCATTGATTCCCTCAATTACCCTTGCCCCTGAGCATATGGGGCAGTTCTCACCCTTTGAGCGAGCCTTAACGCTTGTCTGCCATTCGTGACCGCAGGCAGCTTTCCACCAAACAATTTTGTTTGAGCCATAGGTTATTTTATCTGGTGTAAGCGGAAGATTTTTGCCTGACCACTCCCGCACAAGCTCCGGGCGCATAGTCGCTAAACTGTTACTCATAATCAATCCTCGACCTCCTTTGCAATTAGATTGTATTGGAAATCAAAGAAAACTTGTAGTTTGCGACCGGATACATCGTACAACGCAAAAAAAGACCTTGAAAGGTGTTGTCCTCTCAAGATCTTAAATACAAAATTATGCGATTTTTTCACCTTTGCACAAATCTACGCACCATTTGATGTAAGTTTGATGTAAAGATGTAATTCCCGGCGTTTCCCCAAGTCCTGAAACCCGCATAAATACGGGCTTTTTAGCCTTTTTCGTTCGGTAAGGATTTCATTGTGGGGAACAGCAGCACATCTCTGATGGCCGCTGAATCTGTAAACAACATGCACATCCTGTCGATGCCGTAGCCGATGCCACCGGTGGGAGGCATACCGATCTCCAGCGCGTTAAGAAAATCTTCGTCGGTGTGGTTTGCTTCTTCGTCGCCCTGGGCAAACTGCTCCTCTTGGGCCGCGAAACGTTCCCTCTGGTCAATGGGGTCATTCAACTCCGAATAAGCATTAGCCATCTCCCAGCCGTTCATAAAGAACTCGAACCGCTCCACATATTCTGGATTGTCCGGCTTTTTCTTGGTCAGCGGGGAAATCTCAATGGGATGGTCCATGACAAAAGTGGGCTGAATCAGATGCTCCTCCACAAACTCCTCGAAGAACAGGCTCAGTATATCCCCTTTCTTATGGCGCATTTCAAATTCCACATGATGCTCTTTTGCTGCCGTCCTGGCCTCCTCCAAAGTATGGATTTCATTAAAATCCACACCTGAATATTTTTTCACAGCCTCCACCATGGTAATACGCTCAAAAGGCTTACCCAAATCCATCTCGATTCCATTGTAAACAATAGTCGTAGTCCCAAGAACCTCTTTTGCCACATAACGGTACATGTTTTCTGTCAAATCCATCATACCGTGATAATCCGTATAAGCCTGATAAAGCTCCATCAGCGTAAATTCCGGGTTGTGCCTTGTGTCAAGCCCCTCATTTCGGAATACACGCCCAATCTCGTAGACTCTCTCCAGGCCGCCCACGATCAGACGCTTCAAATATAACTCCAGTGAAATGCGCAGCTTCAGATCTTCATCCAGTGCGTTAAAATGTGTCTCAAAAGGCCTGGCCGCCGCACCGCCTGCATTGGACACCAGCATGGGGGTTTCCACCTCCATAAATCCCTGGGCATCCAGGAAACGGCGAATAGTACTAATGATCTTGGAACGCTTAATAAACGTATCCTTAACCTCGGGATTCATAATTAAATCCACATAACGCTGCCGATAGCGGAGATCCGTATTGGTCAGGCCATGGAACTTCTCCGGTAAAATCTGGAGACTCTTGGAAAGCAGGGTAATTTCCTCTGCATGAATGGAAACTTCACCTGTCTTCGTCCGAAATACCGTGCCACGGATTCCAACCAGATCGCCAATGTCATATTTCTTAAAGACTTTATAAGGCTCCTCCCCTATGCTGTCTCTGGCCACATAGGACTGAATGGAACCCTGCAGATCCTGCACATGGCAGAAGGAAGCCTTTCCCATCACCCGTTTGGACATCATTCTGCCCGCGATGGAAACCTCTTTCCCTTCCAATTCGTCAAATGCTTCCCTGATTTCCTCGCTGTGATGAGTCACATCATATTTTGTGATCTGAAAAGGATCCTTTCCCTCTTCCTGCATTCCAAAAAGCTTCTCACGGCGCACCTTGAGGAGCTGCCCCAAATCCTGTTCCTGCGCTTTATTCTGCTCTGCCACGTTTTCCCTCTCTTTTATCACTGTTCATCCACTGGGTTTCTTGTCTCTTCTATCCTGCGTAGGCGCTTTTATCAGCTTTTGCCTCTGCACCAGGTTTTACTGTCTTTGTTCTCAATTCAGACTGTTTTCACGATACTCTCTTAATATCAAGTACCTTGTACTCCACATCTCCCGCCTGAGTCTCCACTACCACAGTCTCACCCACACGTTTTCCCAGTAACGCTTTTCCCACAGGGGACTCATTGGAAATCTTGTTTTGAAGGCTGTTTGCTTCTGTGGAACCAACGATTCTAAAATCCATTTCTTCCTCATATTCCACGTCGTAAACCTTCACTTCACAGCCTACGCTGATTTTATCCAGCTCTATCTCATCTTCCACCACTACTTCCGCATTTTTAAGAAGCTTTTCCAGCTCTTCAATACGAAGTTCGATGTCTCTCTGTTCGTCTTTTGCTGCATCATATTCTGCATTTTCAGAAAGGTCGCCCTGTTCTCTGGCCTCTTTAATCTTCTGAGCGATCTCTCTCCTTTTCACTACCTTTAAATCCGCCAGTTCCTCCTCATACTTCTTGAGACCGGCGTAGGTCAGAATGTTCTTCTTTGTTTCTGCCATATCCACTCAAATCCCTTTCTTTATTTCTTTTACCAGCTGCCCTGCCATATTATATGCCGCTTGTACGGTTTTCTATCATCCTGATTTTATGCTGGCAGGAACTTTAAAAGCCAGATTATACATCCAACGTATTATATCCCAAACCCTAAAGATTGTCAATGTTTTCACGCCAGCCGCTCATCCAAAAGGGCCTCCAGGCCTTCCAGCGTCTCCACACGG
This sequence comes from uncultured Lachnotalea sp., assembly GCA_948470255.1. Lineage (GTDB taxonomy): Bacteria > Bacillota > Clostridia > Lachnospirales > Lachnospiraceae > Lientehia. The sequence goes on from CAOKOS010000035.1 coordinate 4,355, forward strand.
CACACGGCTTCTCTGAGAGACGCCGAGTGTGGACAGCCAGCTGTATACCAGGCCACATGTTTACGCATTTCCCGCATGGCAAGCGATTCTCCTTTAAAGTCAGAAAGCATCTTTCCATGACGTAAAATCATCGCACGGATTTCGTCGGTTCCCGGCCTTGGCGGTATCTTTCCCGTTACCATAAAAGTTTTAATTTCATGGAAAATCCAGGGATTTCCCCTGGCTCCCCTGGCTACCATAATGCCGTCGCAGCCGGTCCTCTCCATCATGTCCACCGCAGCCTGGGCCGTAAAAATATCGCCGTTTCCAATAACCGGCACAGAGACAGCCTCTTTTACCTGACGGATGATTTCCCAGTCAGCTGTTCCTGAATAATATTGTTCCCTCGTCCTTCCATGGACAATAATAGCAGAAACGCCCGCATCCTCAGCGATTTTTGCCACCTCCACCGCATTGATATGGGCGTCGTCAAACCCTTTTCTGATCTTTACCGTTACCGGCTTCTTTACAGCCTTCACCATAGAGCGAAGGATTTCCCCGGCCAGCTTCGGCTCTTTCATCAATGCGGATCCCTCATGGTTGTTGACCACTTTGGGAACCGGACATCCCATATTAAAATCAATGATATCATAAGGGCCAGGCTCCAGAAAGGCTGCAATTTCACCGAGAAGCTCCGGTTCCGAACCGAAAAGCTGCATAGAAACCGGACGTTCTTTTGCATCCACTTCCAAAAGAAAACGGCTGCCCCGGTTTTTATCCCTGTGCACTGCCCTTCTGGAATAATAAACGGCTTTGGCGCTTATCATCTCCGTACACACCAAGCCGCAGCCCTGTTCCCGGCAGAGCATACGAAAAGGCAGGTCTGTTACACCTGCCATCGGTGCCAGCATCACCGGAGACTCCAGTACCACACCGCCAATCGCCAGCTTTTTTTCTGTGTTCATGAATCCGTCCCCAGGTAAAAAGTTTTATAAAATAATTCCAAAGATTCCAAAAGCCCTGCCTGCCCCCGCTGTATCTGCCTGATTTTCAGGCCGCTCCCGATTTCATCAAAACCGCAGTCGCCCTCTTCACTTTCCACACGAAAAGTCAAATTCCCATCCGCATCAAATTCGAGAATCAAGGCCCCGCCCACATCTTCCACATAAAGCACACAAAGCGCCTGCAGTTCCTCCTTGACCCTTTCCGGCAGCATGGAAAATTCTTCATTAAAATAGTATTTTTGTGTATAAAAATTTGCTCCGCATAATACCTTATTTTCTTCCATATTAGATATACCCATATATTCCCCGGACAGATACTTCGCCGGAATCCACAGCCTTCACTCCGCCAATTTCCTGATTGATATCCCCATCTGCTTCCACCAAAAGACGCCCGCCGGCATCAATGCCTTTAGCCGTCCCATTCCAGTTCCCTTTCGGATCCAGTACGCAGACTTTCTCATCCTTATTGAGAAGCCGCTCTTCATATTCTGTTTGCAAAAGCGATAAATCCGCTGTCCTTAGAAATTTTTCATAATACTTTTCAAATGCCTCCCAGACAGAAGCAATAACGGCCGCCCGGCAAACTCTTTGCCCTTTTTCAAGAAACAGAGAAGTTGCTTTTTTCTGTATCTCTTCTGGAAACTCCGCAATATTGGCATTGATACCAATTCCTACCACCACATGATTGATATAATCCGGTTCAGCGCTCATTTCCGTTAAGATGCCACAAACTTTTTTCCCTGCAAGTACAATATCATTTGGCCACTTAATCCCTGCCTCCAGCCCTGTCGTCGCCTGGATTCCATCAGCCACAGCCATAGCGGCCACCAAAGTCAGCATAGCGGCACGGGAAGGAGGAAACTCTGGTTTCAGCAAAATCGTCATCCAGATACCTGTTCCTGTCTGGGATGCCCAGCTTCGCCCGCGCCGTCCTTTTCCAGCCTCCTGATGCTCCGCCACCACCAAGGTGCCATGGGCAGCCCCTGATTCTGCCAGGCGCTTTGCCTCATTGTTGGTGGAATCCGTCTTTTCCAAAAATACTGTGGGATGCCCGGCCCATTTCGTCGTCAGTCTTGACATAATTTCTGCTTTTGTTACTAAGTCCGGCGCTGCTGACAGGTAATAGCCTTTATTTTGCACTGCTTCGATGATATAGCCTTCTTCCTTCAGCTGTCCGATGGCTTTCCACACAGCAGTGCGGGAAACAGACAGTTTCCCGCAAATTTCCTGACCGGACACATAGCCTTCCTGCTCCCGCAGCAACTTTAAAATTTTTGTTCTCACCTCTTACCTCCAAAGACAGAGGGCGCTGACCACTCCCAGCATCAACAGGATCCCTGCCAGAACAAAAAGGCCTACCCCTGCCGCTTTTCTCCTTTTGCTGGTTCTGCTATAGCCTCCCATCATCCGCGGAATCCCCAACAGACACTGAAATATAGCCGCCAGGAGAAACACAACCGGAAACAGCCAAGCGTTTTTCTCTAAATCAATAAATGAGACAATTCCAACCGCAATGACCGCCAGTCCCACCACTGCAGACAGTACGTCAAATACCGTCTGCTTCGTATATGGATTTTTTTTCGTTCTGTTTACATACATGAAATTCTGATCTCCCATGGCGAAAAGGCTGCTCTCCCCACAATCACTGTGGGTGTGGGCAGTACCTGAAAAGCTAATTTACTCGCCTAAAGTCGCCACCATCACCGCTTTAATGGTATGCATACGGTTTTCCGCCTCATCAAACACCACGGAACACTCCGACTCAAATACATCTTCCGTCACTTCATTGCCCTTTACAGCAGGCAGACAGTGCATAAAAATCGTACTGTCTTTGCCGGTCGCCGCCATGAGGTCTTTGTTCACCTGATACGGTTTCAAAAGCGCCACCCGTTGGGCCGCCTTATCTTCTTCTCCCATGGAACACCACACATCTGTGTATATAACATCCGCATTTTTTACAGCCGATGTATCGTCAGTGACCGTCAGCGTACTCCCTGATTCTTTGGCATAGCTGCGGCAAATCTCAACCAGCTCTTCTTCCGGCCAAAGCTCCTTTGGTGCGATGATAGTACAATTCACCCCCATTTTTCCGCAGCCCACCATCAGACTGTTGGACATATTATTCCGCCCATCACCAATAAACACAAAATTTAAACCCTTCAACCGGCCAAAATTTTCCTGCATTGTAAGAAAATCTGCAAGAATCTGTGTGGGGTGGTAATCGTCTGTCAAACCATTCCAGACTACTACGCCTGAATACTTTGCCAGTGCCTCCACATGGGAATGGAGAAATCCCCGAAACTCAATCCCGTCAAACATACGCCCCAGTACCCTAGCCGTATCTTCCACGCTCTCCTTTTTGCCAAGCTGAATCTCCCCCTTGCCCAGGTAGGTGGGGAAACCACCTTCATCATTGGCTGCCACCGTAAATGCACAACGGGTCCTGGTGGAAGGTTTTTCAAAAATCAGGGCGATATTTTTTCCTTTCAGGCTATCTCCGGTAATACCTTGTTTTTTCTTCGCCTTTAAGTCCGCCGCCAAATCCAAAAAATTCTGAATCTCCTCCGGCTTAAAATCCTTCAATGTCAAAAAATTCCGCCCTTTCAGGCTTTTCATAGTTTCCATCGCTGCCTTATCCTCCGTATGATCAGTCCTTTGCCACCTCTACCAGGCTTTTAATCCCGCCTGCAATCCCCTGGATATCCGAAGGGATGATAATCTTCGTCGCCTTACCGTCGGCTGCCTTAGCAAAAGCTTCCAGGCTCTTAAGCTGCAAAACTGCGGCATCCGCTCCCGCCTCTTTCACCAGACGGATACCTTCTGCATTGGCTTCCTGCACTTTTAAAATCGCCTGGGCCTGGCCTTCAGCCTCACGGATTGTGGCTTCTTTCTTCGCCTCAGCACGTAAAATCGCCGCCTGCTTCTCGGCTTCTGCATCCAAAATTGCAGATTCTTTCTTTCCTTCCGCCACCAGAATCGTGGATTTCTTTTCTCCTTCCGCCTGCAGGATCTTTTCACGGCGTTCACGCTCTGCCTTCATCTGTTTTTCCATGGAATCCTGAATTTCCCTGGGAGGAATAATGTTTTTCAGCTCCACGCGGTTCACCTTGATACCCCAGGGGTCAGTCGCCACATCAAGCTGAGTACGCATTTTTGTATTAATAAGTTCACGGGACGTCAGTGTCTGATCCAGCTCCAGGTCGCCGATAATGTTTCTCAAAGTAGTGGCCGTCAGGTTTTCAATGGCCATCAGCGGATTTTCCACGCCATAAGCGTAAAGCTTCGGGTCTGTGATCTGGAAAAATACCACCGTGTCAATCTGCATGGTGACATTATCCTTTGTGATAACCGGCTGAGGCTTAAAGTCAATAACCTGCTCTTTCAGATTTACTCTTTTTGCTACCCTGTCAATAAACGGCGCTTTCAGATGAAGCCCAACCGACCATGTCGTCCGATAACCGCCCAGACGCTCCAAAACAACTGCTTTTGCCTGGGGTACGATCTTGATACAGGATGCAAGTATCAGCAGTACAACTACCATCAAAGCCCCCACGGCAACAAGCGCCCATACATTGCCCGCTGCAATTAAAAAATCTTTGTTCATGATATTTCCCTCCTCGTATATAGAAATTTATTTCCTTGTACGGACGATCAGTCTCACACCCCTGACTTCTTCAACCGTCACCATACTTCCCTGGTCAATGATCTCATTATCATCTGCCGCCCGCGCAGACCAAGGCTGCCCGGAAATCACCGCCTCCCCCGTGTCCATCCTGTTATTGATCCGTTCCGTCACACGGGCTTCCCGGCCAATCATCCCTTCCACGTTGGTTTTTTCTGTCTCCTTGTTGATGTAACGTTTTGCAAATGGCCTGGTAAAAATCAAAAGTACAAGAGAAACCGCAACAAATAAAACAATCTGGACAAAAAGATCCGCTCCGGCCACACATGCAATAAAAGCCGCCACCGCGCCGCCTGCAAACCAGATGGTTGTCAATCCCATGGTCAGTGCCTCTATCACCAAAAGCACGATAATCCCCACAAGCCAATATACCGCAATCACAGCATACACCCCTTTCATAATACTTCTCAAAATCATCCCCCGCATCCGGAGGCAAAGTTTCCTCGTTTTCTTATTTTTTCCTATATTACTCTTGAAATCTTTTCCTGATACCTACTTGAACAGTATACCCTAATTCGGTATTTATTACAAGATGTCGGCAAGCGAGTTTCTATATTTTTAATTACCCCCCGGAGGGTTTTTACTTTATAGGACGCAGTTTCCTATAAAATAAAAAAGAACCCTGCTGTGCAGGATTCTTTTTTATGCTTTGTATTACCTCACTGTTTACGAAGCTTTACCGCTTCACCCATACTTCTCTGTAGCTTACACCCCAGCTGGTAGCACTGGAATGATCCGAAAAATAGATGTCAATCTGATGGGAATTGCTGTTGGCAAAACCGCCTGTGTCCTCAGCCACATAGACTGCGTCTATGCCTCCAATCCTGACGCGTGTCCCGTAGGGAATCAGCCCAGGCGCCACGGCAATGGTACGTCCCTCTGTCGGGGTTGCCCCTGAAGAAGTCGTCCCTGCCCACTGGCCGTTGCAGCATGCACCGCCACAGTAAGCCGTGATCTTAAATTCGCCAAGGGACACCCAGCCTGAAGAAGCTTCCTCAGCCTTTGCAGCCTCTTTTGCTTTCTCTGCTCTTTCAGCAGCCGCTTTCTCCCTTGCAGCTCTTGCAGCCGCTTCTTCTTCGGCACGGATTTCCTCCATGGACTTGGCTTTTCCAAGTTTAAAGGACAGTGTCACATAATCTGCACAGACATACCCTTCCTGACCATCGTCGTAGATAATCTTGACCCATTCAGGCTCGGCCTTGGTTTCTTCCGAAACCGACTCTCCTTCGGTACTCTGCAGTGCGGCGGCCTGTGGTTCCGTCAGCTGTTCTCCGGCGGCTTGTGTTTCCAGCTCTGTCTCTTCCGGTCTTATTTCCTCCGGTTTTGTCTCTTCTGCAAGCGTTTCTTCGGGAACTGCCGCCTCTTCATCGGCGTTCTCCGGCTCTTCCATCACGACTTTGTAAGTCTCATCGACATTTACCACACCAATCCATGCAGAATCCACAGAAGCCCCTGCTCTCACACGTACACCATCTTCTTTAATGGTCGCTACCTGCTCCAGCGCCTCCTCTGCAAAACTCTGTGCCGCCTCTCCGGATACCACATATTCGTTGTGCACCCATCCTTCAACACCACCGGAAGAAATTTTCGTCCAGCCGTCTTTTGCTTCAAGGACTTCGCCTGCGCTGCCTTCATACAGCCGTCCAATCACTTCGCTGTCTTCCGAAGGCTCCAAACGAATATTCTGATAAGTGTCTACTACTGTGGTGACCACCATGTTTTCCAATTCAGGGGCAACTGGCGTCTCCTGTTCAGCTACTGGCTCCGCAGTTTCTCCAGCGGGCGGTACATTTGACGGTATGCCCTCTTCATTCTGCACCGCAGTTTCATAATCAGCGGCACCACGCTTTACAGAGGCTCCGGCAATCCTTGCCGCCACCGCTTCTGAAGAGCTTTCCTGTTCGTCGCTTTCTGTACTCTTTATCGTAGCTTTTACAATTTCTCTCGTATTCTCTTCCAGTGAGGTTTTCCTGATGTCTTGGATTTCTGCTGTGGACTCCGGAACCCCTTCCGCCGATGCTACAGTCGTAGCCTCATCCGCAGATACGCTGTCCGGTTTTCCGCAGGAAATCAGAGTACAAAGCAATGCACCGATGACAAAGCACAAAATAATGCTTTTCTTTCTGGCTAACATTGTATACCTCCTTGTATCCCGCTGTAACAATTTCCACCTGCTTAGTATCTAAAATATTAAGCCGATATTCTAATTGTTACAACTTTGTTACACCGTCATCATAACACTAACTCCTGAATTTGTCAACCATTTCCCACTTTGCTCATTTTTTCCGCCCTTTTTCGACTCTTTCTCTCCACTTCTCTTTCATTTCAGAATTTTTTGTCGCTTATTCCAAAAAATGGCACAGTAAGATTATTCCCCCCCTATTGAAACACTATATATAGAAAAAACACAACCTAAAAACACCGTAATTTGTGCTTTCAGGCTGTGCCCTGTTTTCCGTTATATCCGCCTTATTTTCTGATTATATCCGCCTTTGGCGTGCTGCTTCAAACGCAAGAATCGACGCTGCAACAGCTGCATTCAAGGACTCCAAACTCCCTTCCATGGGAATCTTTATTAAAAAATCAGCCGCGCCAGAAATTTTTTCCGTAAGCCCCACCGCCTCATTTCCAATGAGGAAGGCACAGGGCCTTTTGTAGTCTGCCTGCTCATAATTTTTTTCTCCCGCAAGGTGCGCCCCATAGGAGGTAATCCCCGCATCCCGGCATTGTCTGAGAATTTCTTCCAAATCTTCACAAACCGCAAAAGGTACCCGGTAGATGGAACCCATCGTGGAACGAATCACTTTGGGATTATAAATATCTACTGTGTCCCGGCTCATAATAATACCGGTAACCCCTGCCCCTTCTCCAGCCCGGAAGATAGTCCCCAGATTTCCAGGATCCTGAAGATTCTCCAAACATAAAAGCAGCGCTTTTCCCCCACTTTTGCAAAAATCCTTTTTCTCCCACTCCATTGCCTTAACCACTGCCAAGACCCCCTGGGGCGTCTGAGTATCAGACATGGCTTTGAAGGCGTTGTCAGAAACTGCCGTACAAGAAAGGTTTCCCAGCCGTTCCCTCCCCCCCTGTTCTAAAAAAGAATCTGAACCATAGACGGAAAGAATCCTGTCGGCAGGAGCCTCCAGCACCATTTTCAGCCCCTCCACCACAAAAGCTCCCTGTTCCCTCCGGTACCGTGCTTTTTTCTGAAGGGCCGCCACATGTTTCACCTGCCCGCTTTTACTGCTTTCAATTCTCATAAAAGCTCCCGCTCCAGGTCTTTATTGCTTCCAATAATAATAAATGTTTCCTGCCCCTGGATTGCCCTGTCCGGATCAACAATTAAAACAATGTCTTCCAGATCTCCCTTCCGGGCAATAATATTAATCCCCTTCTTCCGAAGGTTCAGCTCACGGATACTTTTTCCAACCCACTTTTCCGGAACCTCAATTTCCACCATACTGAATTTCTTGGAAAGCTCAATGGTTTCCAGGAAATTCCCGGAAGCAAGATTCCTCCCCAAGCGTATCCCCGTAGCTTTTTCCGGGAAAATCACCTGATCAGCGCCCACCTTTTTCAGCACTGCCGCATGCATATCACTGTTTGCCTTTGCCAGCACATAGGGAACGCCACATTCCTTTGCACAAATCGTTGCCATAATGCTGGATTCCAGATTTTCACCAATCCCCACAATGACACCGTCCATATTATGAACACCAAAAGATCTGACAACCGCCTGGTCTGCCACATTGGCACAGGCCGCGTGGGTGACATACTCAGAAACGCTCTGAACCCGTTCCTCATTTCTGTCAACAGCTAAAACCTGACATCCGCTTTCTTCCAGAGTAATCGCAATGCTGCTTCCAAACTCTCCCAGCCCAAACACTGCAAATTCTTTTTTCGACATTCTCTCCGCCTTCCCCGGCAATTCCGCTTAATAATTACTTTTTCATCAATTTTTTATATGAGAAACTCTTTTATTTCTTATTGTTCTATTTTATTTCCTACCCAATCAATATCCGTTCTTCGGGAAGAGAAATACCCTGCTCTTTTCCTCTTTGTTTCATTGCCAGGGCCAATGCCAATGTCACCGGCCCAATCCTGCCAATGTACATCACAATGATAATGATTACTTTGCCCGCCACACTTAAGCTGGAAGTAATGCCCCTGGTTAAACCAACAGTCCCGATAGCCGACACCACTTCATAAACCGTATCCTTAAATTCCAGTCCATCGGTGGCAAAGAGGAGTAAAGAGGCAGTGATCACCACCATAAGCGCCAGCCCCACCACCGTCAAAGCCGTGCGCCCTGCATCTGCGGAAATCCGGCGTTTCATAAATTCTGTTTCCCGCTTTCCACGCACCGTAGATAAAATCGTCAAAAGCAGAATTCCCACCGTAGTGGTCTTGATGCCGCCGGCCGTCCCTGCCGGAGAGCCTCCGATCAGCATCAAAATCATAGTAAGAAGTGTGGAGCCTTCCGTAAGCTCTGCCTGAGGAATCGTTTCAAATCCAGCCGTCCTAGTGGTCACTGACTGAAAAAATGCCGCCATGACTTTATCCCCTGTCCCCATCGTCCCGATGGTTCCTGGATTCCTATATTCAAACAAAAAGAAAAACAGGGCGCCGCCCAAAACAAGGGCTGCCGTCATAATCAGAACCAGCTTCGTATGGAGCTTTAAGCCAGTTATAAATCCTCTCCGCTTCTCTTTTCGCTTTTTCCAGGAATCAATCAAATCCCACCAGACCATAAACCCCAGCCCACTGAGAACGATCAGCGCCATGGTGGTAATATTAACCAAGGGGTTCTGGGCATATGCCCGCAGACTGGTTTCCCCCAGCACATCCATGCCGGCATTACAGAAAGCGGAAACGGCATTAAACACCGCTTTCCAAAGCCCTGGTAAAAATCCAAACTCCGGAATAAACACTATGGCATAAAACAAAGCGCCGATCCCTTCCAAAAGAAAGGTTCCTTTTACAATTCTGAGCACCAGTTTCACCAAGCCGGAAAGTGTGTCCATATTGTAAGTTTCCTGAATCAGCATGCGGTCTTTCAAAGTAATCTTTCTTCCCACCACAATGAAAATACACATCGCCGCTGTAATGACGCCTAGCCCGCCAAGCTGTGCCAGAATCAATATGATAATCTGTCCAAATAAGCTCCAATGAACCGCGGTTGTCACTGTCACCAAGCCTGTCACACAAATACTGGTTGTCGCCGTAAACAGTGCATCTATCGGATTTGTCCAGGTCCCTTCAGCAGAAGAAACCGGAAGCATCAGAAAAAACGCTCCCACAAAAATCGCCGCCGCAAAACCCAGCGCAATAATCCTGGTGGTGGAAAGCCCCCGCTTTTTCCTGGGTAAAGTCAGTTTCTCTTTCATATCTTTACCGTTTTTTATTTCCCTTCATAGCAAATCACGCTTGATACATCGTAGCCGGAAAGCTTATCCCTTCCTTTCAGCCCGCCCAGCTCCATTACAAAACTGACTTTCACCACCTGGCCGCCCAGGCTTTCCACCAGCTTAATAATGGCCTCTATGGTTCCTCCGGTGGCAATCAAATCATCAATGATTACAACCTTCTGCCCCGGTTGGATGGCATCTTTATGCATCTCAATCACGGCGCTTCCGTATTCCAGCTCATATTCCATCTCCACCGTTTCACAAGGCAGCTTCCCCTTTTTCCGCACAGGGACAAATGCCTTATGGAGGTTGTAAGCGATGGGTACGCCAAAAATAAAGCCGCGTGATTCCGGTCCCACCACCACATCAAAATCTACTCCCGCAAGGCTTTCCTGCAAAAGGTCAATGGCCAAATGCAGCCCGTCTGCATCCTGTAAAATAGAAGTAACGTCCCGGAAAATAATTCCTTCCTCTGGAAAATCGGGAATACTTCTCACATACTCTTCTATTTTCTTCATTTTTTTACCCTCCGTTCCTCCTGAATCCTGTTTTCTCTGCATCCTTATTATAGTCTTATGATATTCGATTGGCAACTGAAAATCCTTTAAGTTTCCGCCTGCCAGCTCTGAATTATCATCTGCAGTGTCCGCCTCCCCATATATTCATTGATATCAGGATAATAGGCTGCCGAAATCCGACTTCCTTTTTCCAGGATTTCAAAGGCTTCTGCTGCCTCCTGAAACAAGATCGCATCTATATTTGCCCCATTTTCATCAGACAACAGAAGCTTCAGTACATTCTTATTTTTCCCCAGCAGCTTTTTCTGCCGGACAGTCAAACCTTTCTGTGCAAAAAGCGGTTTTTCATTTCCATTTCCAAAAGGCTCCAAAAGATGAAACTCTGATACCAAATGTTCTGTCACATAGGCAAACGGCATTGGCACATCAATCCATACCCGTTTGATAAAATCCCTTTCCGAAAGGCCGCTGTTCCTGTTCAAAGCTGCCCGGAATGTTTCCAGGTTCTCCGCCGGCAAAGAAAGTCCCGCTGCCATGGGATGGCCTCCGAAAACAGTCAGATATTCTCTGCAGGCTGCCAAACGCTCATACATAGGATAAGAAGGAATACTTCTCCCCGATCCTTTTAATTCCGAGGCTGCCCTGGTAATCACAAATACCGGATGCTGATATCTCTCCCGTATCTTTCCAGCCACGATTCCTGCCAGGCTTTCATGACATTCCGGCAAATATACCACATACACATCATCCTGTTTGATACCTGTTTCTTCTATATTAAATATGGCGGCCTCTACACTCTTTGCAGTCATATCTTTCCGTCTGTCATTTAACTCCTTAAGCTCCCAAGCTGGCGCCTCAGCTTCTTTTTCCTTCTCTGCCAAAAGGAGGCTCAAGGATTTTTTCGCCGTATCCAGCCGCCCCCCGGCATTTAGGCAGGGGCCGATGACAAAGCCCAGATGATAGCTTCCAAGGGCCTCCGCATTTAAACTATTGGCCTCCATCAAAGCCCGCAGGCCAGGTATCCGGGAATCCGCCATCCGCTTCAGCCCCTCTTTGACTAAAATCCTGTTCTCCCCCTGAAGAACCATCACATCCCCCACTGTCGCCAAAGCGGCCGCTTCTATAAAAGAGGAAAGTTCTTCTGCCGGGATATCCCAGGTTTCATAAAGCGCCTGGGCCAGCTTATAGGCAATGGCAGCGCCGCACAACAATTTAAAAGGATAACCGCAGGCCGCCTGGTGAGGGTTTACGATTGCATCTGCGGGAGGGAGGATTTCCTTCCTTTCCCCCTTTTCCTCAAAAGGCACTTCATGATGGTCTGTGATCAGCACTGTCATCCCCATAGCCTTGGCGTATGCTGTCTGTTTCCATGCAGCAATGCCATTGTCACAAGTTAAAAGCGTATCCACACCCTCATCCATAGCCAATTTAATAAGATTTTCATTAATCCCATATCCGTCCTTAATCCTGTCAGGAATATCATAGTCCACAACAGCGCCCAGTCGTTTTAAGGCTTTTACCAAAATATAAGTGGCGCAGACTCCATCCACATCGTAATCGCCAATGACCCGAATATGTTTTCTGCCGTGGATTTTTTTTTCCAGGATATCCACCGCCTTTTCCATATCCTTCATAAGAAATGGCGACGGACAGTCCGCCAAAGTCCCACGAAGATATAATTCCATCTCTTCTTCCGCCACGTCCCGGTTCCGAATAATCCTGGCAGTCACCTGATCAATACCCAGCCGGTCAGAAAGACTTTTGAAGTCTGCTTTTTTGCCATAAATGCGCCATTGCTCCTGCATATATGTACCTTCTTCCAGAGTTTGTTTTTATAAGGGCTGACGCAAAATATCTAAATTTATATGCACCCGGCGCCCGTCTGTCTCTGCCCCTATCCACGTTAATTTTTGGGTTTTGTTGCGCCACCTTTTGCCGTCAGCCGCCGCTTCCATAGAAACCTGTCAGCGAAGCTGCCGCCGCTATGCTCACAAAACCTGCAAAATCTGCCTATCGGATAGGGGCAAAGACTGGCGGGGCGCCGGGTATCCATAAATATCAGAATATCTTATATTTGCGGCAGCCCCTTAAAAATAAACTATGATAATTTGTGGATGAAAAGCCCGCTTCTAAGCTTCGGCTCAAACCATGTGGATTTGGGAGGCATCAGCCTGGAAGCATCCGCCACCTGGAATAATTCACCGATTGAAGTGGGATACATGGCAAACGCCACCTTCATATCCCCATGGCAGCGGCGGGAAAGTTCATCAAGGCCCCTGATGCCGCCAATAAAATCAATCCGTTTATCTGTCCTGGGATCCCCAATTCCAAGGACAGGTCCCAAAAGCTGTTCCTGAAGCACCGACACGTCCAAATCGGCCACCGGATCACCGCTTAAAGGCCGTTTTGCCGTAAGGCAGTACCAACTTTCGGAAAGAAGCATACCGAATTCTCCCTTTTTAGCCGGCCGGTAAGGCTGGTTTCCCTTTTTACAGACTTCAAAATCTACCGAAATCCGCTCCAGGAATTCTTCCTCTGTAAAGCCGTTTAAGTCCCGTACCACCCGGTTATAGTCCATAATCATAAGCTGCTCGTCGGGAAACAGCACCGACAAAAAGAAGTTGTAAGGTTCATCCCCCTTAAAACCGGGATTTTCCTCTCTTCGCTTAAATCCAACCCGCACTGCGGATGCCGCCCGGTGATGCCCGTCTGCAATATATGTATTGGGCACTTTGGAAAAAGCCTCTTCCAGGGCCGTCACCTGTTCCCTTCCACCAATTTTCCAGACCGTATGCCTGATACCATCCACTGCCGTAAAATCGTACAGCGGTTCTTTCTGTTTTGCCTCCGAAACCAATGCATTGATATCGGCCCTGGCACGGTACGCCAGAAAAATCGGCCCCGTCTGTGCATCGCAAGTATCTACGTGACGAATCCTGTCCGCTTCTTTGTCGGCTCTGGTGTTTTCATGCTTTCTGATAATATCCCCGGCATAGTCATCAATGGAAGAACATGCCACAATACCTGTTTGGGCGCGGCCATCCATGGTAAGTTCATAGACAAAATAACAAGGGGCTTCCTCCTTCACAAAAGTGCCGTCCTTTACCATTCCATCCAAAAGATCCCTGGCCCGGTCATAAACGCAGTCCGCATAAGTATCCACATCATCAGAAAATCCCGTCTCAGCCCTGTCAATCTTCAGGAAAGAAAGCGGTTCTCTCTCCACCTCTGCTTTTGCCTCCATACGGTTGTACACATCATAGGGAAGCGCCGCCACCCGGGAAGCCACGGAAGCCTCCGGCCTGATACATAAAAACGGTTTTACGATTGCCATTCCTTTCCTCCTTTATTGATTTTCTTCATTATTTTCTGCCTTATGTCACTCTGCTTTCATGACACGCACTTTATATACTCCGTCAATCTCCATCAACCGGTCCACCACCCTCTGGGGCACCTCCTGATCTGCATCCATGATGGTATACGCCACCTCTCCCCGGCTCTTATTCTGCATATCGGGGATGTTCACGCCTTCCTCTGCCAGTACAGAGGCAAACTGCCCGATCATATTGGGTTTATTGATATTAAAGATGCAAAGGCGGCAGGCCCCCCTGCAGGGCGGCATCTCACAGGAAGGATAATTTACCGAGTTGCGTATAGATCCTGTCTCCAGGTAAGTTATCAGCTCTTTAACTGCCATTTCCGCACAATTATCTTCTGATTCCGCCGTGGATGCTCCCAGATGAGGCGTTGCAATCACGCCGGGCATGTGGGTAACCTTGGGATTGGGGAAGTCTGTCATATAGCGATGGACTTTTCCACTCTTCAGCGCTTCCAGCATATCGTCATCATTCACCAGAAGGTCACGGGCATAATTAAGAATCACAACGCCGTCTTTCATTTTAGCGAAAGCGTCTTTATTGATCATCCCTTTCGTACTGTCCAGAAGGGGGACATGCACCGTTATGTAATCGCATTTCTTATAAATTTCATCAATATTTGTCACATGTTTGACAAAAGAGGAAAGCTGCCACGCCGCATCCACCGAAAGGAACGGATCGTATCCGTAGACTTTCATACCCAGCTCCGCAGCCGCGTTGGCCACCCGGACGCCGATGGCTCCCAGGCCGACTACGCCGAGACGTTTGCCCATGATTTCCGTCCCGGCAAACATCTTTTTACTCTTTTCCATATCTTTACTGATATTGCTGTCCTCTTTGTTTCGTTCCACCCATTCAATACCGCCATGGATATCCCTGGCCGCCATCAGCATACCGGCCAACACCAACTCTTTCACGCCGTTGGCATTGGCGCCGGGCGTATTGAATACTACAATTCCTTTTTCCGTACATTTGTCCAGGGGAATATTATTTACGCCGGCCCCGGCCCGCGCAATGGCTTCCAGGCTGTCCGGCAACTCCATCTCATGCATGGAAGCGCTTCTCACCAAAATGCCCTCCGCCTCCGCAATGTTTTCCGTCAATTCATAGTTTTCTGTCAAAAGCTTAAGTCCCTTTTTGGAAATCGGGTTCAGACAGTGGATTTTTCCAGTCATTGTTTTCTCCTCCAAAGATGCTCTACTTCCTGTGTTTCTCCTCAAATTCCTTCATAAATTTCACAAGCGCTTCCACGCCTTCCACACTCATGGCGTTGTAAATACTTGCCCTCATCCCTCCGACGCTTCTGTGGCCTTTCAGTCCTGAAAGCCCTGCGGCCTCCGCTGTTTTTACAAACTCAGCATCCAGCTCTTTGTCCCCTGTCACAAAGTCCACATTCATGTAAGAACGGGAAGTTTTTTCCGCCGTAGGTGTAAACAGAGCGCTTTTGTCGAGAAAATCATAAAGCAGAGCCGCCTTCTTTTCGTTTCTTTTCTTGATTTCCTCAAGGCCCCCCACCTTCTTTAACCACTTAAATACCTTGCCGCAGATATAGATTCCATAGGCAGGCGGCGTATTGTAAAGGGAATCGGCATCGGCATGGGTTTTATACTGAAGCATGGTAGGCGTACCGGGATGTACTTCTTCCGTGATCAGATCCTCCCTGATGATGGCGATCACCACACCGGCAGGGCCGATATTTTTCTGAACGCCGCCATAGATCATGCCGTATTTTTCAACGTCCACCGGCTCTGATAAAAAGCAGGAAGATACATCTGCCACCAGCGTCTTGCCCTTGGTGTTGGGAAGAGTATGGAACTGGGTTCCATAAATGGTATTATTCTGGCAGATATATACGTAATCTGCATCTTCATCCACAGGAAGATCCCCACAATCCGGGATATAATTAAAATTCTTATCCTCACTGGAGGCAATACAGTTGGCCTTTCCGTATTTGGAAGCTTCCTTCCACGCCTTCTTTGCCCAGCTTCCGGTCACAATGTAATCGGCCACCCCGTTTTTCATCAAATTCATGGGAATCATGGCAAACTGCAGGTGGGCGCCCCCCTGTAAAAATAATACTTTATAATTGTCGGGAATCCCCATCAAATCCCTGAGATCCTGCTCTGCCTCTTTGATAATCTTTTCAAAAGTCTTAGAGCGGTGGCTCATCTCCATCACTGACATCCCCGTGCCTTCATAATCCAGCATTTCCGCCGCGGCTTCTTTTAAAACCTCCTCTGGAAGTACCGCCGGTCCGGCCGAAAAGTTATATACTCTACTCATTTTTAATTTCCTCCTTCAGATGGGACATTAGGTCCGAGTCCTAGTATAATACAAAGGCCGGGCGGCTGTAAAGCCACCCCGCCTCAATTTTAACAAATTTTTGTCATTCCCCTTCTGTCATCCTTTTTTTGCATCCAAATCTTCCTGGCTAAAGGCTTCTTCAATGGCCCCGCCCGGCGCAACCATGGGGAATACTTTGTCATCGCAGTCGATCTGTACATCCAGGACCACAGGGCATTTCGCTGCTATGGCTTCCCTGATAGCCGGTTCCACCTCTTCCTTCTTTGTCACCCGGATGCCCTTTGCTCCCATGGCTTCCGCCACTTTTACAAAATCTGTTTTATCTTCAAGAATCGTGGAAGAATAGCGCTTTCCGTAAAACAGGGTCTGCCACTGGCGAACCATACCCAGCACATGATTGTTGATCACAACCTCCACCACAGGAATATTATAGCGGGCGGCTGTCGCCAACTCATTCATATTCATCCGAAAGCAGCCGTCTCCGGCAATATTAAACACAAGCTTCTCCGGCCTTCCCACTTTTGCACCCATGGCCGCCCCCAGGCCGTAGCCCATGGTTCCAAGACCGCCGGAAGTGATAAACCTCCGGGATTCTTTATATTTATAAAACTGTGCCGCCCACATTTGATGCTGTCCTACATCAGTGGTAATAATGGCATCTCCATCCGTCACCTTATACAGAGTTTCAATCACATAGGGGCCGGTCAGCACATCCTGCCTATAAGTCAGCGGATATTTTTCTTTCATGGCCTGGATTTCCGCCACCCATTCATGGTGATCCTGCTTTGTCAGGCGTTCGTTGAGAATCCCCAGGATAGCCTTTGCATCCCCCACAATGGAGGCATCTGTGGAAATATTTTTATTGATTTCCGCTGCATCCACATCAATGTGAAGGACTTTCGCGTCCCTGGCAAAGCGTTTTGTATTTCCAGTTACCCGGTCGCTGAACCTGGCTCCCACAGCAATCAGCAGGTCGCTCCTGGTAATGCCCAGATTGGAAGTTTTTGTCCCGTGCATACCAGTCATACCGGTATACCGCTCATGCTCGCCAGGAAAAGCCCCTTTACCCATGAGAGTGTCCGCCACCGGTGCATCCACTTTTTCCACAAATTCTGCAAGCTCTACAGATGCCCCGGCAATGTTGACGCCTCCGCCCACAAAAATAAAAGGACGTTTTGATTTCTCAATCAGCTCCATCGCCTGTGCGATGTCGTCTTCTTTGATGGTATTCACCTTGGGAAGTATCGGAGAAGGTTTTGCCGGCGTATACTCAGCCTCCGCCGCAGTCACGTCCTTGGTAATATCCACCAGCACAGGACCCGGACGGCCTTCAGCTGCAATACGGAACGCCCTGCGGATGGTTTCTGCAAGTTTTGTCACATCCTTGACAATAAAGCTGTGCTTCGTAATGGGCATCACCACGCCTGCGATATCCACTTCCTGAAACGTATCTTTTCCCAAAAGGTTTACAGCCACATTGGCTGTAATGGCCACTAAAGGCACAGAATCCATCTGGGCCGTGGCGATTCCTGTCACCAGATTGGTCGCGCCGGGGCCGGAGGTGGCCAGGCAGACTCCTACTTTTCCCGTCGCCCTTGCGTATCCGTCCGCCGCATGGGACGCCCCCTGCTCATGGGACGTAAGAATATGATGAATCTCGTCAGAATGTTTATAAAGCGCATCATAAATATTTAAAATCGTACCGCCGGGATAGCCGAAAACCGTGTCTACTCCCTGCTCCTTCAGGCACTCTATGACGATCTCCGCACCTGTCAGTTTCATAATTTTCTCCTCCTTCATATAACGCACTGCCTTTTCTTACGCCGCCCTTTACTCTTCACAGTGCGCGACACTCAAAAGCCTTCTGGATTTTTGAGTATGGCTCCTCTGTTTCCCGATGTCACAAGGCTTGCATAGCGGGATAAATAGCCCCCGGTGATTTTCGGCTCCCTGGGCTGCCACTTTGCCTTCCTTGCCGCCAGCTCCTCATCGGATACTTTAACATTCAGTGTACATGCCTCAATATCAATGGCAATCATATCTCCTTCTTCAATGAGGGCTATGGGGCCGCCCACTGCCGCTTCAGGAGACACATGGCCGATGGATGCACCTCTAGAAGCCCCGGAAAACCGTCCGTCAGTAATCAATGCCACGCTGGAGCCTAAGCCCATGCCGGCAATGGCAGAGGTGGGATTCAGCATCTCCCTCATGCCGGGACCGCCCTTCGGACCCTCATAGCGTATCACCACCACATCGCCTGCCACGATCTTTCCACCCTTGATGGCGGCAATGGCATCCTCCTCGCAGTCAAACACCCTGGCCGGCCCTTCATGTTTCATCATCTCAGGCACCACAGCCGACCGCTTTACCACGCCGGAATCGGGAGCGATATTTCCCTTCAGGATGGCAAGCCCGCCTGTTTCGCTGTAAGGATTGTCCAAAGGACGGATAACCTCTTTATCCAAGATCTCACAGCCTGCAATATTTTCGGCAACAGTCTTTCCTGTGGCTGTAATCAAATCTGTATATAGTAAGTCCTTCTTTGTCAATTCGTTCATGACCGCATAGACGCCGCCGGCCTCATTTAAATCCTCCATATAAGTGGGGCCTGCAGGAGCCAAATGGCACAGGTTCGGCGTCCTGGCGCTCACTTCGTTGGCAATATCCACATTTAGTTCCACACCTGCCTCATGGGCAATGGCCGGAAGATGGAGCATACTGTTGGTACTGCAGCCCAGGGCCATATCTACAGTCAAAGCATTCATAAATGCTTTTTCATTCATAATGTCGCGGGGCTTGATATCCTTGTCTAAAAGCTCCATGATCTTCATGCCGGCATGCTTCGCCAGCTTAATCCTCTCAGAATAAACTGCAGGAATGGTCCCGTTTCCGGGAAGCCCCATCCCCAGCGCCTCCGTCAGGCAGTTCATACTGTTGGCCGTATACATACCGGAACAGGAACCGCAGGTGGGGCAGACCTTGTTTTCGTATTCCTTTACGTCATCTTCCGTCATAGTGCCGGCGCTGTAAGAACCCACAGCCTCAAACATGCTGGAAAGGCTTCTCTTCTTTCCCTTTACATGTCCCGCCAGCATGGGACCGCCACTGACAAAAATCGTCGGGATATTCAGCCTGGCCGCCGCCATCAAAAGCCCCGGCACATTTTTATCACAGTTGGGAACCATAACCAATGCATCGAACTGATGGGCCAAAGCCATACATTCTGTGGAGTCTGCAATTAAATCCCTGGTGACAAGGGAATATTTCATTCCCACATGGCCCATGGCGATGCCGTCGCACACGGCAATGGCCGGAAATACAATGGGAGTCCCGCCTGCCAGGGCTACCCCCTGTTTTACTGCCGCCACAATTTTATCCAGGTTCATATGGCCCGGTACGATCTCATTATAAGAACTGACGATACCGATCAACGGCTTTTCCAGCTCCTCCTCTGTATACCCAAGGGCATTAAATAACGATCTGTGGGGCGCCTGCTGCATCCCCTTCTTCACTGCATCGCTTCTCATCTGTCTCACCTTATCCTTTCCGCCACAAGAGTTCCCATTTCCTTTGTGCCCACTTTCGTGCAGCCTTCCGAATAAATGTCTCCCGTCCTGTAGCCATCCGTCAGTACCTGCTGTACTGCGGCTTCCACAGCATCCGCTTCTTTGTCAAGATCAAAAGAATAGCGAAGCATCATGGCCGCCGACAAAATAGTGGCCAACGGGTTCGCAATATCTTTCCCCGCAATATCCGGCGCTGAGCCATGGCTGGGTTCATAAAGCCCCAGCTTCGTCTTTCCCAGGCTGGCCGACGGCAGCATACCGATGGAACCTGTGATCTCACTGGCCTCATCAGAAAGGATATCCCCAAACATGTTCTCCGTCAATACCACATCAAACTGGCCCGGATTCATCACCAGCTGCATGGCTGCGTTATCCACCAGCATATGGCTCACCTGGATATCAGGATAATCCTTTGCCGTTTCATCCACCACGGCCCTCCATAGCCGCGATGAATCCAATACATTCGCCTTATCCACACTGATCAGCCGCCCGGAACGTTTTCCCGCAATTTCAAATGCCTTTACGGCAATGCGGCGGATCTCATTTTCATCATATACCAAAGTGTCTACGGCTTTCCTCACACCGTTTTCCGTCACCGTCCTGCGCTCTCCAAAATAAAGGCCCCCTGTCAGCTCCCTCATGATTACCATGTCAAAGCCATCGCCAATGATTTCTTTCTTTAAGGGGCAGGCATCCGCCAACTCTTTATAAAGCCATGCCGGACGGATGTTGGCAAACAGCTCCAGGCCTTTCCGGATCCCCAAAAGCCCGGCCTCCGGCCTGGTCTGGGGAGGACCGTCATACCACCTGGAATTTCCCACATTTCCACCTACAGCGCCAAGCAGGACAGAATCGCTGTTCTTCGCTTCCTCCAGAGTCTCTTCCGTCAGGGGGATCCCATACTCGTCAATGGAGGCCCCCCCCATCAGCAGTTTCTTATATGTAAATGTATGGCCATATACAGATCCGACTTTGTCAAGCACCTTCATGGCCTCCGTAACGATCTCCGGCCCGATACCATCTCCCGGAATCACAGCAATCTGATAATTCATGAGCCTTACCTCTCCTTCTTCTTCCATTATTCTTTAACAATCCCATGCAAGACTAAGTAAACAGCCAGTCTGTTGACCTGATTTCATTTTCCAAACAGTAAGCGGGTCAGCACACCAGTTATTTTGTCGTTTACTATAGTATCTTATTTTCCTTTGTTTTTCAAGCCGTACAATGGATTTTCCAGTGATTCACCCATACGAGATAGGAATTTCTGATATAACTATTTATTATAGAATGGTTTTTTAGAATGATTGAAAATTATACCTTTTCTGTTATTTTTCTAAAAATAAAAATGCTGAAACTCATGTTGACTCAACTCTTGTTTAAAATCAGAATCATGTTATAATAAGAACAAAGAATCCTGCTTGCAGGATTCTCCGTCTGCGGCGAACCGCTTCAGCGATATAATTCCTCTCCGCCGCAGTGCGATCCTCGCGGAGCGTTTTTACTTTATAGGACGCAGTTTCCTATAAAGGAACAAAGATTGCGCAAAGCGCAATCGCCGCGCGTGAGCGGGCCTGAAAGGCTAATTCCCTTTCCGCGAACTGCGCAGCCCCCGGAGGGTTTTTGCTTTATAGGACGCAGTTTCCTATAAAGGAACAAAGATTTACACCGTGCGAAATTTGGCGCCATAAACATGCGATACTGGCAGAATATGCGGCCCGTCCGAAAGGAGAAACTATGAATGCCCGAAATCTGACACTGATGACAGACCTGTATGAGCTTACCATGATGCAGGGATATTTTAAAGAAGGAGAAAACCCGACAGCCGTTTTCGACGTCTTTTACAGAACGAATCCCAGCGGAAATGGTTTTGCCATCATGGCCGGCCTGGAACAAGTCATTGATTATGTCAAAAACCTTCATTTTGGAACAGAAGAAGTGGAGTACCTGAAAAGCACAGGACTCTTTGAGGAAGATTTTCTGGAATATCTGCGGAATTTCAAATTTTCCGGTGATATTTATGCCATTCCCGAGGGAACTGTGGTATTCCCCAGAGAACCTCTCGTAAAAGTTATTGCTCCCATCATGGAAGCCCAGCTTGTGGAAACAGCCATTTTAAATATTATCAACCACCAGTGCCTCATTGCCACCAAGACGGCCCGTGTCGTCCACGCAGCCCGCGGTGACGGAATCATGGAGTTCGGCCTGCGGCGCGCCCAGGGGCCTGATGCCGGAATCTACGGCGCAAGGGCTGCCATGATTGGCGGCTGTATCGGCACCTCCAACGTACTGGCCGGGCAGATGTTTGACGTCCCGGTAAAAGGCACCCATGCCCACAGCTGGATTATGAGTTTCCCCGATGAACTGACCGCTTTCCGCACTTATGCAAAGCTTTACCCTACTGCATGTATTTTGCTGGTGGATACTTACGATACGCTCCGTTCTGGTGTTCCCAATGCCATCAAAGTGTTCAATGAAATGAAAGCTGCCGGTATCCCTTTAAAAGGCTACGGCATCCGTTTAGACAGCGGGGATCTCGCCTACCTTTCCAAAAAGGCAAAAGAAATGTTAGATGATGCAGGTTTCCACGATGCCATTATTTCCGCTTCCAGCGATTTGGACGAGCATTTGATCAACAGTTTAAAAACCCAGGGCGCTGCCATCAATTCCTGGGGTGTCGGTACGAATATGATCACCAGCAGCGACTGTCCTGCTTTCGGCGGCGTATACAAGCTGGTGGCCCTGAAAGACGAGGCAACAGGCCAATTTATCCCCAAAATCAAGCTTTCGGAAAATACGGAAAAAGTTACCAATCCCGGTAATAAAACCATCTACCGTATTTATGGCGCCGACACTGGAAAGATGATCGCCGACTTAATCGCCCTGGCCGACGAAGAATATTCTTCCGACCAGCCGCTCCTCCTGTTTGACCCCATCGACACATGGAAAAAGACCCACCTTTCCCCTAAAACCTATACCATCCGGGAGCTTCCCGTACAGATTTTCCGGGCCGGGGAATGTATCTACAAATCCGACTCTGTCATGGAAATCCGGGAATACTGTAAAAAAGAGCTGGAGACTCTCTGGGACGAGGCCAAGCGCCTGATCAATCCCCACAGGGCCCACATTGATTTGTCCGCCAAACTCCATGCTATGAAAAACAGCCTGCTGGAATCGGTTGACAATATGACCCACCATCAGACAAAATAACAGGAGACTCTTATGATACGATTAATCCTCATTGGCCTTTTTCTGTTCATCTATCTGGTCCTCCTCTGCCCTGCCCTTTTGGTGGAATGGATCATTGGGAAATTCAGTCCTGAGGCCAAAGCCAAAAGTTCTCTTTGGCTGGTTCAGCGGGCCTTCGGCTTTATCCTTTTTCTGGCCGGGACAAAAGTAGAAGTGCTGGGCCGCGAAAACGTCCCTGATAATCAGCCGGTGCTCTATGTCGGCAACCACAGAAGCTATTTTGACATTGTCATAGGATACCGTCTGATCAAGGGAGAGGCCGGTTTCGTAGCCAAAAAGGAAATGGAAAAAATCTTCTTCCTGAGAAGATGGATGACAAACCTCCACTGTCTTTTCCTGGATCGTGAAAATCTGAAAGAAGGCTTAAAAACAATTCTGACCGGAATCGAATATATTAAAAATGGCATCAGTATCTGGATTTTTCCAGAAGGCACCCGCAATCCTGGCCTGGGACTGATGGATTTTAAAGAAGGCAGTATGAAAATCGCTGAAAAAAGCGGCTGTCCCATTATTCCCGTGGCCATGACCGGAACAGCCGAAATTTTTGAAAAACATA
>CAOKOS010000036.1 GCA_948470255.1 uncultured Lachnotalea sp.
TAAAGTAAAAACGCTCCGCGGGGATCGCACTGCGGCGGAGAGGAATTATATCGCTAAAGCGATCCGCCGCAGGCGGAGAATCCTGCAAGCAGGATTCTTTGTTCTACGGGTTTTCTGTACCTGAACTTCACGTGTGAGAAGCCCTTTGGGAAAATTTCACCAAATATTAAAATCGTCCTCAATATTTTTTCGACAAAAAGTATGAAAAAAATATTCCGAATCAAAACGGAAGCAGATTATAGAAATGTGAGATAAAATATTTGTAAATCAATAGAGTAGAAAGAAGGAAACTGAATTATGGGAAAGGTATTGGTATCTGCCTCACATTTTGATACGTTGTGTAAAGAAGCGTGGAAATTGTTGGAGGAACATGGGCATGAAGTGATCTTTGATGCGACCCGTTCATTTCCGTCTTACAGCTGCGAGGAATTGATTCAGATTCTTCCGGATGTTGATGCGGCTATTATTGGTATGGATGTCTATGACAAAAGAGTTTTTGCCCATGCGCCGAAGTTAAAATGTGTTTGCAAGTTCGGGGTGGGTGTGGATAATATCAACTTAAAGGATGCATCCGACTATGGCGTAAAGGCATGTAACTGTCCCGGGCAGAATTCCAATGCAGTGGCCGAACTGACCATAGGTTTTATTGTCGGCGTACTGCGGGGTATCCTGCCGTTACATAAAGCCATGGAAAAAAGCATGTGGCCCCGTTATATCGGCGAAGAGATGGAAGGAAAAACAGTGGGGCTTTTGGGGTTTGGCGCAATCGCCAGGATGGTGGCGAAAAAACTGTCTGTTTTTGATGTAAAGGTGAAAGCCTATGACTTATATCCCAATGAAAAGGCGGCAAAAGAACTGGGTGTCGAGATGGTAAGCCAGGATGAAATTATAGAAACCTGTGATATTATCAGCCTTCACGCACCGGCGGTGGAAGCCAATTACCATCTGTTTGGCCAGGAGGCCTTTAAGCGCATGAAAGACGGGGCGTTTTTGATCAATGCGGCCAGGGGCGCTCTGGTGGATCTTCCGGCTTTGGCAGCCGCTATCCAGTCGGGGAAAATTGCAGGGGCGGCGTTGGATGCCTTTGAAGAGGAACCGCTTCCGGCTGATTCACCGATTCTCCAGTGTGAGAATGTGATACTGACACCCCATACGGGGGCAGAAACAAAACAGGCATATCATAAGGTCAGCATGGTGGCTGCACAAAATGTGATTGATACGTTGGATGGAAGAGAGCCTAAATTCTGGGTAAACAAATAAATATGTCTGCAAGGCTGCGGCACAGAAAGATCAGATGAGAGGGAAACAGAAATGAAAGAACAATCATCATTAAAAAAAGTAGTAAGCAGGATGAAAGAAAAGGGGATGGATCTTGCGGTTTTGACAAACGCTGCCAATATCCGGTATGTGAGCGGGTTTGATATGCCTGTCAATTCAGGATGGATGGGGGATGTGTCCAACGGGCTGCCCATGGTGGCTGCAATCATCAGTGCATCGGAAGAAGAGGTATTTCTGGTGGCTTCCGACCTGTACCGGAATATGGTTTTGCGCACAGGGATTATGGATGGGGGATTTTACCGTTCCTTTACCCATTTGGAGGAGAATGACCCGGATATAAACTTTGCAGAGGCTCTGCAAAAAGCGCTGGGAAAAGCGGGAGGCGGGAAAGAAAAGCCTGTCGTCGGAATTGAGCCAAACCATACGACGCTGGCAGTGGCAGAACAAATCAAAAAAGTATTTCCGGCATGTTCTTTTGAGAATGGTTCACAGATTGTAAAAGACAGCCGTTACATAAAAACACTGGATGATATCCGGGGATTAAAAGAAGCGGCAAGAGCGGCAGACGCGGCGCAGATCAAACTCTATGAGATCTCCAAAACAGAAGGGGATTATACGGAGCTTGATATCTGGTATGAAGTGCAGAAGGCGGCCTCTTTGGCTGTGGGCAGCCTGGTTCCTTTTGTGGGGGAACTGGTGACGGGGGCAAGGACGGGATTGAGTGATTACCCTCTGGGACCCACCACCAGAAAGGTGGAGAGAGGTGATATTGCGATCATGGATATCAGCCCCAAAGTAAACGGGTATTGGGGAGACTGCTCCAATTCCGTGGTTTTCTGGAAAGAGCCGGATGAGGAACAGGTGCGGTACTTCCGGGCAGTACGGGATGCATATGATGCGGGGCTTGCCGCCATCCGTCCCGGCGTGAAGTTTAACGAAGTCAACAGGGTTATGGAAGAGCAGTATAAAAAGCATGGGCTGACATTCTGCAGCTACCAGGGCCATCAGATCGGCTGCAACGTAAATGAAAAACCCAGGTTCACCTATGTGGACGATTCTGTACTGGAAGAAAATATGGTGGTGTGTATTGAGCCGCAGATGTATACCGGGAAAGCAGGAAAAACCGGAGTGAGGCTGGAGCGTATGCTCCATGTGACTGCCGGCGGGGCGGTGGAACTGAACCGTTTCCCGTGGGGGCTTGATATGGGTATTGGCTGAAAAGCTTACCAGATAAAAGTATATCATTAAAGGAGGAAACACATGAAAAAGAAAGTAGTAGGCATTTTGCTGACGCTTGCTTTGACTCTTTCCCTTGTGGCATGTGGCGGAGATTCCAAAACAGATACGACCACTGCGCCGGCAAAGGAAACAGAAAAAGTAACGGAAGCAGCGAAGGATGACACAAAAGAAACTGAAAAAGGCACAGAGGCAGGAACTCAGGCGGCAGAGACGAAGGCGGAAGAGGGAAATGCCGAGGGAAAGACAGAGACGGAAAAGATCAATCCCACCGGAACCAAGTATAAGATTGCTTTGAGCAATTCCTTCATGGGAAATGACTGGAGACAGCAGATGGAGCGCGTTGTGGAATATGTGGCAACACAGGAACCCTACGCCAGCAGATGTGAGCTGACCATCGTAAACTGTGAAAATGATGCAGAATCCCAGTCCGCTTCCATCGATGCACTGGTACAGCAGGGATACGATGCAATCCTTGTGGATCCCGCTTCTGAAACAGGCGTCAACCAGGCCATCCAGCGTGCATGTGACGCAGGAATTACCGTGGTAGTATTTGACCAGCCTGCATCCGTATCCACTGACAAGTGCTGGCATATCCGTTTCGACGGCGCAAGAAACTACAGCATCTTAGCAAAATGGATGGCAGAGGCCATTGGCGGAGAAGGTAATGTGGTTCTTGACCAGGGACTTCAGGGCGCGGCAGAGGCAGAGCTTGAGTATAATGCTTCCAAAGAGATGTTTGAAACTTATTCTGGAATCAATATCGTATCCGATTATCAGAGCAACTACGGCCTGTCTGAAGGCGAGCAGGCTCTGGCCAGCGTAATCGCGGCAAACCCGGATATCGATGCAGTTACCACACAGGGTTACTGCGGTTCCGTAATCAATGCCTTCAAGAAGGCAGGGCTGGATATTCCTGTAAGCTGCGGCGGCGGTTACAACGGCAATATGAAAGCTCTTCTTGAGAACGACGCAGAAGGTATTATTGATGTTTATTACGTAGGACTCAGCGCAGATGCCCTGAACTATGCAATCCGTATCCTTGACGGCGAAGAAATACCGGAAGAGACGGTACTGGATGTGGCATTTGTGGCAACATCTGTGGATTACGATATGGGTGAGTATTCTGATGTTAAGATCGAGCTTGCTGAGGAAGGCAAGAACTTCTTTAATGACCAGCCGGATGAACTGATTTACCCGGCAGTGGGAAGCAACTTTGGTATTGACATCCCTCTGGAAGTGATTACCGGAGAATAAGTTTGAACTGTTGACAACGAGGGGCTGTACATAAATACAGCCCCTTTCTTACGGAGCGTCCGGCAAAGTGCTTCGGAGGGATGTTTTGCCGGATTTTGTGAGAGGTAACGATATGCCTGATTTTGAAATGAGAAATATTTGTAAATCCTTTCCCGGTGTGAAAGCGCTGGACAATGCCAATTTTAATGCAGACAGAGGGGATATCGTAGCCCTTCTCGGAGAAAACGGCGCAGGGAAGAGTACTTTGATTAAGGTTCTGTGCGGGGAGCATAAGCCGGATTCAGGGGAAATATTTTTTGAGGGGAAGAAACTGGAAATCCACAGTACCAGAGATGCGATCCAGCAGAAAATCTGTGCTGTGTATCAGGAGCTTTCTCTTGTTCCGGAGCTGACTATTGCAGAAAACATGTTCCTGGGATTTTATGAGGTGGATTCGCTTCGCAGGGTGAATTATCAGAAGCTGGAAAAAAGAACAAAAGAGCTGTTTAAAAAATATGAGGCGGACGACCTTGACCCCAGGATGAAAGTAAAAGAATTGTCCCTGGCACAAAAACAGGTTTTGGAAATCTTAAAAGCATTAAACAGGGATGGAGATATTATTGTTTTTGACGAGGCGACGTCAGCGCTCTCAGATAAAAACGCCAAATGGCTGATGAACATTATCAGACGGCTGGCGAAAGAGGGGAAGGTCATTATCTTCATATCCCACAGGCTGGATGAAATCCGGTCTTTATGCAGCCGGGTAATCGTGTACCGGGCGGGGACTGATGTGGCGGATTTGAAGATTGAGGATGCAGATTCGGATCAGCTGGTGTCTTTGATGCTTGGAAGGGAGATTGGAGGATATTACCCGCAGAAAGAAAATTTTGTGCGGGAAGAGGAAGTATTGGTATCCTTAAAGAACGTATCCAGCGGGCATACCCTTAAAAATGTGAACCTGAATCTCCGTGCAGGAGAGATTCTGGGAGTGGGGGGACTGGCCGGACAGGGACAGTCGGAATTATTCAAGTGTCTCTTCGGACTTCTGCCTTACAATGGGGAGATCATGGTGAAGAACAAAGAGATTCGTATGAACCATACGGCCACTGCCATGAAACAGGGCATTGCTCTGATTCCTGAGGAGAGGGGTCTGCAGGGCGCTGTCCTTAAGCAGAGCGTCCGGGAAAATATCGTGCTTGCAAGTCTGGATAAGATATGTAACGGCCTGTTTTTGTCCAAAGCAAAAGAGGGTGAAATTGTCGGGCGGAGTATGAAGGCGCTGTCCATCAAGGCAGAGTCCCCGGAAACACTGGTTGGCACATTGAGCGGCGGGAACCAGCAGAAGGTAGTCCTGGCAAAATCGCTGGCAATGGAACCGGACATTATCCTGATGTATGACATTACCCGCGGCGTTGACGTAGGAACCAAAAAAGAGATGTTTAACATGACAAAGCAGTATGCGAAAGAAGGCAAGGCAATCCTGTTTTATTCAACAGATTCAGAAGAGCTTGTGAATGTGTGCAACAGCGTGGTTGTCATGAATAACGGCATGATTGCCGGAAGGCTGGATGGAGAAATGTCCACCAGGGAAAATATTATTCGTCTCTCCGTTGGTGAAGAAGCTGTGTCAAAGGAGGAGAATGATGAAGAAAATTAAAGAGAGGGGATTCTGGAAATCTCCGGCGAAAGTGTCTGTAATTTTGTTTATCGTGGTGGAACTGATTACCTTTATGCTGCAGCCAAATGTCCTGTCAATGTCCTGGATCAGCCTGAAGGCAGAGTCGGCCATTACTCTGATGTTTGCGGCCATTGGTGAAACTTTTGTGCTCCTGATTGGAGGGATTGATCTTTCCATTGCCGGAATAATCAGTATTTCCAGCAGCTTTGCCGCAGTATATATGAGAGATAATATTTTCTCCATGATACTTATCAGCCTTTTGACCATATTGATCGGCACGATAATCGGTATGTTCAATGGGTTTGTAATCCAGAAGTTCAAGGTACAGCCTTTTATTGTCACCTTTGCCACATGGTATATTTTCGGCGGCATTGCTTACCTGGTACTGCCAAAAGACGGGGGGGATGTGCCCCAGAGGTTTGTGAAGGCTTTGACTTACCGCATTGGCGGGACATTTTCTGTGGCCCTTGTCATTATCATTGTCTGCCTGCTCCTTTGGCTCTGGATTAAGAAAACAAGAATCGGAATTTCGTTATTTGCAGTGGGAAATAACGCCCATGCAGCATCTTTAAACGGAATCAATGTGATGCGGACGACTCTTTTTGCTTATGCAGCTTCAGGAATGTTTGCCGCTTTGTGTGGATTATACAGAGTGGCCGTGACGGCCACCGGTTCGCCGACAGCAGGGGAAAGCTTCTTCAATCAAGCTATTTCGGCGGCAGTGATCGGAGGGACGCTGCTGACAGGCGGAATCGGAGGGCAATTTGGAACAATCATTGGTGTACTGGTATTTAAGGCGATTACAGATTTACTGGTATTTGCGGGAGCTTCCTCCTACTGGTCAACGCTTTTCCAGGGTGCGCTTCTGGTCATTGCCGTACTGTTCTCAACAGTAACGGAAATTCTTCGTGAGAGAAAGGGGCTGACGGAATAATGGATATGAAAAGGGCTTTGAAAAAACATCAGTCGGTAATTTTCTGTTATTTGATTGCGTTTCTTCTGTTTGCGGCTTTCTCTGTTTATACGCCAGGATTTGCAAGTGTTTCCCACATCAGGACGATTTTTGTGGAGTCCGCCCTGATCGGAGTTGTGGCAATCGGGCAGACACTTGTCATCATAACAGGAGGGATTGACCTTTCTGTTGCATGGATGATGACTTTGGCGGCATATATGGTGACAAACATGATTGATTCCAAACCGGAAAGCCTGATTTGGGCAATTCCGCTGATGATGATTGTCACTTTCACGCTGGGGGCCCTCAACGGATTTTGTATTGCATACTTGAGAGTGCCGGCCATCGTTATGACCCTGGGGATGAACATTATCCTGCAGGGTGCGCTGGTGGGAATCACCCAGGGAAGGCCGGGGCAGGCGGCATCTGACCCGTTAATCTATATAGGGCAGAAATCCCTGGCCGGTATCCCGTGGCTGGTGATTATCTGGATTCTTCTAACAGTGATTGTGACACTGATGTTGTTTAAGATGAAATTTGGACGAAAGCTATTTTCCATCGGAAATAATGCCGTAGTCGCAAATTATTCAGGAATCCGTGTGGGAAGGACCGTAGTGTTGTCTTATGCCATCAGCGGATTGACAGCAGGACTGGCGGGACTTTTGATGGTAGGCAAAGTAGGTTCCTATTACCTGGCTATGGGAGACACTTATCAGTTCCAGTCTATCGCCGCCGTGGCAATCGGCGGAACCTCCCTTCTTGGAGGGAACGGAAACTACCTGGGTACAGTTGCAGGGTCGCTGACCATTACGATTCTTCTGGGGATCCTGGTGGCATTAAACCTGCCCTGGGGCGTCCAGAAAATGGCATATGGGTTGATTGTACTGGTTTCCGTCATTATTTCGGTAAGACGCAGCCAGAAAGTATAAAATGCAGCCAGAAAGTTTAAAATTTGGAGGATAAGAAAAATGCAGAAATTATTCGGGACTGTAGTTCCCATTGTGACGCCGCTTACAGACGAAGATACCATTGATGTGGAATCTTTAAAGAACCTGGTGGACCATGTTATCGCGGGGGGGCTTCAGTGCCTGTATCCCTGCGGGACCACAGGAGAGATGATGTACTTGAGTTTGGAAGAAAGAAAACTGGTGGCCGAAGTGACTGTGAAACATACGGCTGGCCGGATTCCGGTATTCGTGCATGTGGGAGCCTGGAGCCTGAAGGATACCATTGAGCTGGCCCGCCATGCTGTGGAAATCGGGGCAGACGGAATCGGGGTAGTGACACCGGCGTTTTATAAATTGAGTGACCAGGGGCTGATTGATTTCTATGCGGCAGTAGCAGAGAGTGTACCTGCAGATTTCCCTGTTTACATGTACGGTATTCCCCAGAATGCAGTAAACGATATCAACGTGGCAGTTTGCGAGGGGGTTGCAAAGCGGTGTCCCAATGTAGTTGGAATCAAATACAGCTACCCGGACTTCACAAAGCTGCAGCAGTTTATGATGGTAAATGACCAGAAGTTCAGTGTCCTGGTGGGACCGGATCATTTATTTGAAGCTTTGTGTGCCGTGGGCGGCGACGGTGTAGTATCCGGAAATGCCATGATCGTCCGGGAACACTATGCGGCTGTATGGGACGCTGTCCAAAAGAAAGACTTTGAAGCAGCGACCAAGTATCAGCGCAGGACAAATATCCTGAACGCCATTATGTGTGAGAAAAATAATATTGCGGCTTACAAAGTGATTCTGAAAGAGGAAGGGATCATTAAAACCAGCAATATGAGAAAACCCATGGAGAATCTTACTTTGGAAGAAGAGAAGAAGCTGCTGGATGTTATGAAAGAGCTGGACTACAAACATGTTATAGTATAAAATACGGTTTGTAAGGGAAAACCAAGGGCTGTCTGCAAGACCATTTTGCAGGCAGCCTAATTGTTATTAAAAAGATTTGCCTGGGGGGTATAAGTCCTTCGGTAATCCTGGGGCGTACAGGTGGCCAGTTTGCGGAAAACAGAGCTGAAATAGCCTGAAGAAGAAAATCCAAGGGAATATGCGATGTCGGTAATGCTCTGGTTGGTTTCGGTCAGCAATTTTTTCGCTGCTTCAAATTTCTGGAGGCTGATGTATTCTGCAGGAGTGATACCCACTTCTTTTTTAAACTTGACTTTGAAAAAAGAAAGGGAATATCCAGCGATATCGGCCAGTTCGGAAAGCTGCAGTTTTTCTGACATATGGCTGTTGAGGTAGTCCATGGAAGCTTTGATATGAGGGTCAATGACCATGGTTTTATTTTTTTGCGTGGAGGTCAGAAAAGGGAGACAGAATAAAAAACAAGTAAGGAACTGGACCGCCACCATCGCAGATTGGGGCGTACCTTCTGAAACGAAATTGAAAGCGCTGCGAAGTTCGTCTATATGGGTGGAACCTAAAACCAGCTGGTGGTGGCGCAAGCTTGTCAGCTGCTCATACAGCCCGAAAGAAAACCGTTTGTCCAGGCCAAACAGATGGTAAGGGTCGGTCAAATCAATCTGAAGGGAATAGAACTCGCAGGGATACCTGGGGGTTTCCCCCGTACCATGGATTTCAAATGGAAAAGTAAGGAATGCCTGGTTGCTGGAGGTGGTGTAGTCGGTGATTTTACCATCTTTGGAAATTTGGTTCTGGCGGGTCCCTTTAATCATACAGTGCATTTCCAGCATATTGGAATGGTAATGCATGGGAACAGGCGGCAGGGAAGACGTCAGTGTCCAATGGGCAAAATTACCAAGTCCTTTGATTTTGTGTTTATCGCGGGTGATGGTCTTTTGTTCTTTTGTCCAGCAATACTCATCAAAAATTTCGTACATATGCCCTCCTGAGACATTTTTCGTTTTTCTATTTTATCATAAGAATGATTATATGAAAAGTGAAATTAGATTTCCAAGAGTTTTGTAAGTACAAAAGGATATCTGCATTTGGAGCTGCACTCAAAGGACCTCCAGGATTTGCTTTAGGATATCGGCCGGAAGCTGTCCGGGGGCAGAGGCCTCCCCGGCGGTTCCGAAGGTCAAACAGGAGCCGGTCAGTCCTCCACTGATACGGCTTATGGCCCCCAGTTTTCCCATGGACATGGTAATAATGGGGCAGCGCAGGGAATCGGCAGCCTTTCTGGTGACGGAGAGAAGGGAAAAGACATCGCTCTCACAAAGGGGCATGACAGCCAATTTGGCAATATCCGCGCCCATGGCGTCCATCAGGGACAGCCGGAAAAACAGTTCATCCTGTTTAGGGGTTTTATGGAAATCGTGGCTGGAGAGGATCACATGGCAGCCTTTTTCGTGGGCCAGGGAGATAAGGGGCTTTAGGGGAGAGGCGTTGGCTGCCTCCAAAAGAGCCGTTTTGGTATCAGGAGAACCGGTATCCTGAATACCGGTAAAGAGTTCCAAATCCAACAGGTCGATGAGGCCGCTTTCTGTTGCTGCCCGGCAGAGTTCCAGATAGTTTTCCTGGGAAAGCCCACGGACGCCGCCTTCTTTTTTTGTACGGAAGGTAAAAAGGAGGAGGGAGTGGGGAAGCAGGTTTTTTAACAGCTTTAATATAGAAAGAAGCTGCTTTTTGCCATCCACGCTTTCATAATAATCAGCCCGCCACTCTACTACGTCATGGGGCTGGCTGGCAATATGGCCGGCCGCTTCTTTTATATCTTTTTCCGTCCGTCCTGTTATGGGGATACAGATTTTTGGAATTCCTTTGCCAAATGTCTTGCCCTTTATGGTTAGTGGTTCCATTTGTTTTCCTCCTGCAGCAATGGTTTTACGGGTTAGAGTACATGGAATCAGCAATTTCCTTTGTAATCCCAGGGATTACGCTGTCGGAAAGGGTGGTTTCCAGAAAAAATTCACAGGCGTATTTGGCCTGGGCCACCAGCATGGAAAGCCCGGTGACACCTTTCATGCCAAGGGATTTGGCTTGGGCTGTCAGCCTGGTTTCCCCGGGATTATAGATCACGTCCAACACAGCTTCACAGGAAGTGAAGGGGGAGAGATCCAGGGGAGAAGCCTCTACGGAAGGGTACATGCCCACAGGGGTGGTGTTGACGACCAGGGCCGCGTCGGTATGGCAGGCCATACATTGGGCGTAGGTGACGGCCTCTCCTTTGCCAGTGCGGCTGACGGACACAATGGAGGAGGCGCCTTGTTTTTTCAGGACGGCAAGGATAGCGGCACAAGCGCCTCCAGTGCCTAAAACAAGGGCTTTTTTCCCCGCGGCGCAGATATGGTTTTCTTCCATCATATATGCGAAGCCGGAGAAGTCGGTATTATGGCCGATTAACCGTCCGTTTTTATTTACAATGGTATTGACGGCTCCTATGGCGGAAGCGTTTTCATCCAGTTCATCCAGATAAGGAATCACGTCTTTTTTGTAAGGGATTGTCACGTTGATGGCCTTAAAATCCCGCTTTTCCATAAAAGGGTGGAATTCTTCCCTGGACAGGGGGCAAAGGTCATAAGTATAGTCTGCCAGTTTTTCATGTATCAGCTTAGAGTAGCTGTGTCCCAGTTTTTCACCAATTAAACCGTATTCCATAAAAATCCTTTCTTAAATCTTATAATATTCAGGTGTGGATAGGCACACAAAATCAATAATTTCTGTTCCTTAATCATAACAGATGACAACAGGATTGGCAACAGATGAAAACTTTGTCGGATTTTATATGGTTGTACCAATAAAAACAGAGCCAATGAACAGTGGTAATCATACTTGCAAGTTCATGGGCTCTGCGGCTGGCTCTGTAATGATGGTTATTTGTAAATTTGTTACTGAAAATAGAGTATATCCATAACTATTTTTTTACTACAGGTATCCATACTTCATATTGTGCGTTTTGCGGATCTGGATTTAAATAAACCTCGACATCAGGAGCATTTCCATACTGGTATCCTGAAGTCGGAAGCCACTCTGTTACGATGCGCCGCTCCAATTCTTGGATAGACTGATTTGTACCTTCCCCAGAAAATATTGCCCAAGTAGCGGCCGGTACAATATAATCTTCAAGGTCATTCTTTTCCTGTGAAGTAGATACGGCAATATAATACCTCCAAGGTTCCGTGTCATTACAGGTGCTGACGCCAAGCACTCCCATAGGCGGTGTGTCCATCATACTAATCAATCGCTGTAATGTTCCATTGGTAGATATTTCCTGCCACTTTGAGGGGATGACTGCAAAATTTTTTTCAATATCCTTATCCAGCGGTACAGATACGCCTACAATGCGGAAAGCGTCTTTTGTTTCAATTCGATAGTTCATCTGTTCAACTCCTTTGACTGTGATTTTAAATGAGATAGGCGGGAAGGATTTTACAGATACGCCCTCGTTTTTTACAGCAGACGGGGCAATTCCATGAATAGACTGAAAGGCTCTGTTAAATGCGGTGGGGGAATTATATCCGTATTTTCCTGCCACATCAATGATTTTCATGGTTTTACCCTGTAAATCTACGGCGGCAAGCGACATTTTTCTCCTGCGGATATATTCAGACAGAGGAATCCCCGCCATATAAGTGAACATTCTCTGAAAATGATACGAAGAACAGCAAGCAATTTGCCCAAGCCGTTCATAATCTATTTCCTTTGTTAAATGTTCCTCGATATAACCTATTGCATCATTTAATCTTTCAATCCACTCCATAGTAAAAACCCTCCTGATAGCTTTTAGTATATATTACGATTCCTCTTTTTTCTTCTCAATCTTTGCACGAAAAAGAGAGGTTCCATTTTCTGAGTTCTCCACAGTTTGGTTTTATCCAAGCCGTTCCTGGCTTGCCCCTTGCTTTCCGTCAAGTTTTTCCCATATTATATCTCCCGTAAGTTTCCCTGTAAACATTATAATTTTGGAAATACCCCATCATAAAAGCCTATGTTTTATGTCCTTTTCCGATTGACAAGCTTTGCCCCTTATCGTTATAATATATAAAGATAAGGGAGTAGTTGGCGCTTTTTGGCGTAGCGAAGTCAACATACTGATCCGTGGGGTATTATGGGATCTGGCTTTGTTTTAAATAATGAGACTTGTCTGTACCGGTGTGTACAGGCAGGTTTTTTTACTTTATAGGAAACTGCGTCCTATAAAGTAAAAAAACTTCCGGGAGGATGCGCAGTTCGCGGAAAGGGAATTAGTCTTTCAGACCCGCTCCCGCGCGGCGATTGCGCTTTGCGCAATCTTTGTTCCTTATATAGGAAACTGCGTTCTATAAAGTAAAAAAGCTCCGTGAGGATCGCACTGCGGCGGAGAGGGAACCGGCCTTTCAGGCACCGCTCCCGCGCAGGGATCGCCCTGGAGGACGGGGGCGCAGTATCTGGAATTTGCCCACAATTTGGCGGCAGTATTATAAATTCATATCTTCACATATGATAAAGCAGAATGGCAGAACAAACGAAAGGAGAACGGGGTATGGCTGTTTGGGAGTTATTTTTTATCGCAGTGGGGCTTTCCATGGATGCCTTTGCGGTATCTGTCTGCAAAGGGCTGGCCATGAAGAAGATGTGTTGGAGAAATGCATGGCTGGCAGGGATTTATTTTGGGGGGTTCCAGATGCTGATGCCGCTGATGGGGTATTTCCTGGGGACAGGTTTTCAGGATAAAATCACCAGCATCGACCATTGGATTGCCTTTATTCTTTTGGGGGCTATTGGGGCAAATATGGTCAAAGAATCTTTCTCCGGGGAAACGGAAGGCGACTGTTCTTTTGATGTGAAAACCATGCTGCTTTTGGCGGTGGCAACCAGCATCGACGCCTTGGCAGTGGGCGTCACATTTGCTTTTTTGAAAGTGGATATCGTTTCGGCCGTCCTGCTGATTGGGGCGACTACCTTTGTGCTGTCAGCTGTCGGAGTATGTGTGGGCAATGTTTTTGGCAGCAGGTACAAAGCAAAAGCGGAGCTGGCCGGAGGAATTATCCTGATTGTAATGGGGATAAAAATACTGCTGGAGCATTTGGGG
The DNA here is from genome assembly GCA_948470255.1 of uncultured Lachnotalea sp. Lineage (GTDB taxonomy): Bacteria > Bacillota > Clostridia > Lachnospirales > Lachnospiraceae > Lientehia. Next base: position 13,362 of record CAOKOS010000036.1, read on the forward strand.
ATACTTTAGGAAAAAGAAGGCTTTTGGTGCAGGGAATCCCTGTCCCCGAAAGTCAGGAGGAAGCAGTATGAGAATTACGTGGGATTACATAAAAATATCAAATGGAATCCGAATCATCAAAATATGGGGGGAAGAAAGCTGCCTACAGATACCAGAGGAGATCGAGGGGCTGACGGTGACGGAAATAGGGCCCTATGCTTTTTCAGCGGCGGAAGTCCCCCGCCGGTTCCGGGTAAGTGGGGACGAACAACGGAGAATAGTGACCGAATGGGGCGTTCCGGTACAAAAAAACGGCGCCTTCACAAAAATGATAACAGATACTGGACAGACGGGGGAGAGCAAAATGCAGGGGGAACCGGTATCTGGGAACCGCCTTCAGGCAGTGGGGCTGCCGTCTACAGTGACGGCCATTGGAGATTATGCTTTTTACGGATGTGGAAAGCTGGAGAAAGTGGCTTTTACGGATTCCCTCCAGAGGATTGGAAGCGGGGCCTTTATGGGCTGTGGGGCAGTGAGGCGGCTGGAGATCACAGAAAGCGGTTTGGGAAAAAACAGCCTGTACCAGATGCTGTCGGAGCTTCGCTATGCCATAAAAGTAACCATAAAAAGCCCGGGAAGAAAAGAAGAGTTTGTGGTGCCGGAATATTATGAAACGTCGGTGGAGAATATTCCTGCCCGAATATTGGAACTGCATTTCCAGGGAACTGGCTACCGTTACCGCCAGTGTTTTCGGGATGGGAAAGTCTGGTACAGGGAATACGATGAGCTTTTCCGGCTGGCAGAAAGCCAGGAACCGCCGGAGGTGCTGGCGCAGCTGGCTTATTACCGGATAAAATATCCCAACGGCTTTTCAGAGGAAGCAAGAAAAGGGTATCTGGAATGGTTCAGCGCCCATGTCAGGGAAGCAGGGGAATATTTTTTGAAAAGGGATGATTTAGAAGCTGTCCGTCTGATCTGTGAGTCGGGAGGCTTTGACGGGACGGCAAAAACAGAAAAAAGAAGCCGGGGAAACAGGAGGGTAGTAGCCGATGGGGCCGGGGATTTTTATATGGCCTCCATGGGGGAGAATGTCCTTGGGGAGGAAGAGGCTGGGAACCAAAACGGGAAAGATGGAGAGGAAAATGGGGAAGGCCTCGAGGAAAACCCCAAGGCTTCCCTGGATATTCTTATGGAGATGGCCGGCCGCATGGGACGGACGGAAATTTTAAGCTGCCTGATGGATTACCACCATCGGAAACAAGGCGGCGGAAGGCAGAAAAAAGTATTTGAACTTTAAAATATAGGGAGGAAAGCTTAAGATGAGAATGATTTTTAAACAACGGTTCTTTTCCTGGTTTGACAGTTACGATATTTATGATGAAAACGGAAATGTCCTGTATGTGGTAAAGGGCCAGCTGTCCTGGGGACACTGCCTGAAGATCTTTAACACAGAAGGATATGAGGTGGGGACGGTAAAAGAAAAGGTTTTGACATTTCTTCCGAAATTTGAGTTATATCTTGGAGATCGTTACGTGGGCTGCATCAGTAAGGAGTTTGCCTTATTCCGGCCCAAATATAATATTGACTGCAACGGATGGCATATAGAAGGAAATTTCCTGGAATGGGAATATTCAGTCCTTGGCGCCGACGGTTTTTTGGTGGCAGAAATCACAAAACAGGTTTTCAACTGGACGGATACTTATGTCATTGATGTGGCGCGCCCCCAGGACGCACTATGCGCCCTGATGTTTGTGCTGGCCATTGACGCAGAAAAATGTTCGGACTGACGTTGTGCCGTCTGACTTTCCTGTTTTTCAATCGACGGAGCCATCGGTGATATAAGTCAGATGGTCGCCAAGTCTTTCCAGGTTGGATACCAGATTGATAAAGACACCGCTGGATTCAGGGCGGCACTGGCCGGCATTTAACCGTTCGATGTGATTATCAATGAGCTTTTTACGGAAAGCGTCGATCTCATCTTCTGTTTTTGCAATCTGCGGCAGCAGCCCGGTATCCTTTTGACGGATCATCTGCCTGGTCAGGCCATACAGGGTTTCGACGCACTGTACCATGGCGTTGATTTCTTCTTTTACAGCATCCGAAAATTCCAGCTTCTTTTCTATGGAAGTCTGTGTGTATTTGGTAAAGTTGTCCGCGATCTCTGCAATCCTCATAATGTCGCCGACATTGTTATAGATATTTGAGATGTTCCGTTCATCAGCCAGCTTACTTTTGGCAGACAGGCGAATCAGATAATTGACGATGGAACAGGAGATATTGTTTGCACGGCCGATTTGCTCCTGGGTGGGGCCGATCATGGCTTTGTCTTTTTTTATGAAGGACTGGTAAGCGGTGCGGAACGCCCCCATGGCAGTATCGGATAAAACGACCAGCTCTTTTTCCAGCTGGGAAATGGCAAGGGAGGCGGAGGAAAGCATTCGCTCGTCCAAAAAGGTTTCCGGCTCCTGGCCGGAGCTTTTTTCTTTGACCAGCTTTTTTGACAACTTTACGAATACGTTGGAAAAAGGCAGGAAAAGTACGGTACAGGATACATTGAAAAAGGTGTGGAACATGGCGATCTGTGTGGCGGCAGAGTTAAACCATTTTCCAAAGGTCAGCGCCATAAAAGAGGGGGCGCAGGCCAAAATCAGGAAGAAAATGGCGGAACCAAAGGTATTGAACATCAGATGAATCAGGCTGGCCCGTTTGGCATTTGTGCCGGCGCCAAAGGAAGACATGAGGGCAGTGACACAGGAACCGATATTTGTGCCGAGAATAATGTATAATACTTCGTTGCCGCCTTTACCGATGGTCAGCCCGGCCACGGACATGGCGATGATGACGGAGGTGGTGGCGGAGCTTGACTGGACCAGGGCGGTGAGGAAGATACCGATGGCAAACAGCAAAAGGGGGTTTGTAACGGTTTCAAATATCCCCTGTATCATATCGCGGTTTGCTTTCATGGAATCGGACATCAGGGAGAGCCCGACAAAAATAAGGCCAAGGCCGGCGAGAATCAGCCCTGTTTTTCGGACGTTATCATTTTTACAGACCATATGGATCATAATACCGGCGAAGATGGAAACCTGGATGTAGGTGGTAATGGGAAAGGCGCTGAGTGCGGCAATCTGGGCGGTGATGGTGGTGCCGATGTTGGCGCCCATGATCATGGCTGTTGCCTGATATAAGTTGATGATTCCCACATTGACAAATCCGACTATGAGAACAGTGGTCACGCCGGAACTTTGGATGATGGCCGTAGCGGCGCCGCCGATACCTACGTTGACCAGCTTTTTGCCGGCAGTCTTTTCAAACAGGCTTTTGATTTTTTCCGTGGCCAGCTGTTCAATATTGGAGGTTAACAAGTACACCCCCACCAGGAATACGCCTGTTCCGGCAAGCAGTTTGACAAGAAACATAGATAATTCTAAAAAAGTCATTTAAGTTCTCCTTCTCTGTAAAAGTATATTCCTTGGTACCCCATTATGGCCATTGGGCTGTTACAAAAGGTATATAAAATAAGCGGCATATCCAAAGAGCATAAAAATTCCGTGCCGGCGCGAAAGGCGTTGGTTTTTTACACAGCAGCCAAGAAGAAAAAGGGCCGCTGTCCCGGATATGATGTGGTCGAAGCGGAAAGAAGCGGCATATGGAACAGGGGATACCAGGGCCGCTGCTCCGATGACAAAAAGAAGATTGAAAATATTGCTGCCTACAATATTCCCGACGGCAATATCTGCCTTTCCTTTTCTGGCGGCAGTCACAGAAGTAAACAGTTCTGGGAGTGATGTCCCGAGGGCGATGATGGTGAGGCCGATGAACCTCTCGCTGATTCCCAAAATCCGGGCAATGGCAGAGGCTGACTCTACGGCCATGCTGCTTCCCGCTATGATCATGACGAGGCCCGCGGCAGTAAAAAGGAGCAGGCGCCATGGACTTTGCTTCAGGGAAGATGGGCTGTGGCCGGATGTAACCACACTGCCGCCACAGTCTTTAGCAGACAGGGCAGGCTCCGGTACAGAAGGCCGTTTTACTGTTGCAAGAAGCAGGAAGGCGAGGTATGCGATAAACAAAAGAAGCTGAAGAATCCCGTCTGCAGGAGTGACAGCGCCGTCCAGGCCCTGTATAAAAAGGATGATAGTAGTACAAATCAGGAAAGGCAGTTCATATCGGATTGTCGAAGCTTTGACTACAAGCGGGGCGACTGTTGCGGAAAGCCCCAGGATGATGAGGATGTTCAGGATATTACTTCCCAAAATATTCCCGATGGTGATGTCCGCATTTCCTTTGACAGCGGCAGAGATACTGACAGCCGCTTCCGGCATACTGGTTCCCATGGCCACTACTGTAAGACCGATAATCAACTGTGGGATTTTCAATTTTTCTGCCAGCCCGGAGGCGCCGTCCACGAACAAGCCGGCGCCTTTGACCAAAAGGATAAATCCGGCTGCCAGAAGTAGTGCCTGTAAACAGATTTCCATATAAAATTCCTCCTTGAACATTGTACGGCAACAAAAAACGAGATTTTGCCGTTATTTTATAACAGCAAAGTCTCGCTATTTCATCACAAAGCCGGATTCTTGAAGGAATCGTACTGACGGCCAGGTAAACACAAAAATGCTTGTGCAAGCTACTCCCTTTGTATAATACAATATATAAGGTTTTCCAAATACTGTCAACTGGAATTTGGAATTTTAAAAATAATTATTTTACAGAATTACCGCCGGTTGACAAAAACACAAACGCTACAGACTGGAGCGCGCCTTTGTCAATGGACAGCGCCTTCCTGCCTTGATAATAAATAAATTTGGAAAACAAGAATTTCTTGCAAGCATAAGGGAAATAGGGCATAATAGAATACAGCATGAAAATCCGGGAAAAGGACGGAAAAGAGGGACTTAGGGAGGAATGAAATGGTTCAGGAGCTGCGGGGAAGGCTGTTTGCTTTGACAGATGAGGCATATAAAATTTTTAATGAAAAGCTGGTGCCCGGTACAGGAGAAACCATCGGGGTACGGGTTCCGAAGGTGCGGGAGCTTGCGAAAATGGTGGCAAAAGAAGACGCGGACGGCTTTCTGGCGGAAATGGAGGTAGCGGGGGCTGATTTTTACCAGGAGGAGCTGATGCTCTGGGGGATGGTGATCGGTTACTGTAAAATGCCCCTGGAAGAAAGATGGAAAAGGCTGGATTCCTGGGTTCCAAAGATCAACAGCTGGGCTGTCTGCGACTGTGGGAACAGTACATTAAAATTTATGAAAAAGTACCCTGAGGAAAGCTTTGCTTATGTCTGTAAGTATCTGGATAGTGAGAATGAATATGAGGTCCGTTTTGCGGTGGTGACACTGATGGAATATTTTATCACGGAGGAATATATCAGCCGGCTGCTTGAAATCTACCGGAAGATAAGCCATGAAGGCTATTATGTGAAAATGGCGGTGGCCTGGGCAGTGTCCGTGTGCTATGTCAAATTTCCCGGGCAGACGCGGGGGCTTCTGGAAAAAGGAAGCAGGCAGGCGGGAGGCCTGGAAGACTGGACTCATAATAAGACTATCCAGAAGATACGGGAATCCAGAAGGGTTTCTGAGGAAGAAAAGGCGTATTTAAACGGCTTGAAACGAAAAGCTCCAGGCAGGAAAAATGGAGAGGTAAGTGAAAGGAGTTAAAGCCCGGTGTCACAGGAACTATCCGAAAAATGGGACAGTATAGGAAAGGAAATCCTGGAGACTGCCCGAAATGAATTGTATTTGAATATGCGGTTTCTGGATTTGGCCCTTTGTAGCCTGCGCTATCAGATGGATACAAAAGCGCAGACAGCCGGCTGCGACGGCTATGTGATTTATTTTGAGCCTTACGGGCTTTCGGAGCTTTTTGATAAAGACAGGAAACTGTTAAACCGGCTGTATCTCCATATGGTGTTCCACTGCCTGTTTTGCCATCTCACAAGACGGGGGGACAGGCTGGAGCATCTCTGGAGCCTGGCCTGCGATATTGCAGTGGAAGCCATGATCGACGGCGTAAAAAAGCGGAGTGTCAAGATGGCTGTCACAGCGGAACGGGCTGCAGTTTACAAAGCGCTTTCGGAGAGGCTTTCGGTGGTCACGGCGGAAGGGGTTTATCATATCCTCCATGAGTGGAAACTGACAGAAGGACAGATGGACAAGCTTTCGGAATTGTTCTTGGTGGATGACCACAGCTTTTGGCCTGGAGGAGAAGAAGGGGGGCGGCCGCCGGAGGCTGTCTCAGAGCTTGAGAGCCACTGGCAGGATATCGCTGACAAGATGGAAACGGAGGCGGAAACCTTTGGGCGGGAACAGGATGAGGAAACAGGCGGGCTTTTGGAGCAGGTGAAGCTTCAAAACAGGAGGCGGCAGGATTACAGGGCCTTCCTTCGGAAGTTTTCCGTGTGGCGGGAGGAGATGCAGATTGATGCCGATTCCTTTGATTATGGATTTTATAGTTACGGGCTGCGGCTTTACGGAAATCTGCCGCTTATTGAACCCCAGGAATTTAAAGAAACGAAAAAAATACAGGAATTTGTCATTGCGGTGGATACTTCCATGTCTTGTTCCGGTGAGTTGGTGCGGGCTTTTCTCACAGAGACTTGCGCAATCCTGTTTCAGACAGAAAGCTTTTTCAAAAAGGTGAGGATTCATATTATCCAGTGCGATGAGAAAGTACAGGAAGATACGGTCATTACCGGGAAAGAAGATCTTGAAAAATTTGCAGGCCAGTTTGAGATCAAAGGCGGCGGCGGTACAGATTTTCGCCCGGTTTTTGCCCATGTGGAAGCCCTCAGGGAACAAGGGGAGTTTCGGAGATTAAAAGGGCTTTTGTATTTCACGGACGGCCAGGGGATTTATCCGGCGAAACGGCCGGATTATGATGTGGCATTTTTGTTTATGAAAGAAGATTATACAGACGTGTCGGTACCGGCCTGGGCCATGAAGCTGATTCTTACAAAAGAGGATCTTCCGGAAGAGGGGAGACGGCTGGATACGGATATCCGGTTTTATGCCGATTGGAGAAGACAGGCCGGAGGTTCAGGAAGGGAGAGGCGATTCAGGTGAATATCAAGAGAGCAAAGGAAGAGATTAAGAATACCATAGAGGCATATCTTCTCAAGGATTCCTACGGGGAATATGTGATTCCCGCCATCCGCCAAAGACCGGTGCTTCTCATGGGGCCGCCTGGCGTGGGCAAGACGCAGATCATGGAGCAGATTGCCAGGGAATGTCATATCGGGCTGGTTTCTTATACCATTACCCATCATACGAGGCAAAGTGCAGTGGGACTCCCTTTTATAAAGGAGAAAGCTTATGGCGGCAGGACATATTCTGTGACAGAATATACCATGAGCGAAATCATCGCCTCTGTCCATGAACGGATGGAACGGACTGGAGTCAGAGAAGGGATATTATTTATTGACGAGATCAACTGTGTGTCGGAGACAATGGCCCCCATGATGCTTCAGTTTCTGCAGTGTAAGACCTTTGGGAACCAGCAGGTGCCGGAAGGCTGGATTATCGTGGCTGCCGGGAATCCGCCGGAGTACAATAAATCAGTACGGGAGTTTGATGTGGTGACTTTGGACCGGGTCAAACGCCTGGATGTGGAGGCAGATTACCAGGTCTGGAAAGAATATGCTTACCGGGAGAAGCTCCACGGGGCTGTGATTTCCTATCTGGATATCAGAAGGGAACATTTTTACCAAGTGGAAACCACTGTGGACGGGACATTGTTTGCCACAGCCAGGGGATGGGAGGATTTGTCCCAGATTTTGTACGTATATGAACGGCTGGGGAAAACGGTGGATGCGCAGGTGGCGGGACAGTATATCCAGTTTCCAAGGATTGCCAGGGACTTTGCCAATTATCTGGAGCTTTATTATAAGTATCACCGGGATTACCAGGTGGATGAAGCGCTGGCCGGAAATTTTTCACCCCAGGCCATTTCCAGGCTGCATTTTGCGGAATTTGATGAGCGTTTCAGCGTCATGGGCCTGCTTCTTTCCAGGCTGCGGGAAGATTTTTCCTGCTGTTATCTGGAAGACCAGTTTGTCACAGACCTTTTTGGACGTCTGAAAGCTGTGCAGGAAAAGATTCCGGGGCAGAATGTATCATCAGAGACGCCGCTTGACGGCCCGGACGTTTCCACGGAAATGGTTTCATCTTCCGCAGGCCTGCGGCTCAGGGAGGAACGGCTGCAGATGGAGGAGCGTTTTGAAAAAGAGCGGGAGGCAGGACAGCTTGACAGGATGGCAAAGACAGTGCGGCTGCGAGAGATTTCCTGGCTGGGGAAGCAGGAAAGCGCTGCCGGTTTTGATGAGGTGCGTACATCTTTTAGTAAACTGGCCGACAGACGCCAGGAGCTGATCGACAGGACGGCAGACAAGCTGGAGTACGCTTTTGATTTTCTGGAGGCGGCCTTTGGGGAAGGGCAGGAGCTGGTCTTATTTGCCACAGAGCTGACGGCGGGATTTTTCAGCGCGTGGTTTATCAGGGAAAACGGGTGTGACCGTTATTACAAATACAACAGGGGTCTTCTTTTTGCCGAAAGGCAGAAGGCAATCCATGAAAAAATCGAAGAGGCAAAAGATATGATGACAGGGGCCGGCTTCCACTAAAAAAGCGGCTTCCACAGGGAGATGAAAGGCAGGAGGAGAAACATGCTTTATTTGGAATGTTATTCCGGTATCAGTGGTGACATGACGGTGGCCGCGCTTCTTGACCTGGGCGCCAGTAAAGAGAAACTTTTGGAAGGGCTTTCCAGCCTGGGGCTTGACGGATATGAGGTAAAGATCGGGCGCCGTGTCAAATGCGGGGTGGAAGCCTGCTGTTTTGATGTGGAGCTTTTCGGCGGTGAGGACGGAGGAAGCCATGATTATGTGGAACATAGCCATGACCACGGTGACCACCACAGCCATGAGCATGACCACAGCGGTCGCCATAGCCACGGCCATGACCACAGTGGCAACCACAGCCACGGGCATGATCACGGCAGGCGCCATAGCCATAGCCATGAACACAGGAATCTGGCGGATATTACGCAGATCATCCGTGATTCCGGCCTGACAGGGCGGGCGAAGGAAACAGCTCTGCGGATTTTTGAAATTGTGGCGGAGGCAGAGGCAAAGGTTCATGGAAAAGAAATTTCGGAGGTTCATTTTCATGAAGTGGGGGCTGTGGATTCCATTGTGGACATTGCGGCTGTGGCCATTTGCCTGGATGACCTGGATATTACGGAAGCGGTGATTTCAGATATTTGTGAGGGCAGCGGCCATGTCCACTGCCAGCATGGAATCCTTCCGATCCCGGTTCCTGCGGTGACGGCTGTTGCCCAGGCCCATGGATTATATCTGAAGATGACAGATACGAAGGGGGAAATGGTGACGCCCACGGGGGCGGCCATCGCTGCCGGGATTGGGACGCGGGAGCGTCTCCCGGAGTCTTTTCGCATTGTAAAAACAGGGATGGGGGCGGGGAAAAAGGATTTTCCCAAAGCTAATATTCTGCGGGCATACCTCATTGAGGAACGCCATGATACAGAGAATTCCCGGGCAGCGAAGAACCCTCAGGATACAGTGGATTTCCAGGCGGAGAGTCTCCAGAATATAGGAAAAGCTTCCGGGGAGGAAACCCTGGGAAAAGAAACTCCGACAGAAAAAGGCCTCTGGATGATGGAAACAAACATTGACGATGCCACCGGGGAGGCGTTGGGGTACGTGATGGAAAGGCTTTTTAAGGCGGGAGCCAGGGATGTGTGTTATCTTCCGGCATTTATGAAGAAAAACCGTCCTGCCTGGCTGATGAAGGTGGTTTGCGACGAGGCAGATAGAGAAGCGCTGGAGGATATTATTTTCCGGCATACTACAACCATCGGGATTCGGCGCTACCCTCTGGAGAGGACGGCGCTTCCGAGAAAGATCCGCAGGGTAGAGACGCCTTATGGATCTGCGCGGGTGAAAGAGGTGGCGCGGGGAGAGGCAGCGTTTTGTTATCCAGAATATGAGGATGTGGCCCGGTATGCGGACATGGCCGGAAAATCTTTTCAGGATATTTACGAAGAGATTAAACGTTTGGCGGAGGTGCTTTAAATGTACGATTATATGGACAAAAGGGGATCCTGCAGCGCAGGAATCTCCTTTTCTGATAAAGCAGAACGTTTGGAAGAAATGATTCAGGAGGCGGTTAAGAAAGGGGTGTGTATTGCTTTTTCCGGAGGAGTAGACAGCAGCCTTCTTCTGGCCGTGGCCTGTAAAGTGCAGAAGCAGTGGGGAGGGACGGTATTTGGCGTCATGTTTGACACCTTTCTCCACACAAAGGGGGATGAGGAGGCTGCGCGGCAGGTGTCCATGGAGTGCGGGGCGGATTTTGCCGTGCTGCCGGTCAATGAGTTGGATAATACTGCCATTTTAAACAATCCGCCGGATCGCTGCTATCAGTGTAAAAAATACCTGTTTACCAGATTGAAGGAATTTGCAGAAAAACATCAGTGCGCTGTGGTCATGGATGGCACCAACGCCGATGACTTGAAGGCTTACCGCCCGGGAATTGCCGCCCTTAAGGAGCTGGGGATTGCAAGCCCCCTTAAGGAATTTGGTTTTACAAAAAAAGATGTGCGGCGGATGGCGGCAGAATACGGGATTTCTGCGGCAGAAAAACCGTCCAATTCCTGTCTTGCCACCAGGCTTCCCTATGGGGAGAGGCTGGACGCCTCTGTACTCGAACGGATTGCCGCGGGAGAGGCTTATCTTTCCGGCCTGGGATTTTCCACTGTGAGAATCCGGCTTCACGGGCAGGTTGCCAGGATAGAGCTGGAGCCTGGGCAGTTTTCGCTTTTTCTGAATCTCAGAGAGGATATCACCGGGCGCCTTAAGGAACTGGGCTTTGTCTATGTTACACTGGATGCAGAGGGGTTCCGGTCAGGAAGTATGGATTTATAGAAAAACATATTTTGGATTTAGGGGGGGCTGTCTTCATGCCGGAAAGAACCTGCCGCTTAGACTGCTTCCGGTTACAAACCGGTTACACGCGGAACGGTATTTTTGTGGTATAATGGCAGCGTTGTAAAGGAGAATTGGTTTTTATGGGTGCAAAGATTCTGGTTATAGAGGACGAAGCGGCCATCAACGGTGTCATCTGTATGAGCCTGGAGGCGGCAGGACATATGGCAGTCCCGTTTTTTGACGGGAGGAAAGCGGAGGAGTCCCTGAAAAAGCGCCACGATTACGGATGCGCCATCGTGGATGTCATGCTGCCGGGGAAGGATGGGTTTTCGCTGCTGCCGGAGCTTGTGAATTATGGGATACCGGTTATTTTCCTGACTGCGCGGGCGGAGCTTCCAGATAAGGTGAAAGGCCTTACCGGAGGGGCGGAAGATTACATGGTAAAGCCATTTGAGATGGTGGAGCTTTTGGTGCGGGTCAACAAGGTACTGGAGCGTCACGCACCTGCAGAGACGGTTGTGACGATTCAGGACGTGGTCATCGACCCGGCGAAAAGGACTGTTTTGAAAGATGGCATGGAGGTTTATTTAAAGCCAATGGAATTTGACTGTTTAATGATGCTTGTGCGCAATAAAAATAAGGCAGTCACCAGGGCGCAGCTTTTGGCGGCGCTTTGGGGGATAGAGTTTGAGGGGGAGACTAGGACTGTGGATGCCCATGTGGGGCGCATCCGTAAAAAACTGGGGTTCCGGGAGGTCATAAAAACAATTCCGCGTATTGGGTACCGGCTGGAGGTGGATCAATGAAATTATTTCGTAAAATTTATTTGGAGGTTTTTCTGGGAATGTTCGCATTGGCCGTGAGCCTACTGGCCTTTTCAGCCTGGGAAGTAAAACGCCAGGGGTTGGATGAAGCGCGTCGGTATGGAGTGGAGCGGGTGGAACGGAATGTCAGGGAGATTAGGGAAAAAAATGCAGAAGAAAAGATCACTGTCCTGGAGAGTCATGTCCGGGACATTATTATTTCCAGCGAATTTCAAGAGCATTTTGGGAGTATGGCTGTGTTGTGGAAAAACGGGGAAGAGGTTCGGAACCTTTCGCCTTATTTTCTGGATAGGGATCTGTTGGATGAAATGCGAAAGAAATCCCGGCTGCCGGAAACAGAGGCTTTTGTGGGAGGGCCTTTTGCGGAGGGAGGCCGCCGCCTTCTGGTGTTTTATAAAAAAGAAAGTGATTTCGGCGCAGGGGATGAATACAGTTTTGCAGTTTTTCAGGATGTTACGGAGATTTATGAGCGTACAAAAAAGTTGGTTCTTTACGGGGCTGGAGTCTCAGGAGGGCTGCTGATTTCCATAGGCTTTTTACTTTACCGTCTGCTCTACCGGCTGTTTTTGCCTTTGGAGAAACTAAAGTCTGGGGCAGCCGATATTGCGGAAGGGAAATATGGAGGCCGTATCCCTGTCTGGAGGAAAGACGAGATCGGGGATGTGACATCCAGTTTCAACTGCATGGCGGAAAAAGTGGAACGTCATGTGGAAGCGCTCCGGGAGGTCAATGAAAAGCAGAAACAGCTTTTGGGGAGCCTGGCCCATGAGATGAAAACACCGCTTACGGCTATCATTGGAAATGCGGATTTGCTTCTTACGGTACAGTTGAAAGAGGAACAGGAGGAAAAGGCGCTTTCCTATATTTTAGATGAATCAAGGCGCCTTTCGCGTTTGTCGGAAAAGATGCTGGAACTGACGGGACTATACGAAAACGGAGGCATGGGGGCGGTTATGAAAGAAATGGAACTGGGAGTCCTGTTTCGGAGGTTGGAAGCCTCTGCCGCCTTCCGGCTGAAGGAAAAAAATATTTCTTTGAAAACAAAAGTCCAGACAGAAGGGCTTTCCAGGGTGATGGACGTGGATTTGATGGAGAGCCTGCTGTTAAATCTTGTGGACAACGCCTGTAAGGCTTCTGGAGTAGGAGGAAATATTCTGGTGTCTGCGGATGAGCAGGGGGTTTATGTACAAGATTTTGGACAGGGGATTCCAAAAGAAGAGATAGAGAGGGTGACGGAGGCATTTTATATGGTGGATAAGGCAAGAGGGAGGAGCGCGGGAGGATGTGGGCTGGGGCTTGCCCTGTGCAGCCAGATTGCCAGGATTCACGGAGCAGGGCTTTTTATTGAAAGCAGGGAGAAGGAAGGGACAAAGGTATCCGTACTGTGGGGAGCTGAGGGGAAAGGGGACGGGCAACAGGAAAGGGAATCCTTTTGAGGAGGTTACAAAAGGGTTACAGACTGCGGCAGATTTGATGTAGAAAATCCTGGTATATTGAGGATAGTCAAAAAAGCGGGGAACAGACTTTGGATTCGGTCTGGGAGTTACCTGCAGTGAGGAGGAGGATCCATGAATCAAAAAAAGATTATCAGGATGTGCAGTATGTTTCTGGCTTTGGGCCTGTTTGCGGGATGTGCGAAGACGCCTGAAGATTCGGTGGTGAAATTAAAAGGCGAGGTTGCGGAGGCTGAATATGAGAAGGCGGAAAGTAACGGGGGGACGCTGCGGGAAATCCTGGGTGCGCCGGAACGTTATGAGAGCGCGACAGAAGATGCCACGGGGAGGCTTAAAGTCATCACAGATGCCACGGTTGAGATTCCGGATGCAGAAGGAGCGGATGTCATAGCAGTGAGCCAGCGCCCTTTCGGGCAGGAGGAGATTGACCGGATCACTGAAGCGCTTTTTGGGGATTCCCAGATTTATGATTATTACAGCTATGCGGAGAAGACGAAGGCAGACTGCCTGGCCAGGATCGAAGAGCTGGAGGGATATGTGGCTGCGGGAAACCTTGATCCTTTCAATGAGGGGACGGATGAGGACGGAAATTATGTCTATGACATCTATGGGGCAATCGAGCAGGCAAAGAGGGAGTATGAACAGGCGCCAGAGGAGACTTCGCCCAAAAAAGTCCAGCCCCAGTATGGATTGGAAGTGGGGATAGGCATGGGTGAAATGGAGGCGCAGGAAGATTCTTTTTCAGGAATTGTCGAGACAGCGGATGGGAAGATTTACCAGTATGAGATTTTTTCCTACGGCCCAGTCCCCATGGCAGTACAGATAAAGCGGTTTGGGGATACGGAGCATGTGAGCGCGGAACAGCCGGAGTGGTCGGGGTACAACGACATAAAAAACTGGGGGCTTCCTTATCCTGATGAGGAAGAACTAAAAGGCAGTATTGGGATTTCCATGGAAGAGGCAAGGAAGGCGGCTGACGAGCAGATATCAGCCCTTGGGCTTTCGGATATGGATGTGGTTTCCTGGGATTATGCTGTCAGGTTTCCGGTTGGAAGTGACTTTGGTTCGGAAGGTTTCGTCCTCAATGAGCAGGTCTGCGGGGGATATTTGCTTCATTATGGCAGGTGCATCGATAAAGTCCCCGTTACTTATACCCTTGCGGACGGAGGCGCCTACGAGGATATAGAGGGCACGACGGAAACATGGAGTTATGAACGGCTGGACTTTTATGTGACAAAGGAAGGGATTGACCGGATGGATTTCCGGAACCAGTACGAGATTGGAGAAACACGGACAGAAAACATCAAGCTCCTGCCTTTTTCTGAGGTTATGAAAATTTACGAGAAGATGATGCAAATCCAGAATGCAGATGTATTAAATTATGAGGA
>CAOKOS010000037.1 GCA_948470255.1 uncultured Lachnotalea sp.
ATCCCCTCTGTCCCATCATAACATTGTGGATTCCAATAATATGAATAATGATATTCATATTGTGAATAATAATGAAGTTATTATTCATGGGAATATCGACAACAGTAATGTCGGCAGCATCCAAAGGCAGATCGACTCAACGGTCAAAAAGACGCTGGAACAAATGTTGAGAAAAATCAGGTATTAACTGATAATAGGATTCGTGGTGAAATACTTGCAGCTGCAGGTATTTCACCACTCTTCTATTTATAATTTTGAAGGTTTCATGTGGGGAATTCCAATACTCAGTTTCTATCCTCAAGGGGAACTGTGGAGATCCACATGGCGGGACGGACACCTTGCAAAGCAAATTCGTAGCCAGTGTCCCAAATACTTCCATCAGATTCCACATATGGAGCATTCGTGATATACTCTGCCGAGCGCAGCCACCACTGCTTACTTGTGCCAGTACCAATCTCATTACAGCTGCGGTCAATGTTGTCCGGGAAAAAGAAGGAAACCTCATCTTTGGAAAGCAAAAACAACTTATCTGTGATAAGTCCCCCATGTTCCACATTCACAGCCGCTTCCAAAATACGTCCTTGTTCAAATTCATTAAACGCCTTCTCATATAGCTCCTGATTCAGGTATTGGCGAAGCAAACAGCTTTCCCATCTGGTTGTTATGTTATCTTCTGAGCAGTAAGCCATATCCCCCAAACTGCACTTACTGATCACTAAAATCCTATCTTCCTCTTTCGCGAGAACCTGCCATTCAATATTTTCCTGTTCATAATCTGCAGACGGGCTATAGGAGCCAAAATAAAAGAAATCGCCAACAGATACTGTCTGCAAAATCTGCACTAATTTTTCCTGGCTGTCTTTATAATCACTTAATTCCCGAAATATAACAAAGGCCTCGTAATAGTCGCCCGCTTCCAGCAATTCGACTCCCATTTGGTACTGACTAATACGCTGCTGGCAAAAGTAAGCTTCTTTTGCTTTTGCCCTGCTCGATTTAAAATCATCCAATTCCACAAATATATCATATGCTTCCTCATACTTTTCTGCTTTCAGCAAATCATCTGCTTTCTGGAATCTACTCTGCAGCACTTTCTCCGAGCTGTCCGCATAATCTCCCAATTCCTCAAAAATCTCGGCAGCTTCGTCGTAATTGCCTGCCTCCATACAACTCAATGCTTTTTGATACTGGCCTGATAGCTTTGCGTAACCTATTAAATTCCATACAAGGAAAGCAGCAACACAAGTACAAACAACAACCGTAACAATTATAAAGGCTTTTCGATCCCGTCTGCGCTTTTTTTCTTCCTGCCTCTTTTTCTCAGCCTCTTCCTCTGCTTTCTTTCTTTCGATCTCTTCAATCTTTTCCCTGCACAAGGCCGCCTGTTCGTCCGCATCCTTCCAGCCGGGGATCAACTTAAACTTTTCAATGGCCGCCTCATAAGGCCCGGGAAATGTCCCCACCATTCTGCTTTTTGCAGAACGGTAAATAAGATCATTTCCTTTCTCTGTGCACTCCTTCCCCAGGATATCCGCATCCCTGTAACCTGGGATTTCAGAAAAAAGCCCGGCAGCTTTCCGGTAAGTATCTACTATAACCGCTTTTTCCATCAGGGTGCAGGCTTCCCCATAAATCGCTTCCTGCCGTCTTGCCTCGTTTCGCTCAACAATATGCGCAACATAGCCTTTCAGGGTTCCCGCCGTCTTTTCATCCGCGAAACGCACAACTTTTTGGTAATTCCTTTTCCCATCAAAAGGGAAAGCCAGGTCTTTAAGTTCTTCTTCCCTGTGGACGTGTAGCTCCGCCATCAGCTTGCCAAGGTATGCCCTTGCGTTTTCCGGCTCCTGATCCAGCACCCTTTCACAGTATTGGTCGGCGTCCGCCCATTCCCCGTCCTCCAGGAACATAAACACACGCTTAAGGAGGGCGGCCACACCGACACTCCCTTTACTGTCCACTCCGGAAACAGGTTCCTTTTCTCCTTTTGAACCGCCGGAAGCCAGAATCTTCTTGACCCCGCGTATCAGATCCTGCATAAAACCCAGCTCCGACATATCCTGCGCCTGGAGATGGGAAAATTCCTCCGGCAGGTCATAAGGATCCATGTCCCTGTAAGCGGGAATCAGCGTCTTTTTCCTGTCCTTTTTGCTTAAAGCAAGATAGCGGCTCCATTCATTCTTCACCCAGACAGCATTAAAGTACTCCGGCTTTGTCCCCAGGACCACCATGATGCGCGCACTGTTTAATGCGGCAAATATGTAAGGCTCGTAAGCTGTCCCCAGCTTGTCCTCCAGGGTAATCCTGGAGAAAAACACCTTGAATCCCTCCTCCGTCAAATGGTGGTACATGTCGTTGGCCAGGACGCTGTCCGGCGTCCGTTTCCCGTACTGGTCTGTCTCTTTATAGCAGAGAAAGACGTCAAAGGGTTCTTCTTTTCCTGAGATTTCCAGAATCCCCTTCTGAATCTCATCAATGGCCTTTGCCTCCTCCTCATAAACTCCCCGCTGCGCGCCGTCGGCGTATTGGAGGGCAGACTTGTAATCCTCGTCCGCAAAAACGGAGGTGAACTGGGTGCGGTTTACCGTGGGAATCCGCCTGTGACTCCCCTCATCCTCCACATATTCAATGCCATAGCGGCATAAAACCAGGGACCAGTAGGCTTCCGCGTCTTCCTGGTCTTCATTCAAAATCTGCTCATAAATCCCCATGGCTTTGTCATACTCGTTATTCCGGCGGAAATGGTTGGCGCGGTCATATAGGTTCCTGCGCCTGTCATTGTCCAGCTTGGGAATAGTCTGCTTTGTCCCACAGTATTCACAGACTGCCACGGTTTCGTTTTCCTGTAGTTCCAGGGTTCCTCCGCACATTTTACATTTAAAAACAGACATTCTTTATCCCCCCTGTAAAAAATTTCGTTCTATGGAATATTTTTTCGTTCCAAGGCTTTCATTACCCTTTTTCTTTATTTTAACATCCTGCATTTCTGGTTCCGGATATGGAGAAGAGCCGCCGTCTCTTTTGCCAGCGTTTTTACTTTTGTAATGTTCTCTTCCGCCACCGCCGCGGAAAACGCGGCAAATTTCTCTGAGATCTCCGACTCTATTCCGGCCAGGGAACCGTCCGACATCGGGTCAGAATACCGCGCTGCCTCGTAAACCTCTTTGCAGGCTGCCCTGATTTCTTCTGAACCTGCTTTTGCCGCAAGGCTTTCTGCCTCAGCCGTCAGGTTTTTTATAAAAAAGGTCTGCAGCCTGGCCTTTTCGTCCACCTGTCCTGCAAAATCCACCTCCGCCTTTGCTCCTGCCGCGGCGGCAGCCGTAAAGGCAAATATCCCCACGCACAGCGAAACCCCTGCCCAGTCTGGAAATCCCGGAACCGCCATAAGCAAGATTCCACATAAGATGGTGAAAGTCAGCCCCACATAGCTGATCAAAATCATCGGGATACCATAAAACAGTTTCTTCAAATTTGTCTCTTTCAAAGCCAGAAAAGCGCAAAGGTACTGTCCTGCAAAGGCCAGCGTAATCAGCCAATAAGCCGTCTTACTGCCTGTATGTCCTGGCGGCATAATAAAGTAAATGACCTGAAAGGCCAGAAAAAACACAGCCCATATAAAATCATACACTCTGATTTTTTTATTCATGGCTTTCCTCCCTCTTTGTCCCGCATTTCGGACAGAATTTTCCGGGACGTTCAAATACGTATCCGCAGTTTTGGCACTTACTTCCCTCTTTCGGTACCGGCGTCCCGCACTCATCACAGAAATCTGCGCCAATGGAAAGTTCCGTCCCGCAGTTTTCGCAAAATCCGCCAGTCTTCACAGACTGTGCCGCGGATTGTAAAGGCTCACCAGGATGAGGCTGTACCGGCTGCTGCGCGGCGGCGTTTACAGCCCCTCCGATGGCGCCGCTCACCAGGCCCCCCACGGCTCCCCCGACGCCCGCCATGGTGCCAAATCCCACTCCCATGTTGGTAAACTGGCCCACCGATTCATTCCGGGCCACCTCTTCAGCCACATCAAATCCCCTCTCCTGCTGGTAAGTATAACCTTCCTGGGCACGTTTAGCCGCCAGGGCCTGGGACTCAATGACTGTCTTCTGGGCTTGTGTCTGCGCGTCAATCACCGCCGTCTGCTGGCGCAGCTTTGCTTCCGCAATGTCCGCATACTGGCGGAAATAAAGCTCTTTGAATTTTTCGTATTGGCGTTCCCCGTCGGGCCTGACCACGTTTGTCACAAAAAAACGCTCCAGGGATATGCCATAGTCCGCGAAATCAGGAATCAGCAACCTGTGGATATTTTCAGAAAAAGAAGTCAGATGTTCATCCAGCTGGAAAATATTAATGGCATCCGCTTTCATCACCCGCGCAATATAAGTCTTAACCCGCGTCATCAGAAAAGAGCGGAAAAATCCAATCAGTTTCTGCTGGGAAAGAAGGCTCTCCGTACCCACCAACTTTAAAAGCAGCTTCCTTCCGTCTTCCGCCCGAAGGCTCATCTCCCCGGAAGCCCCAATGGAAATGGGAAACCCATAAGTTGGCTCCATGTATTGTACCTTGCTGTCTGTCCCCCATTTTACAGACATCTGCTCCGCCTTATTGATAAAATACACTTCACAGTGAAAAGGAGAAACGCCGCCTGTGGCCAGATTCAAAAGCTTGCCAAGAACCGGAATATTCTGTGACTCAAGAGTATACCTCCCCGGTCCGAAAAGATCCAGCGCCTGGCCGTTCATAAAGAAAACGGCCTCCTGGCTCTCATGAACCACCAGCTGGGTCAGGCTGTTGAAATCTTCACTGGGATGTTTCCAGATAAAAGTGCTGTTGTCCCCCTCATATTTGATAATTTCCGTAATCTTCGCCATAATATATCCTCCCCCATCGCCTGTCTGTTCCCGGACTGCGGCAATGTTTTTCACCTATGCCTTTATCTTCATGTTTTCCATATCAGACTGATTTTTTATGATTTCAGTATACCATGATACCATATCCAATGATAGTCTTTTTGCAAAAATGGCCTATTCTCTATATGCATTTTCCCCGGAGGTTTTGTTCCTTTATAGGACGTAGTTTCCTATAAAGGAACAAAAGGCTGCCCACCGGATTTTTATTTCCGGCAGAGCAGCCATGTTTTTTGTTAAAATACGATAAATGATAGTTATTTTCTGGTTTTTTTATGCCTTTGCTTTCACCTTCGGGGCCTGGCTTTCTTTATAAGGACGGAACAGCAGATACAAAAGCAGAGCCGTGAAAGCCGCGGCGGCAACTGTGCCGGGCACATGGACGCTTCCGCTGAAAAGAAGGCCAAGCTGATATACAATAAGGGCCATCACATAAGCAAATACACATTGGTATCCGATGGCAAACCAGGTCCATCTGGCGCTGTTCATTTCCCGCTTGATTGCTCCGATTGCCGCGAAGCAGGGAGCGCACAGCAGATTGAAAATCAGGAAGGAATAGGCTGCCAGGGGTGTGAACGCCGCGCGCATATTGGCCCAGATCTGCCATCCGTTCTCCGCCACCTCCTCAAAACCACCAAAAAGTACGCCAAACGTGCTTACCACATTCTCTTTTGCAATCAGTCCGGTGACAGATGCCACGGCTCCCTGCCAGTGCCCCCAGCCCAGGGGGGCAAAAATCCAAGCGATCCCTTTTCCGGCAGCCGCCAGGATACTCTGCTCCATCTCCACTGCTCCAAATCCATTTTCACCGAAACCGTAAGAAGAAGTAAACCATACCAGGATCGTTGCCAGAAGGATAATGGTTCCTGCTTTCTTTATGAAGGACCATCCCCTCTCCCACATGGAACGAAGTACGCTTCCTGCAGTGGGTAAATGGTAGGCTGGCAGCTCCATGACAAAAGGAGCCGGATCACCCGCGAACATCCTGGTTTTCTTTAACATGACACCGGAAATGATAATCGCCGCAATTCCGGCGAAATAAGCGCTGGGAGCCACCCACCATGCCCCGCCGAACATGGCTCCTGCAATCAGGGCAATGATGGGAAGCTTCGCCCCGCAGGGAATAAAAGTGGTGGTCATAATGGTCATCTTCCTGTCGCGGTCATTCTCAATGGTCCTGGACGCCATGATTCCGGGGACGCCGCATCCTACCCCCACCAGCATGGGAATAAAAGATTTCCCTGAAAGGCCGAATTTACGGAAAACCCTGTCCATGATAAAGGCGATGCGGGCCATATAACCGCAGCTTTCCAGAAACGCCAGGAACAAAAACAATACAAGCATCTGGGGCACAAAGCCAAGGACTGCCCCCACACCGGCCACAATACCGTCAAGAATCAGGTTCTGGAGCCACTCTGCGCAGCCCGCCGCTTCAAGCCCGTTTCCGATCAGAACCGGGAGACTGGGTATCCATGTGCCGTAATCTGCCGGATCCGGTTCTTCAAATGCTGCAGCCGCCAGATAGTTTTCATAAGTGACAGAAATCTCCTCTTCCACATTCCCCTCATCGTCATAAAGATATGCGGTGGCAGTGATATTTTGCGCTAAAGCCTCATCCAATATGGTTTCCTCTTCAGAAGAGCGCCCTTCATCGACAGCTCCCGCTTCCTTTGCCGCAGCCAAAAACGCTTCTTCCATGGCAGCAGGGACAGCGTACTCTTCCGCCGCTTCTTCATATTCACCGCGCCCCATACCAAACAGATACCATCCGTCTCCGAACACACTATCATTGACCCAGTCGGTCGCCATGGTTCCTACAGTACTGATTGAAAAATAATAGACGATAAACATGACAAGGGCAAAAATCGGCAGGGCCAGAAACCGGTTTGTGACTACTTTGTCGATTTTATCAGAAACTGTCAGGCTGCCCGCAGCCCTTTTCTTATAACAGCTTTTAATAATGGAAGCAATATAAATATAGCGTTCATTGGTAATAATACTTTCCGCATCGTCATCCAGCTCTTTTTCCGCAGCCTGGATATCTTCTTCGATATGCGCCAGTGTTTCTTTGTCCAGCTGAAGTTTATCCAGCGCTTTGCTGTCCCGCTCAAAAATCTTAATGGCGTACCAGCGCTGTTGCTCTTCCGGCATATTATGTACCGCCGCTTCTTCAATGTGAGCCAGGGCGTGCTCCACCACGCCGGAAAAACTGTGGGCCGGTACGGTTTTCTCCTCCTCCGCCGCTTTCATCGCAGCTTCTGCCGCTTCCATGATTCCCGTACCCTTCAGAGCGGAAATCTCCAACACTTTGCATCCCAGCTGCCTGGAAAGTTCTGCCGTGTCTATTTTATCCCCGTTCTTTTGTACCACATCCATCATATTGACGGCCACCACAACAGGAATACCAAGCTCCATAAGCTGGGTCGTCAGGTAAAGGTTCCGTTCCAGGTTTGTGCCGTCAACGATGTTTAAAACCACGTCAGGCCGTTGGCTTACCAGATAATTCCTGGCCACCACCTCTTCCAGTGTGTAAGGAGAAAGGGAATAAATCCCGGGAAGATCCATGATTTTCACATCATCATGCTTTTTTAACTTTCCTTCCTTTTTCTCCACAGTGACTCCCGGCCAGTTTCCCACAAACTGATTGGATCCGGTCAGCCCATTAAATAACGTCGTCTTTCCGCTGTTGGGATTACCCGCAAGGGCAATTTTCATACTCATAGCATTTTATCCTTTCCAAAATATTAGTTTTCACTAACCTATTTCATGAAAAAATCAGCCTATCTCTATCATTTCCGCATCCGCTTTTCTTAAAGACAGCTCATATCCCCTCACCGTCACTTCCACCGGATCTCCAAAGGGAGCCACTTTCCTCACGTAAATACTTACGCCCCGGGTAATCCCCATATCCATGATCCTGCGTTTCACCGCGCCTTCCCCGTGGAGTTTCACCACTGTGACCGTATCGCCGATCTTTGCCTGCTTCAATGTCTTCATACCATGTCCTCCTGTTTTTTAAGCAGCATCAGAATACATTCTTTTACCTGATACCGGCTTCTACCATGATCTTCCCTGCCATCTCCTTACTGATGGCCACCCGGGACTCTTTCACATTCACAATCAGATTCCCTCCCATGGTGGAAACAACTGTGACCATCCCTCCTGATACAAAACCCAGATTCTCCAGATGAGTTCGGACTTCCGGCTTTCCACCCACTTTCCGAATCATGTTTTCCTCTCCAACTGCTGCCAATGTAAGCGGCATCATATCCATCCCTCTTTCATGGTAAGTATATACTAACCTCTATCCTGAAATTATAGTTAGATTTCTCTAACCGAATATATGTTAGCATTATCTAACCTGTTTGTCAATCACTTTTTTCCAATTTTCTGGAACCCTTTTTTCCGCCCCTGTCCTCCGCCGGTAAACCGCACAGATCAAATTCTCCCGCATACCATGGATAGAAAGGAGATAAACCCATGGGAAAAAATGACATGTTCTGTTTTAATACAAAGGAATACCTGAATACTTTTTACTGTATCCTGGATCAAATGATACGGGAGATGACCACGGCAAACCTGACAGAGAGCATTTCCAACAATTTCATTGTACAGATGATCCCCCATCATCAGGCGGCTATCCAAATGTCAGAAAATCTTTTAAAGTACAGTGAATTTTGTCCGCTGAAAACCATCGCTTCCCAAATCATCGAAGAACAGACAAAAGGCATTGCTGAAATGGAAGCCCTGCTGAAGTCCTGTTCCTGCCTGATCAACTGCGACAAAGATCTCTGCCTTTACGACCGCAGGGTCTGCCAGGTCATGGAAGTGATGTTCACCGATATGGAGTACGCCCAAGCCACAAATTCCATCGACGCAAATTTCATAATGGAAATGATCCCCCACCATCTCGGGGCCGTCTCCATGGCAGAAAACGCCCTCCACTATGAAGTTTGTGACGGACTCGTCCCCATCCTGGAATCTATCGTCAGTTCTCAGAGGCAGGAGGTGCGCCAGATGCAGTGTCTGCTGCGGAGGCTGGGCTACTAGTGTACTGAAAGAGAAACCCGGGACGGCAGAATTGAATCCTGCCGCCCCGGAAGCCTCATTTATTTCTTTGCATTAAAAACTTCCCGGTCAAATATCCCGGCTTCTTCTTTTGTTCATTCCAGAGAAATCACCACATATTCACAGTGCTTCTCTGTACGGAAAGGATAGCCCCAGCCGGTGAAGCCGGAAGAAACGATGATCTTGCAGTCTCCTTCCTGATATTCTCCATAATTGAGCGTTCCAAACCACTCAGAAAACATTCCGATGGGCCACATCTGCCCTGCATGGGTATGGCCGGATATCAGAAGATCCACGCCTGCCTCCGCGTTTTCCTCCCCTTCCACAGGCTGATGGTCCGCCATGATAATGAACCTGTCCCTGTCTGTATCCTCTAAAATCTCTTCGGCAGAAGCACGGCCGGAAACATTTCCCCAGGCCGCATCTTTCCGTCCCGCCAGTAAAAGGTCGTTTCCAACCGTTACAGCCTTATCCTCCAGAATCACAATCCCGTTCCTTCTGATGGCCTCAGCCAGCTCACTGTCCGCGTAAGTGGGTTCTTCTGTATAAGGCTGCCTGTCATGGTTTCCATATACATAATAGATGCCATAACGGCTCTCAATACTGCCGAAGATCTGAAATACTTCCTCCATTTCTTCTTTTGAAGTATTTTCTTCCACGATATCCCCGCCCAGAACCACAATATCCGGCTTCTCTGCGCTGATTTCCTCTGCTTTTTCTTTCAAAAGCCCCGTACTCTGGATGGTTCCATAATGGGTATCTGTAATGAGAACTAGTTTATAGCTTTGTTCCAGTCCTCTTCCTGTTTCGATCTGGTATTCTGTCCGTACTGCACGGTTCATGTTGAAAAAACCATAGCCTAACATCACCGCCGTAACAGCTACAGGCAGAAGTCCGCAGCAGTATATCTTTCCCGCCATTTTAAAAAACCTGTTTTCTGCTTTCCGGTTCCGAAATACAATCCTGAATACCCCCGCCGCCAAATCAAGAGCAAAAGATACGGCCAGCACATGGAGGATCAGCATGGCCCTGACGCTCCAAAAATTGCTGCTGAGCGCAGCCAATGTCAAAGCCAGAGCCACATTCAGCGATTTCGCCCCCCAGGTTTTCATATCCATCCTGCAAAAATCCAGGATCCGCCTGAAATAAAAGTAGGAATATGCACCGGCAAATACTGCCGGCAAAGCCCTGAACACTAAATATCCCATTGTTGTCATCCGCCACCCTCCTGTTTCAAAATTCCACACCGAAACCAGGTTTTCCTGCCTGCTGACACCAGTATATACCTTCAAGTCTGCTTGAAGTCAAGAAAATACCACTTGTTTTTTCAATGTCCCGGCAGTTTGGATGATTCACGGTTTGAGCTTCCTTTTCACAGCCCTCCTTCTGCTTGACAAATCAACCGGCAATCATTATCATAAAAACGCAGAAGTCCGACACCATTAATATAAAGACTTATGAATCAACAGGAAGGAGCCGCATATGAAAACCATTGCAGTCATTGATGACGACCTCCATATCGGAAATATGCTGGAAGAAGTCCTCACGCGGGAAGGCTACCGCACTTTGCGGGCCTATTCCGGGACGGAAGCCCTGTTTCTTCTGGAACGGGAGCATCCGGACCTGCTTCTTCTGGATTTAATGCTCCCAGGGATTCCGGGAGAAGAAGTCTTAAAAAAAATCCCAGGGATTCCTGTCATTATCTTAAGTGCAAAAGCCGATATCCAGGACAAAGTATCCCTTCTCCTTGACGGTGCTTCCGACTACATGACAAAGCCTTTTGACACCAGGGAGCTTCTGGCCCGCATCGCCGTACAGCTGAGAAATGCTTCTTCCGCTTCGTCCGGCCTTCTTTCTTTCGGCGCCCTGTCCCTGGACACACAGGCCCGCTCTGCCACTTTGGAAAATGTTCCTGTCCATCTCACAAAAACAGAGTATGCTATTTTAAAACTGTTGATACAAAATCCCGGCCAGGTACTGACTAAGTCCCTCCTGTTGGAACGAATCAGCATGGATACCCCAGACTGTACGGAACTCTCCTTAAAAATCCATGTGAGTAATCTGAGAAAAAAGCTGAAGCACATCGACGGTAAAGACCACGTGGAAGCCATATGGGGCATCGGGTTCCGGTTGAGATGACCAGAAAGGGGGCGCCGCAAAATAATTTCTATTTATATTTTGCAACACCCCTTTCCGAAGATCTTTACCATTTCTTTACTCTTTCCTTTACCGTTTTCTTTACCAGGCTTTGTTATATTTCATAAAAAGGAGGTTTTATTTTATGGATTATATTCTGACAGCCGATTCCCTGACAAAACAGTATAGGCATTTTAAGGCCCTGGACCATCTGTCCCTCCATATTCCCAAAGGAGCCATTTACGGGATGGTGGGAAGGAACGGAGCTGGAAAGACCACTTTAATCCGCATTATCTGCGGTCTGCAGGATGCGACGGAAGGGGAATACATCCTTTACGGAAAAAAGAACACGGACAAGGAACTTTATAAATTAAGAAGGCGGATGGGGGCCGTGGTGGAAACGCCTTCCATCTATCTGAATATGACTGCCGAAGACAATTTAAAAGAGCAGTACAGAATCCTAGGGCTTCCGTCTTTTGAAGGGATTCCTCAGCTTCTGGAGCTGGTGGGGCTGGAGCACACCGGAAAAAAGAAGGCGAAGAATTTTTCTCTGGGAATGCGCCAGAGGCTAGGTATTGCCATCGCCCTGTGCGGCGAGCCGGATTTTCTGGTCCTGGATGAACCTGTCAACGGCCTGGATCCCCAAGGTATCATCGAAATGCGGGAGCTGATCCTCAGGCTTAACAGGGAAAAGCGGATCACCGTATTGATTTCCAGCCATATATTAGACGAACTTTCCAAGCTGGCCACCCATTACGGTTTCGTGGATAATGGCCATATGATAAAGGAATTGAGCGCCAAAGAACTGGAAGAAGCCTGTCGTAAATGTATCCGGGTGGAAGTCACAGACATCAAAGCCCTCTCCCGCGTCCTGGACAGTATGTCACTGGACTATAATGTGATTTCCCACACTCAGGCAGATATTTTTGCCAAGGTCAATATTTCCCGGCTGGCCCTTGCCCTGGATAAAGAAGGAGGCCAGATACTGACAGCCTCTGAGAAAGATGAAAGCCTGGAAAGCTATTTTGTCAGTCTGGTAGGAGGTGTAAACCATGAATAAATTATTGTCGGCGGGATTTGTCCGCTTGAGAAAAAATAAAACACTTTGGTTCTCTATGATTTTTATGGCTTTTTTGGGAGTCTCCATCGCCATAAGCGCCTACAGCGACTATTCCCTTTTCGGTTTGAAATCATCCCTGGGCGGGGCGCTCTTCGCTTACGGCCAGTTCATTGGTATTCTTTCTTCCACGTTTTCCAGTTTATTTCTTGGCACGGAATACAGTGACGGAACCATACGGAATAAACTGATTGCTGGACATAAACGGATCACAGTCTATCTTTCCGGCCTGGTCTTAAATCTGGCCGCCGCCCTCTTAATCATCCTTTCTTTCCAGCTTTCTCTTTTCCTGGCGGGAGTTTCTCTTCTGGGCATTGAATTTTTTTCTATGGGAACCTGTTCCCTGGTCTCAAATTTGGTGTCAGGACTCGCCCTGTCGGCCGCTTACTGCGCTGTTTTTACCTTTATCAGCATGTTGTGCCAGAAACGGGCTGTGTCGGCCGTCATTGGCATCCTTACCTCATTCATCCTGCTGTTTTTGGGCGCTTATATCATGTCCTCCCTTTCCCAGCCGGAATACTGGGATGGATACACCTTGACCTCCGATACCGGGGAAGTGGTCGAAATGGAACCCGAGCCAAACCCTCACTACCTAAGGGGGGCAAAACGGGAACTTTATACTTTCCTCTTTGACTTCCTTCCCGGCTCCCAGTCGCTGCGCCTCTCCGAAGCCGGGCTGTATGGATGGCAGCCCCCTGTTTATTCTCTGATCATTACGGTCTTTTTTTCCGGCACAGGTATCCTTTTGTTTAAGAAAAAAGATCTAAACTGAAGATTCTGTCAATCATATTTCCTGGAGGGATTTTTATGGCCTGGCTTTCTTGTCTCTGCGTTATACTGTTTCTTATTGTTCTTATGCTGATCTTCAAAACAGCAGCCCTTCGTCGGGCTGCAGATGAAATCCAACAGCAGGTTTCAACATGGTTCGACAGCGATACCAATACGGTCATTACCCTCTCCTGCCATGACAGGCATATGCGCCGTCTATCCGCCTCTTTAAACACAGAGCTTCGCCGTCTGCGGACTATCCGCCTCCGGTTTGAGCAGGGCGACCGGGAGCTTAAGGAATCCATCGCCAATATTTCCCACGACCTCCGCACGCCCCTGACTGCCATCCTGGGATATCTGGATCTTCTGGATTACGTGGAGAAGCCAAAACAGGTGGAAAAATACCTTTCCCTGATCCGGAACCGTTCTGATGTGCTCAGGCAACAGACAGAGGAATTGTTTGTCTATTCCATTGTAAAATCTTTCCCGGAAGGGGAAACAGAGCTTCTCTCTTTAAACTATATGCTGGAGGAAAGCCTGGCTTCCAGCTACGGGGCCATGACTGCGCAGGGCATCACCCCCCGGATTTCCATCCCGCAGCAAACTGTGGAACGTGTTTTAAACCGTTCCTCCCTTATCCGCATTTTCGGCAATATCATAGGTAACGCCCTAAAATACGGCGACGGGGACTTTTCTGTGGACATGGCGCCTGACGGAACCATCGTTTTTTCCAATCAGGCAAAAGACCTGACCCCGGTGACTGCGGGACGGCTTTTTGACCGGTACTACACTGTGGAATCCGGGAGCCGCGGCACAGGGCTTGGCCTCTCCATCGCAAAGCTTCTGACAGAACGGATGGGCGGGGAAATCTCTGCCGATTACCGGGAAGGGAGATTATTTATCACCCTGCAGTTTCCTATAAAGGAACAAAGCGCGTGAGCGGGCCTGATAGGACGCAGTTTCCTATAAAGTAAAAAACGGGCCGCTGCAAAATTTACAGCGGCCCAAAAAGTTTTTATTGACAATTCATTATTTCACAAGTGCGACTGTCTCCCGCATGATGGCCAGTTCTTCATTTGTGGGAACCACTGCCACTTTCTTTGCGGAATCATCCGCAGAAATCACCACCTGCTTGCCGCGGCAGTTGTTCTTGGCTCCGTCAATTTTAATTCCCAGATAGCCAAAGTACTCACAAATCTTCTCGCGGACCAGAGGCGCGTTCTCACCGATGCCTGCTGTGAAAGCGATGGCATCCACACCGTTCATGGCAGCCACATAAGAACCAACGATCTTCGCTACCCTGTAGCAGAAAATATCAATGGCATCTGCCGCCAGCTGGTTTCCGTCTCCCATGGCCTCTTCCAGGTCGCGGAAATCACTGGAAAGGTTTTTGGTCAGGCCAAGAACGCCTGATTTCTTATTGAGGATATTCATCACTTCACCGACTGTCTTGTCCTCTTTATTGCAGATGTATTCCACAACTGCCGGATCCAGGTCACCGGAGCGTGTCCCCATCACAAGGCCTTCCAGGGGAGTCAGGCCCATGCTGGTATCCACACACTTGCCATCCTTTACTGCGCTGATGGAAGCGCCGTTCCCCAGGTGGCAGACGATGACTTTGGAATGATCCGGGTCGAGGCCCAAAAACTGGATCGTCTCTTTGGAAACAAAGCTGTGGGAAGTTCCATGGAATCCATATTTACGGATATGGTATTTCTCATAATATTCGTAAGGGATGCCGTACATAAACGCCTTTGTAGGCATGGTCTGATGGAAGGCCGTATCAAATACCGCCACATTGGGTTTGCCGGGCATCAGCTTCTGGCAGGCATAAATCCCCTTCAGATTGGCCGGGTTGTGCAGAGGGCCAAGGTCGCAGCACTCTTCCACAACCTTAAGTACTTCATCGTCGATCACATAAGACTGGGTAATCTTTGCGCCGCCATGAACCACCCGGTGTCCGATGGCATCCACTTCATCCAGGGATTTGAGAACGCCTGTTTTTTCGTTGACCAAGGCGTCTAACACCATCTGAATGGCTTCCGTATGGGAAGGCATGGGAGCCTCCGTCACTTCTTTTTCTCCGCCTGCCGGCTGATAGATCAGGCGTCCATCTATGCCGATTCTCTCACAGAGGCCTTTTGCCTGAACCTGCTCCGTCTCGGAATCAATGATCTGATATTTCAGAGAAGAGCTTCCGCAGTTGATAATTAATACTTTCATGAATTTGTTTCCTCCTGGTATCGTATTCCGTTTTTTGTGCTAAAACACAAACTACTATTATTCTATCGCTTTCCCTTCCCTGTGTAAAGGATATTTTTCCTCAGTTTCTGCATTTTACATTATCCAGTACACAGGGAGAAAATCAGAAACTCCATTGACAGCATCCTCTTTTCCCGTTTAAAATAAAACCGTGCCGCGCTCTGCCGGCCAGAAAGGGAAACATTGCCATGAATAAAAAAGAAATTTCAGAAATAAAAAAGCAATTTACGCCGTCAAATTGTACTATTACCCGCATTTGCGGCTGCTATGTGGATGGGGAAAAAGAAAAAAAGGCCACCATAAAAGAAGCCTTTCTCTCCCTTCCTGAAGAAGAAATGTTTAAATATTTTGAAATATTCCGGAAAAATCTGTCGGGAACCCTCGGAAAAAACCTGGTCAGCCTGGAATTTCCCCTGGCGGCAGAAAACGAAGGCAGCGCCCATGACCTGCTCCTTAGGCTGCGGGAAACAAAACTTACGGACGACCTGTTATTGGATACTTTTTATGACATGATTTTGGAAAGTATTGATATAGAAGGGAATTTTTTGATCCTCCTCATCCATTCTGCCTATGACATTCCAGGGAAATCCACAGACGGAAGTGAAATGTTCGACGCCTCCGACGAAGTTTATGAATACCTGCTTTGCACCATATGTCCCGTAAAACTGACAAAACCCGGCCTCTGCTACAATACGGAAGCCGGAACCATCCAGAACAGAATCCGGGACTGGCTGGTGGAGCTTCCCGTCACCGGCTTCCTCTTTCCTGCCTTCCATGACCGGAGCGCTGATATCCACAGTCTGCTTTTTTACTCTAAAGATACAAATCTGCCCCAGGCCCGCCTCATCGAGGATGTATTCCGCTGCACACTCCCCCTGGCCGCCAGCAGCCAGAAAGAAACCTTCAACGCCCTGGTGGAGGAAACCCTGGGGGATGGCTGCGATTTTGAAGCCGTAAAAGCAATCCACGGGCAGCTGGCTGAACGTCTGGAAGAATCCAAAGAAAGCCCGGAACCCCTGGCCCTCTCAAAGGCCGAAGTCCGTTCTCTCCTGTCTGAAAACGGCGCCAGTGAAGAACAGTTGACCGGCTTTGAAAAACGGTATCAGGAAACCGCCGGTTCCGACGCCCCTATTTTGGCTTCCAACATCATAAACAGCAGAAAATTTGAAATCTGCACCCCTGATATCGTAGTCCAGGTAAAACCGGAATATGCCCCCATGGTGGAAACCCGCCTCATAGACGGGCGTCCCTGTCTCATAATCCCCATGGAAGGGCAGGTGGAAGTCAACGGAATCTGTATCCACACAGGTCTGGGAAACGAAACCTGATACATACCGGAACTGTTGCAAACTAACCGAAGGTATACTTTCATAAAAACAAATTGGCAAAAAGTACAATCAACGGAATGGCAATAAGCGTCCTCTCCAGGAAAATAATAAACAGTTTCCAGAGGTTTAAAGGGATCTCACTTTTGATGATGATGGTCCCTACTTCTGTCAGGTAAATAATCTGTACCAGAGAAAGGACTCCGATGATGAATTTCGTCTTCACCGACTGGATTCCCGTAATCAAAAGGGCTGGGATAAACATATCCGTAAAGCCCACCAGCGTGGCCGGAGCCGCTGCAAAAGCCTCCGGCACCCCGAGTACCTGGAGGAGCAGCGCCATGGGATAGGAAATCCATTGGAACAGCGGCGTATAAGTGGCAATGATGAGCGCCGCCGTACCCCAGGCCACCACAATGGGAATCAAGTCAAACAACATTCCCACCACCACTTCAAAACCACTGGTAACCACCCCTTTTATTCCAAAGCTTTCCGCCCTGGCACAGCTGATTTCCAGGGCATAGGCAAGGCGGCCCTTTTCACTGGGAACCTCCTCGTTGATCTGCTTGCCGGCCTGCTCCTGATAAGTATCAGGAATGGTACGGATGGGAGGGATTCTAGCAATGATAACAGCCAGTAAAATCCCCACCAGGCAGATACACAGATAAAACGCCGGGAATAAATTGGCAATCCCCACCGTATCTGCTATCAGCAGACAAAACGGAATGGATACCAGGGAGAAATTGGTCATGATATAACCGGCCTCCCGCTTGGTATAAAAGCCTTTCATATACTGTTCCCTTGTCAGGATCACCGCCGCATTGGAAGCTCCAAACCAGGAAGCGATCAAGTCAATGGAGGCGCGGCCCGGCACCTTAAATAGCGGGCGCACCACCGGTTTCAGCAAAACGCCTAAAAATTCCATGATACCGCAATCGGTGAGAAACGGCAGGATAAAGCTGAAGCTTAAGACAATACAGAACAAGGTGGCGCATAAATCCACAATGGTGGCGCCTGTATCAACAGAAATGATAAATTCCGGCCCCACGCCAAAAACCACCATGCAAGTAATTACCGCCCCCAGCACTTTTGAAATCAGATAAAACGGCGTTGTGGAGAATCCCCGTTTCAAATAATGGTTATTTCGGATCCATCCCGGTTTGCAGATAAAGTCATAGACAGTCAAAACAGCAGAAACCACCAGGATAACCACCAGGATATAAGAAAGGCTTCCCCCCAACAGGTTCTTCAAAAAACTTTTTATAAAATCCAACAGAGTCGTAAAGGACTCACCCTGGGGAATCGGCACCAGAAACATCAAAATCCCAAAAGCGGAACCCAGGATAAATTTCAGCAGATTTTTCATATTCACACGTTTTGATTCCATACTCACACGCTCCCTATTCTTTCGTTTGTTCACAGCTTTGGCTACAGAGCTTCCACCGCCGTCATGGCTTCATACAGCATCTCTTCTGTCACCGGATAAGGGATATGCTCCATATCCGGCTCTGTGGTAATATCTCTCAAAACAACATCGAGAAGCCCCCTGTCAAGGGGAACCCCCATTTCTTTCAGCGTTGTCTTAATGCCGAGCTTTTTAAGAAACCCTTTCAGCCGCAGCGCCTCCGCCTTTTCCCCATCCAAAAGAAGCTGTACCAGCACGCCGTAGGCCACCACATTCCCATGAAGGTTCTCTTCCTCAAAACCTGGCAGCAGCACCAGCCCATAATAGACGGAATGGGCCACCGCGCAGTTGTAATCATCCAATACCATGAGGGATACGAGCCCCGTACTGATGATGTTGGCAAGCACTGCTTCAGAAAGGGCGCCGCTCACCCGCCCTTCCCTGCAGTCCAAAAGGGCCTGCTCACCGTGTTCCAGGAGAGGCCCGTAGCACATATTGCTGATCTCCCTTCCCAGGGCGGAACTATGGGACAATTTATCGCCTCTGGCTGCAAAATGACATTCAAAATACTTTCCGATGGTGTCCCCCATCCCCGCCTGGAGATATTTTTCCGGCGCATGGGCAATGACTGTCAAATCCATAAAACAGTGGCGGGCAGGACGTTCGTAAAAATAAAAGCTGTCAAAACTCCCGTCCTTTTTATAAACCACCGACAAAGCCGTAGAAGCGGCGCAGGTGGCACAGATGGTGGGAAATGTAAATACGGGAAGCTTTGCTTCATAGGCCGCTCCTTTTGCCGTATCCAGGGCCTTTCCTCCCCCCATGCCAAAAATCATATCCGCCCGGACTTCTTTTGCCCGTTTTGCCAAAACGTGAACCGCCTCATAAGTACAGTCCCCCCGGAAAGTTTCCACTGCCTCCAGGCTTAAGGCGCTCCCTTCCAAAGCCGGCAGAAGCCTTGGAAGCCCCGCTGCCAGGGCCTTTTCCCCTCCCACTAAAAGGATGCTGTTTCCGAACGGCGCGCAAATGGCCGGAACCTCCCCATAAGGGGCTTCCCCAATGGAATAATTACAAAAATACGTAGATTCTGTTTTCATTTTTTCAACAGCTCCTGCAGCTTTCCAAGCCGGGAAACGGCTTCATCAATGGTTGCTTCCTCTCTGGCAAAGTGAAGCCGTATCAAATGGTTGACTTCTTCTTTAAAGAAACTGGAACCGGGGACAGCCGCCACTCCCACATTTTTAATCATCCATTCACAAAATTCCAGATCCGTATATCCTTCAAACTGGGGCAGTTCCAGAAACTCTTGTATATCAATCAACACAAAATACGTCCCCTGGGGAACATTGTGCTTAAGGCCGATCTTGTCAAGGCCCGCCAGAAAATAGTCTCTCTTTTTCGTGTAAGTCTCCAGCAGCCTGTCATAATAAGACTGGGGAAATAAAAGCCCGGCCACCGCCGCTTCCTGTAATGGCGCCGCCGCCCCCACTGTCAAGAAATCATGGACTTTTTTAGCCCCTTCGATCACTTCCTCCGGCCCGATCAAGTATCCCAGCCTCCATCCGGTGATGGAGTACGTCTTTGAAAGGGAATTACAGGTGATGGTATGTCCATACATACCCGGCAGGGATGCCATACAGGTATGATGATAAGGCGCATATACCATATGCTCATAGACCTCATCTGTCACCACAAAAGCATCATACTTCACCGCCAGCTCGCCAATGGCCGTAAGCTCCTCCCTGGAGAATACTTTGCCGCAGGGATTGGACGGGTTACAGACAATGATCGCCTTGGCCCCTTCGGAAAACCCCTGCTCCACAAGACGGATATCAAAATCGTATTCCGGCGGCACAAGGGGGATATAAATGGGCTCCGCCCCGGATAAAATGGCATCCGCCCCGTAATTCTCATAAAACGGTGAAAATACCATGACCTTGTCACCAGGGTTGCAAATGGTCATCATGGCGCACATCATAGCCTCCGTGCCGCCGCAGGTGACGACAATCTCCCTGTCAGGGTCGATCTCCCTCCCAATGGCCCTTCCCTGCTTTTTTGCCAGCGCTTCCCTGAAATTTTCCGCCCCGAAGGTAACGGAATATTGGTGAGGGCCTCCATAGGCCGCTTTTGCCAACGCATCCATAATCTCTTTTGGCGGGTCAAAATCAGGAAATCCCTGGGACAAATTAATCGCTCCATGCTCATCGCTGATCCTGGTCATCCTGCGGATCACCGAATCTGTAAAACTCTGCACTCGTTCACTTAAAACCGGCATACTGCTGACTCCTCTTTTCTATCTTAAATTCTAAAACGCTTTTACATTCCTCTACAATCATAAACGCACCTTCGTTCTGCGTCAAGAGCGAAGGTGCATAAAAATACAAGATTCTTCATATTTTTCACTTACCAAAACGGAATCGGAGTTTCCTGAAAATTCCCTGAAGCCAGGAAAGCCCCATGGTCAGATAACGTAAAAGAGGCTCTGTGGCAATGGCAAACAATACAAACAGCATGGCACATTCCATGGAAACTTTCTTGATTGCAAATAAATCCGGCAAAAATACCCCGCTGAGAATCAGCCCGGCCACACATCCTACCCAAACTGCCATACGGAATTTATTCATGGGCTGGCAGATCTTAAAGAGAATCATGAATCCCACAATGGCCAACAGCATGGTGGCTGCCGTGGAAATATCCTCTGGATTCACATGAAATACCTCTCCGAATACCACCAGGGCGCCTACGGCAATCACATCAGTCAGGCCTCCCGGCAGCGCCTTTTTGATCACGTTTGCCATAAAATGTCCCTGAATCCGCTCTTTATTGGGCTGGAGGGCCAGGAAAAATGCCGGTACGCCGATGGCAAACATACTGATCAATGAAATCTGGGCAGGTTCCAGGGGGTAAGTAATCATAAACGCCACGGAAAACAAGGAAAGCAGCAGGGAAAAGATATTTTTTACTAAAAACAAACTGGCCGACCGCTCGATATTGTTGACTACCCGCCGCCCCTCCAGAACCACCTGGGGCATACAGGAAAAGTCGGAATCCAAAAGCACCACCTGGGAAGCCTGGGCAGCCGCCTCACTTCCTGAGGCCATGGCCACGCTGCAGTCTGCATCTTTTAACGCCAGCACATCGTTGACTCCGTCCCCCGTCATGGCAACTGTCCTGCCCTGGAGCTTTAAGGCTTCCACAAACTGACGCTTCTGGTCAGGCGTTACCCGGCCAAATACCGTATATTCCCTCATGGCCCGGCTCACTGCTTCCGGCGTCGTCAAGGTGGAGGCATCCACATAACGCTCCGCCCCGGCCACATGCGCCTCTTTTGCCGCCTCCGACACGGTCAGGGGATTGTCCCCTGAGATCACCTTGATCTCTACCCCCTGCTCGGCAAAATAAGCAAAGGTTTCCGGCGCCTCCTTTCGGATGGGATTTGCCAGAAGAAGAAAACCCAGGGGAGTTACATGGCCCGTCAGCGGTTTTCCGTCAATTTCCCCGTCATAAGAGCCGAACACCAGCGTCCGGTATCCCCTGGACGCATAAGTTTCCAGCTCCTGCCTGACCGCCTCAAAGTCCTCCCGCAGGACAAATTCCGGCGCTCCCAGCACATAACTGCCATTTTCAAAAGTAACCCCGCTGTATTTCACCGCAGATGAAAAGGGCATCACATGGAGCGGATTTGCCCCTGTCCCTTCCTGAAAATGCTCTTTGACGGCCTCCATAGTAATATTGTCGTTGCTCATAGCTTTTGCAAAGTCACCCAAAAGGGCAGAAAGGGGAGGCATGGCCCCCTCCTGGTAGCCATAAGCGGGAATCACCTGTCTCACACTCATTTTATTCTCTGTAATGGTTCCCGTCTTATCCACACAAAGCACATCCACCCGCGCCAGGGTTTCAATGCTTTTCATATCATGGAGCAAAACGCCTTTGGAGGCCAGACGGATGGAACTGACTGCCAGGGCCACGCTGGTCAGCAGGTAAAGCCCTTCAGGAATCATCCCGATCACCGCCGCCACCATGGAAGTAATGCTGCCAGTAATGGTTTCCCCGTTAAACATATAGCTCTGGACAAACAAAACAACGGCAATGGGGATTAAGGCAATTCCCACCACCTTTAAAAGCTTATTTAAAGACCGCATCATCTCCGACTGTTCTCCGGTCTTCATCTCTTTGGCCTGCAAGGTCAGCCTGGAAATATAGGAAGCGCTCCCCACTGCCGTCAGCATGGCATGGCACTGGCCGGACACCACAAAACTGCCGGAAATCAACTGATCTCCCTGCTTTTTCACAATCTCGTCGGATTCGCCTGTCAAAAGGGATTCATTGACCTTCACTTCCCCGGCAAGTACCACCGCATCAGCACAGATCTGGTTTCCCCCTTTAAAAATCACCACATCATCCTGTACAAGCTGCTCTGCCTCCACAGTCCAGACTTTTCCATCCCGCACCACTGCCGCTTTTGGGGAACCCAGCATATTCATTTTCTCCAGTACCTTTTTTGCCCGGATTTCCTGCACGATTCCAATCAGTGTGTTGACAATAATCACCGGAAGAAAGGTAAGA
Source organism: uncultured Lachnotalea sp. (assembly GCA_948470255.1). GTDB lineage: Bacteria > Bacillota > Clostridia > Lachnospirales > Lachnospiraceae > Lientehia. Next base: position 22,546 of record CAOKOS010000037.1, read on the forward strand.
TTCCGAAAGGAGCCCACCACGCAAAGTAATACTGTAAGAACAGCAAAAATAAGGTTGAAGTAAGTAAACAAGTTCCCTCTGATGATTTCTCCCGCCGTGCGGGAAGAAGAATCCACCGCCACATTGGAAAGCCCCGTCTCCATCCGCTCTTCCACCTGGCTGCGGGAAAGCCCTGTCTGATATCCCGGAAGAACCTTTTTTCTGTCTGCAAGCTGCATTTGATCCACTGTAAAACCTCCTGAGTTTTTCACCAAAACCAGATTACATCATTCATTAGTAAAAGCATTTTCTCTATGTGAAGTTATCATACCAGACGATTCTCTATTTTTTTCCTATAAAAACCAGAAATTTTTCTTAGGATTCTCCTAATCCCTGGTCAGTTTTCTCACCCATTTTCCAAAATTCACTTCTAAAAAAGCTGGAATACATTTAAAGAGCTGGTCGGCGTTGAGGCAGCAGACCACCACCACCGGCGATGCTTTCACCACAAACGCCATAAAAAAGGACAGAGGCAGTACAATCCCCCAAATACTGACCAAATCCAGTTTGACCACAAAGCCTGCATGGCCTCCGCCCCGGATAATCCCGTTGTTGGTCGGCATCTGGTAAGACATGCCCACACACACCACACTTAAGATAATCAAAAATGTATTTGCCATATCTTTTGTGGAAGGTGAAAGATCGTAAAGGCTTAAGACGGGGATTCTCAGGAAAAATAAAAGTACCCCCGATACCCCCCCGATTGCCAGAAACATCTTCTGAAGTCTTGCGGCATAAAGTTTTACCTGGCCCATATCCCCCGACCCCACGGTTTTTCCAATGAGGACAGAAGCTGTGGAAGCCGCCCCCACCGCCATGGACTTTACCATGAGGAATAAAGTGGAGGCCACACTGTTTGCGGCAATGGCGGCCGCCGTCATGTGGCCCAAAATCACTGTCTGGAGGGCCGTATTTAACCCCCACAGGCTCTGGACAAAAAACACGGGGGCCGTCACCTTGAAATAATCTCTTGATAATACCCGGTCAAACTGAAAATACCCCCGGAGTTTAAGACAAAGACGTTTTTCCTTCCGCGCCACATAAAATATTAAAATTCCACATTCCAGAATCCTGGCAGTCAAAGTGCCGATGGCCGCGCCTTCCACTCCCAGTCTGGGCGCCCCAAATTTCCCATAAATCAACACATAATTAATTCCGCAGTTGACAAAAAAAGCCATAACGGAAAGATAAAAGGCAATCCGCACCACCTCCACGCTCCGCAGGGAAGCTAAAAGAAGCTGCGTCACTGCAAAGAACAGATAAGTAAAGCGGATCAGGCGGATATAGCGCACCCCTTCTTCGATAATAGGTGCATCAGGAGTGAAAAGCCCCACGGCCTGATATGGAAAAAAGGACACCAAAAGAAACAAGACTGCCGCCACCAGAAGGCCGGTCCGCATAGCCGTGGCTGCAATCTTCCTCATGGGTTCTGTCTGCTTTCTCCCCCAGTACTGGCTGCAGAACATGACCGCGCCGTCTCCAAGGGCCAAAAGCATCTGCTGAAAGACAAACTGAATCTGGTTGACTGCCGCCACGCCCGCCAGTGAAGTCTCACTGTAGGCGCCAAGCATCATATTATCCGCCAGATTAACACTTAATGTAATCACATTCTGCAGCACCAACGCTGTATAGATTGAAAAAAAGTTTCGGTAAAAATGCCCTTTTTCTTCTGTTTGTTTCACACGTTCCACCCTACTCTGCCCAAAAGGCATCTTCTATGACACGTACTTCCTCTCCCATGACAGAAACCACATCAAATCTGCACCTGGCCCACCAGCCGTAGCCATGCCTGTACATATAAATCTCTGCAGTCCTTCGGATACTCTCCTGTTTTTTTCTGTCCACGGCCTCCTCTGGAAAACCGCTTTTTGCATCTTTTCTGTATTTGACCTCTACAAATACAAGGAATCCCTGATGCCTGGCAATGATGTCGATCTCTCCCCGGCGGCATCGGAAATTTCTGTCTAAAATCTGGTAGCCCCTGGCATACAGCTCCCTGGCCGCCCTTTCCTCGTATCTGGCTCCTGTCTCGCGCCGATTCAAATACCTGCTCTCCCTCCTACAAAAACTTCTTTAAAAAACTCCTCCTGTGGATAGGTGTCATTCCATAACGGCGGATGGCTTCCATATGCCCGCTGGAACCATACCCTTTATGCCCTGCAAATCCATATTCTGGATATATCCTGTCATATTCCCGCATCATCCGGTCCCTTGTCACTTTAGCAATAATACTGGCGGCTGCAATGGAAAGGCTTTTTGCATCTCCTTTGATGATGGGCACCTGGAGGATTCTTCCATCCAAACCTGGAATCGCCACCGCATCATTGAGGCATACATCTGGACGGACGCAAAGCTGCCCCACAGCCTCCCTCATGGCTTCATAAGTGGCCTGGAGAATGTTGATTTCATCAATCCTCCCGGGACTCACAATTCCCACTCCCACACTGACGGCGGATTCCATGATTATCTCAAAAAGCTCTTCTCGTTTTTTCTCTGAAAGCTTTTTGGAATCATTCACATAGGGAATCCGGCAGCCTTCCGGCAGTATCACCGCAGCGGCGGCCACCGGTCCTGCCAGGGGGCCTCTGCCTGCCTCGTCAATTCCACAGACGACGCCCGCCTTCTCATATTCCTTTTCATAAACTGCCATGGTTTCCAAGCGGGCGTACTCCGCCTCCAAAGCTTTCTGCTTTTTCTCAAAATTCTCCAGAAGCTTCTTTACCCCTGCCCGTCCGTCTTCCCTATATAAGTCAAGCAATGCGGGTAATTCCGCATTGCCTGCCTGTTCCAACTGCAATTTTATCTCCTGTATTTTCATACTGCCGCTCCGTCTGTCCTCTATCTATGGCTGATGAACCCGATTTTATTCAGTGGCCAGATCCGAAGCCATGCACGCCCTATGATCTGCCCTCTTTTTACATTGGCAACAGAGGGGTCCCTGCTGTCGGAACTGCCATTCCGGTTATCCCCCAATACAAAATATTCATCCTCGCCAAGGGTAATGGGTTCCGCTGCAAGTTTGGCATCCTGGATGGGTTCCAGGCCATAATTTTCCTCCAGGCGCTCCCCGTCAATATATATGTCACTGCCGATGATCTGCACCGTCTCGCCGGGAAGCCCGATGACGCGTTTGATATAAAAAACATCTTTGGCGTGGGTATAGCGGAATACCACAACATCAAACCGTTCCGGTTTATGGAACCGGTAAGTGACCTTTTCCAGAATCAGCTGATCTCCATCCTGGAGGGTATCGTTCATGGAAGAACCTGACACACTGGTCCTTTGGGCCACAAATACAATAATCAAAAATGTACATCCAAATATAACGGCTGCATATACCAGAAAACTGATTATTTCCTGCAGGCGGCTCCGCTTCTTGGGTTCATCAAACTCCAGCAATTCTTCCGTTTTTTGTTCCACTCCGTTTTCTTTCATCCCTGCTCCTGATCCGGAAACTCCAGGGTAATGGCCCCCAGCCTCCCGCTTCTGAAATCATCAATGACCAATCTGGCCGCCTTTTCCAGATCCAGCTCATTTCCTTTTAAAACACAGTTTCTGAACCGTGCAATTTCCATCAGCATATGGGCCGGCCCTTCTTTTCCCTCCGCCGCCGTAAGCTGATAGCGCAGTTTTAGAGTTTGCGGATACCATTCTTTCAAACGGCCAAGCAGTTCCAGGGACAGCTCCTCCATCCCCAAAATCTCATCCTTCACAGAACCTAAAAGCGCCAGTTTGATTCCCACCTGCTCATCTTCAAATTTGGGCCACAAAATCCCCGGCGTATCCAGAAGTTCCACTTCTTTGCTTAAACGGATCCACTGGTTCCCTCTGGTGACACCTGGACGGTTCCCTGTTTTTGCACAGGCTCTGCCTGCAAAAGAATTGATAAACGTGGATTTCCCCACATTGGGAATCCCCACCACCATGGCTCTGACTGGACGGTTCTTGATGCCGCGTTTCCTGTCCCGTTCTGTTTTTTCCCGGCAGGCTTCCCGGATCGCATTCTGTACCGGCTTCATGTCCGACCGCTTTCTGGCATCCACCTTGGCCGTGATGCAGCCCTGCTCCAGGAAATAACGCTCCCACATTATATTTGCCTTCGCATCAGCCAAATCCGCCTTGTTCAAAAGGACCAGCCGCGCCTTTTTCCCACTGAGCTCGTCAATATCCGGATTTCTGCTGGAGAGAGGCGCCCTGGCATCCAGTATCTCCACCACCAAATCCACCAGCTTCATATCCTCTTTCATGGCACGTTTTGCCTTTGTCATATGCCCCGGATACCACTGAACCTGCATACCATCCCTCTTTCTATCTGATCAATCCGAAATCTTCAAAAGGCGACACCCGTATCCAGATACGCCCCTCAATCCGGCTGGCATGGACGTTTCCCACATTGGAAAAACGGCTGTCTTCACTGGTATCTGTATTGTCTCCCAACACAAAATATTCCCCTGCTTCAAGTTCCAGCTCTTCTTCAGCCAGCCCCGCCGTCTTTATGGTTTCTCCCTTTTCTGAAAGCTTCAGCTCTTTTCCATCAATATAAAGGATCCCTTCTTTGATCTGCAGACGCTCTCCCGGAAGCCCCACAACCCGCTTGATGTAAATCCTGCTTTCATCCTCCGGGTCTGTAAATGCAATCACATCCATCCGTTTCGGTTCTGAAAAATTATACCATAATTTATCCAATAAAACAACATCCCCGCTTTTTAAAAGGGGTTCCATGGACCGGCCCGATACGGTAAGTTTTGTCCCCAGTATCACAACGGCAAAAAATGCCAAAGTAATCACTGCAACAATATCGACTCCCCAGCCGATCACTTTTAAAAATCTCTTTTGTTCCTGTCTGTTTTCATTCTGATAGTACGGTCCCAATCTAAACACCTGTTTCCTATACGATAAAAAGGCTGCGCTTCTTCCCCGAGGTTTTTTTACTTTATAGGACGTGGCTTCCTATAAAGAACACAGATTGCGCAAAGCGCAATCGCCGCGCGTGAGCGGGCCT
>CAOKOS010000038.1 GCA_948470255.1 uncultured Lachnotalea sp.
TTCAACGACTTACACCTTGGCTTTAAAATCCCCCCCACCCCGCATATGCCAGGGAAGCGCCGCAACCGCAGCCAATTTCTAAAATATGAAGGGGTTTTTCTTTCTCTTCTTCTATTAAATACAACAAATCTTTTCGGATATGACTGTAATAGGAAAATTCATCCCCCCATTTTGCTTTAAATTCTTCTTTTCCCCTTTTTAAAAACGCCTCATTCTCCTTGCTATTTCCCCCGGGCAACCGTTTTCCAAAACAAATGATAAAACTGTTTTTACAAATAAGGTTCTTATATCCTGACTTTAAAAGCCGCAGCCCATAATCCATCCCCATATGGGGGCTGGAGGAAAAACGCTCGTCCATGAGGCCGGCCCTGTTTAGCGCCTCCCGCCTGATTAACAGCGCAATACTATCAAGGAATATTCTGTTTTCATAAAATTGCTTCTCTGGAAGGTTTGTCTGTCTGCCAAAATCCAAAAGGCCCGGGATCGTACAGATATTGCTCCCTGCTTCCATCCCATATACCGCGCAGTTGGACACGCAGCTTACGGCGCCGTTTTCCTCTTTGTCATACAGGCCCATCCTCAGCCAAAAAAGTGTATTCTCAGTCAAGATTGTATCATTATGCAGCAAAAAAATATCCGACGGCCCAGAAGCCGCCGTAATTCCCTGGTTGCAGCCTACCGAAAATTTTATTTTTTCTCTGTTTTCCAACAGAATAATATCTGGCTGCAGCCTCAGCCATTCCACACTTCCGTCTTCTGAAGCATTGTCCACCACAATGATTTCCCTTGCCCCCTCCGGCGTTGTCATACGGATACTGTCGATACATAATTTCGTATACTCCAGCAGATTATCCGATAAAATCACCGCTGACGCCCTGTTTACAACAATATCATATTCATTTTCCAGCTGATCCATCAGCCCCCGGATCAATTTCTGATCTTCCGGTTCATCACAGTAAAACAAAGCATTTTCATAACAAAGCCAGGATTTCTGCATATTCTCCTGTAGGTAGTAATTCCCCAGCATCACGTACAATTCATAATTTCTGCCGTTGGCCAAAAGGCCGCTGCGAATCGCTTCCCACATTCTCTGCCTGTCGCCGTAATATTCCCCGATGGCTGCATCATAAATGGCGATGGTATCACTATACTTGGCTGGATCAGAAACGTATTCTTTTAAAAGCCCTGCCGCCTTTTCATAATTTCCTTCCTCAATCGCAATCCGTATTTCTTCCCTGGTTATCATTTTCCAATGCCCCTTTTCCTTTTGCTGTCCCTTGATCTGGCGGCATACTGCCTTTCCAGCCCGCCCTCCTGCAAACTTATTCTTCCGGCAGGCTCATCTCTTCCTCTTCTGGCTCTTCTTCTGGCACATATCCCAAAAAATAAATATAAATATCCACAATCGCCTGATAAAGCTCTACAGGAATGGCTGCCCCCAGTTTCAGCTGGGTCAGTATCGTGGCCAGTGAATCATCCTCATAAACCGGTACGCCGGCCTCCATGGCAGCTTCTGTGATTCGCTCAGCCAGATAGCCCATTCCCGAAGCTACCACCACTGGAGCTCCGTTTTTCTGGGGATCATATTTCAAGGCAACTGCCTTTTTTCTCATCAAATCATCAAATTCTGACATTGATCGTCCTCTCTTTTTCACGAATCTCCGGAAACACATCCATCACTTTCAGGTCGCTCTTTTTTTCACGGACTAAAAGCTGTCCCACACCAAAACCGCTTTTTTTCAGAATTCCCGTCACATCCCGGCTGATGTGTTCTGACCGTTCTTTTAAAGCCGGCGGCACATAAAGCTGCATCCCGACTTGACGGTTCTCCATCACAAGCACCAAATCAAAACGTCCCAGGCTTTGTATATCAAATTTAAGAAGCATTTTTACCCTGCGGCCCCCGTTGTCATCGTCTCCGGCGTCCGGATCCACCCACATCTCCGACATCACCTGCTCTTCGCCAAATCGAAATGGAACCAGCAGATGCACAAGGGGCAAATAAACGCTCTCATTGACCAGCATACCGTTCATAATATTATAAAACTGCTGAATATTTTCCAGCCCGGCCTCCCCGTTGGCCCCTCTGGCCAGAATAGTGGAAAATGCGTCGGCAAACCCATTCCCCGGCTTCTGACTGCCGGACATCAGTTTCTCCAGCTGGCCGTATGCCTCTTCTTTGTCAAAAACCTGGTCAAAGCCCCGGACACGGAGCATTTTGTCGAAGAGCTGTAAAAGCCTGTCCTTGCCTCCTTCTTCATACTGAACCGCATGAAAAATAAAAAGCATGACCGCATTTCTGACAGGGCCATAATCATGGGTCCTGGATATATAAGAAGCCAGAAAAGGAATCAGCCTCTGGTTCAGCACAGACGCGTTACCCGCAGTTTCCCCGTCTGCCGCATCCCAATCCATATCCTGCAGGATATCTTCATATTCTCCGCGAAACTGCCTCAGCATTAGCCGTCCGATGTCTTCTGTCAAAGCTTTCATCTGCCCCAAAGTATGCTGGCTGGAAGAATGGCTGTTGTAGCTGCGAAGGAACGCCAGCACTGCCTCTTTTGCCGCATCGCTGCGGTTTTCACTGAGAAGTTTTCTCAGCCCGTCAAAAAAAGTCCCGGAAAATTTGGCCTGCTGCTCTGCCTGGGCCTGTAAAAATGCCAAAAGCTCTTCCGGCGAATTCATCTGAATGGAAGAAAACAGCTGCTCCAAAAGGGGCGCCGCCGCATCCTGGTCTACAAAAAGCGCCGCCGCATCCTGTGACTGGAAAATCTGCTCCAAAAGCCTGGGAAGCTCCTGCCCTTCCCCCATCCGTTTTATAAACGCGCCATAATTACTTTCATAATCCATGATGCCATAAGCGCCTTCACTCATGGCGTCCCCGGCCTTATTCCCCGTCTGACCGTCTGCCCGTACCACACGGGTAGGATCCACCGGATTATGGATCTGCTGACTGTCGGAAACATTTCTGGGCTGTGTATTGATCGCATTCCGGCTACTGTCATTTACCGGTGTAGTTACTTGCAAAATGTTAGCCATACGACCTCCATAGAACGTAATCAAAGTATACCCTTCAGGTACCCCGTGATGGCCATTCGGCCGTTATAAAGGTATCCCCTTCGGGTACCCCGTGATGGCCATTCGGCCATTATACAAGGTATAAATTACAATATCAATATATATATCGGCGGCTTTCTTTTTTTCATAAAGATAAAAACATTTTTGCTCCGCCTTATGAGATAGAAAAAAATGCCGATAAATTATGTATAAGTACAGCTATGCATTTTTAAGATAAGCTGCATTGAAAGGAGGGCAATTATATGGACGTAAAACTGTATGGAGCCAACATGATTGGACGTGACTATTCCTTCTACCGTACAGCCTCCTCCGTACCGGAGCCGGCAAAACAGCAGACGGCAGAAAGCGCCGGCAGTTATGATAAACTGATGCTTCACAAAGCCCAGTATCCCTCAGATACAAAACAGTTTGCCAGGCTTCTGGCCAAAGAGGCGGCCAATGATATGAAAACCCCTGCAGACAACACACGGGTAGAAGAGCTGCGCCGCCAGGTGATGGCGGGGACTTATACACCGGATGCCGGTGAGATCGCCAGACGTATGCTTTGCTATTCATAAGTCCCACAGATATACAGGAGGCATTACAGCATGGATTACAATAAGGAAGCGCGGGAAACGCTTTTCGGTTCTTTTGTCCGCATATTAGAGGAGCTGTCCGAAATCATTTCTCAACTTATCGAAGCAGAAACTGCAAAAGCCACAGCTGCTTCTGCCAGAGAAGATGAAAAAATGGATTCTTTTCTCAAGGAAGAGCAGGCCCTGCTTTTAAAATTACGGGGATTGGAGCAGCAGCGGGAACATATGGCAGACCGTCTTGGATGGAAAAATATGACCTTCCGTCAGATTTTGAAAACTGCAGATGAAAAAGAATCCTCTGCCCTTTCGCCTTTGTTTATGCGGATGGAAAAACAGCTTAAGGATCTGGCCGATGCAAAAGATTCGTCCAGCCGCATTATTACTGTCCGTCTGCGGGAGTTTGAACATATACTCGGCGCAGGCAGTCTGAGTGGTTTCCCGGAGGCAGACAGCTCTCCCCACTTTCATGACCGATACGTATAATATATGGAGGACTGACTATTATGATACGAGCTACTTTTTCCGGTTTTAATACAGCGCTTACGGCCTTACAGGCCAATCAGAAGCGTTTGGATATTACCGGCCAGAATCTTGCAAATATGAATACTGTGGGGTATACCCGTCAGACGCTGGATACCTCCAGCCTCAATTATAGCGGCCCCATCTCCCGCTATATGAACGGTTCTGAAATTTCAGTGGGTTTTGGTGTTGCCATGGATCGGGTATCCCAGATCCGCGACCCTTTTTTAGATGCCCAGTACCGTTCCCAGATGGAAAAATCCGGTTATACTGATTCCATGCAGACTGCCCTGGATTCCCTATCCAAGGTCCTTGACGAAAGCAGCATCCTCGGAATCCGCGATGCCTTCGACGATATCCAGGCTACTCTTACCAATCTGTCGGATCCCGCCAAAGTAAATGATGCTGTTTTTGAAAGTGAACTGCGGGCCCGCATGGAAAAACTGACCAACCTTCTCAATGAGTCTGCCCAGAAAATTGACGAAGCAAAAAAACAGGAATTTGAACGGCTGGACGGCGAAGGGACCAACCAAAACGGGGCGGAGCAGACAGTCAATGATATTCTGAAGCGCATTGGCGAATTAAACCGCCAGATTAAACATAACCAGGTATTTGGCCAGCCCAGCTTGGAGCTTATGGATGAGCGGAATGTCCTATTAGACGAGTTATCCAGTTATGTGCCCATTGAGGTCCGTTATCAGAAAGACCCGGCCCACAAGGATGACAAAGACTGGCCGGATGATCTGTATGTGGATATGATATATTCCAAAACGGACGGCGGAGTGACGACCCGCGAGTCTTTGAGCCTGATCAAGGGTACGGAAGGCGCCGCCAACCAAAACTATGGAAGCCTGGAAATTTTGCCGGGGGCAAATTCCCCCTATTTAAATGTAACAGCAAAATTCACTGGGGCTTCTGGTACCGGAACGGCTGATTCCGTCACCATTTCTTCCACCAGCGATCCAAACAGTGTAAACGAATTTAAAGGCGGCTCCATCCAGGCTGGCCTTGATATGCTGGGAGGTAAGGTTGACAGCAGCACCACAGCCGCCATTGAAGATGTAGATGTCCGTGGTTATCAGTATTACATCAATCATCTTGATAACCTGGCCAAAAGTTTTGCAACAGTTATGAATGAGTTAAATACTCTTGGCAATAAAAACATAACCGGAAAACCTGCCAACCTTATGGTAAACAAAGAAAATGCGACGGCTGATATCACCGCTTCCACCATTGGCATCAACACCGACTGGGTAAACGGCACCATAGGTTTAGGAAAAGGCATCGATGATGATGGAAACGATATGAATGACACCGCCCTTGCTATGTTGCGGGCCATGTCCGTTCACTATGCCGCCGGCAGCAGCGCAGACCGCCCTTATTACGGTATTGATCTGGGAAATAAAACTTTTGCCGGTTATATAAGCAATGTTTCTACTGTCCTGGCCAGCGATTCCTCCAATAATCAGGCTTCTCTGAAAACCAATGTGACAGTACTGAATGGTATTCAGAATTCCAGAGACGGCCTGTCCGGTATCAGTCTGGATGAGGAAGCCGCCAATATGATGGCTTATCTGTCAGCTTACAATGCAGCCTCCCGTCTGATGACTACTTTAGACGAGGCTCTCAATACTTTAATCAATAATACCGGCCTGGTCGGCAGATAACTTTTAAGAAATCTATCTGGATGGCACAGTAAATGTGCCAGGAGGAGGAAGCTATGGCAATGCGTGTTACAAATTCAGCGCTTTACAGACAGTATACAACGTCTGTCAATGATGTACACAGTCAGCTCAATAAGAGCATGAATAAAATTTCCAGCGGCAAAGCTTATGAATCTGCCGCTGAAAATCCGCTGGCATATTATTCCGGCCAGAGGATGGATACGGATTATCGGGATGTTTTAAGCAAGAAAACGCTTCTGACTGATATTGACAAACGGCTTAACCAGCAGGAAATGGGAGTCCGCTCCCTTCAAAGCACTTTGGCCACCGGTCAGGACAATGCTGCCAGCAGGATTTCTTATATCCTCAACAGCACCAACAATGAGACCTCCACTACTGTGGGTACAATCCGGGATGACTTAATTCAGAAGCAGCAGTCTATGGTAAACAATCTAAACTCCAAATATGAAAGTTTCTATGTATTTGGCGGTAATGATCTGACTACTACCCCCTTTTCGATCTCTTACGATTCGGATACAAATGATATGGTTCTCACCTATACCCATAAGTTTTCAGGGGATGACAAAGCTACTGAATTTAAATTTAAAATGGTTGAGGACGGCGGAGAGTACTGCTTCAAGTTGCAGCCGCCCGCTGCCGGCGGCACAGGAAAAGAAGATGAACAGCATCTTCTCCTTGCCATGAGCGAACAGGGCCGGGTAGATATCGGCTATGGTTCCATTCATGACACCAAGACTTTGATTGATACTTATAACGGCGGATTGAATGTGTTGACCGGCATCACTTCTGATGCCATAAGAACAGGAAATTACAAACTGGCTGACATTGAAAAAGCTATGACTAACAGTGCGCTTGGACTTACCGGCCAGGGCGTCATTACCATGAATAAGTACATGACTTATCTGGACAATGACCGTACTATTGATGCCACACCGGATGCCACCGGCGGGGCCATTTCCATTGACAAGGCGGAATTCCAGGAAAAGCTGGGTAAAATTTCCAGTGAAATCCAGATCACTTCCGACAAACTTGGAAACATATACAGCAATATAGGAAATAAGACCAATCAGTTGGAAACTACCCTCTCTCGTCTGGAGGACGAAAAGCTGGCTTTGGAAACCCAATACGCCGATAAGCTGGGGGCTGATCCTTATGATTCCATCGTTGAAATGTTTGCTCATCAGCGTTCTTACTATGCTTCTTTGCAGGTGAGTTCCAATATTATGCGTATGTCCCTTTTTGACTTTATGGGCTAATGTGTTTATTATTTTAAGAAAGGAGGTATACTTATGACAGGACAAATTTTAAAGGTTACAACTACCCCTTACCAGTCTGTCCGTATTTCCCAGAGCGCACGTTTAGTTCCTTCTGATTCACTTGATCTGGAACGCCGAAAAGCCATCGCACGTATGAAGGCTTTTCAGTCGCAACATTCTTCTGGCGGAGCTGGTTCTGTAGATATCAACTATGTAAAGCAGATCAATCGTGCTTTTTCTGCCAAAACGTCACAGACTTCCACAGCGCCCTCTTCCAAGAATTCAAATAAGGCTTCTGAAAGTGTTTCCAACAGTTCTGGACGTACACCTGCGATAAGCAATTCTTCTGCCAATGAAGCTACTGCTTCTCCTGAAACTGTTTCTGCACAGGCTGTTGCAGCAGATACTACTGTTTCACCTGAAGTTTCACAGGCAGCAGTCACTGCAGAGGCTGATTCCGCTTATACAGTGGATCGCGGAGCTTTTGAGTTTCGAGTTGCACAAGGGGAGTTATCTTTCCTTCCGCCTCTTGTCATGACAATTATGACTCAACGGCCAGAAGTACACTTTGAATACATTGGCGGGCATAATTATGTGCCCCCTGATAGCTTTGATGACAATGGCTTTATGAATTTATTAGTTTAGGAGCGTGTCTATTACTATGATACTTGAAACAGACGCTTATGGCGAAGTTGAATACGAAGAGGAAGATCTCATCACGTTTCCTGACGGTATTTTCGGTTTTCCAGACTTAAAACATTATTTGCTGTTATGCCTTACAGAGGGAGACGATACAATTCTTCTGATGTTGTCCACAGACCGTCCAGAAATTGTATTTGCTATTGTTAATCCAGTTATTTTTTGCAATGATTATGCCCCCTCTCTCTCAGATGCAGAATTGTCATTTTTGGATGTCCATGACATTGAGGAACTTTCCTATTACGCAATTTGTAATATACGGGGTCAGGAGAATTATCTTCAAAGTACTGTTAACTTGAAATGTCCCCTGGTCATCGACCCCGTCAGCCGCCGGGGAATGCAAGTAATCCTCTCAGACCCTGCTTATGGTTATCGTCACAGATTTGACTCTTTTCAGGCAGTAGCCGCTGCCATGGATGAAGAGGCGGAGGAAGATTAGATGCTGATCATACGACGCAAAAAAAATGAAAGTTTTTTAATTGGAAACGATATTCGTGTGACAATTTTGGAATGTGCTTCTGATGGTGTACGGGTTGCCGTCGATGCCCCCAGACATATTTCTATTTTGAGAGAAGAATTATCGGAGGCAGAACAAATTAATCGGGGAGCTTTGGCGCCGTCTACAGATTCACTTTTGTCTCTGCAGAATACGCTTTCTCACATTATTTCCCCGGACAAATTAAGCCCAAAATAAAATTTAACTAAAAAACAAAGACCAATAATCTTAAATGACTATTGGTCTTTGTTTTTTAACATTCCGATTAGAAGGCGTATTCCCCGAAACACCCAGTAAAAAGGCAAAAAAAACGGCATCTTTTCAAGAGTCGGATATAAAGAAGACATATATTTATAATCCGGAAATATCCAGTGAAAGAAACGGGATCTGGCCTTCTTTCGTTCTGCCCGTTTTTTTTGCAATGTTTCCTTCCTGGCTTTTCGGCTTTCTATCTCTTCTTCTTTATTCAAAAGTCTCATCAGCCCCAGAGCTTGCGGATCATTTTCTTTTTCCTTTCCGATTTCACCCCGGCTGAAAATCCTGTCTTCTAAAGTATCAAAAGAACTCAAATCTTCTGGCTGATCGTCTGTATTAAGGTATTCTTTATCTTCCTTCTCTCCAAACCACATATAAGAAAGCCGCAAAATCTTATCTGCCAATACATCAATATGAAAATCATGAAGCCGTTTTTTTATGTATGTATGATTTATCTGTTCCCGCCATGCTCTGTGAAATAAGAACAAATCCAGCATATCGCGAATCAATAAACCATCTGTCACATACTGGTAGGCTACAGAAGCCAGCCTGAATACCATACGGTCTTCTGGATAAAGAGTCCGTACTGTGATTCCTCCATTTCTGATACGCGCTCTGGCTGAAAGATCCCGCATGGCCTTTTCATAATATTTTGTCTTAAATGGAAGTTTTTGATATATATCCACATTCATACCGGATATTCGATGCATACGTTCTCCGAATTCCGGATAACTCTGAATCGTCTCATATCCCAAATCTACTAAAAAACCTTTTACTATCGTATAAGCCTCTGGACTCAAATATAGCCGGAGAGGACTCATATCCGCAGTTTCCTGCAGTTCATACAATCCGCGTATTGTTGTGGAAGACAAAACCACGCAGGGAATCTTTTCCATATCCAAAAGCGTAAGAATTTCCCGTTCGGCAGCTTCACAGCCCCCTCCATTAATCAGAGATTCCTGATATCGTTCAAAAAAACGATTCATCCAACGCTCTGAAACCGCACCGCCATTTCCTAAAAGGCCAAGATAAATAATATTTGCAACTCTATGGTAATCAGACGTCCTGAACATACGCTCCCAGTTCATTCGGCCATATCTCACCTGAAGTGCACCTTTATGAATCAAAGTGCTTATCATATTGACCAGTAAACGCCCCTCAAACAGAACTTGATTCATTTCGCTTTCTCCTATAAGTTTCATAATCCTGTCCGACAAGAAAACGGGAGAGGGATTCCCTCTCCCGCCTTTTAGCAATGAAACTCTTTTTAACGCTGAATACTTTTCACTACCTTATGCCATCGTATTCAAAAGCATACCAACCGCATAGTAATTCATCAGATTATAAGCTCCGCTTGAGGCGAAGTTTGCAAACTGTGTATATGCGTTTCCTGCATTGCCCGAATTAACGGCGCCATTGGAACCAGAACCGGAAGTCTTTCCGCCAAGGTCATTGCTCACAATTCTCTGTACAGAATCGGACAAAGCCTGATCTGCCTTCTGAGCTGCTTTCTCCGCAAGTCCAAACTGTCCGCCTAAGGTGTCCATTACATAATCGTAATCCTTTTCCAGCGCTTCCGCCAACTTCTCCTTATCCAGCACAAGATCTCCTGCCTTATTGGTAGTGATTCCCAAGGCTGCCAGAGTCTTTTCATGGGCCATCCCTCTCTGGAATGAAGCCAAATGTGCGGCAGTTCCTGCACCACGGCCAGAATTGCTTTCCAGCATATTGGTAACAGCATTGTAACTGTCTACCAAATCCTGTACTGCATCTGTAATGTCATCAACGTCCACACCGGAATAAATATTTGTGGTTCCCTCTTTCTTCAGCTCCACATCCACACGTCCATATCCAATATTAATCTTATTGGTGTCAGAAGTATAGGTCTGTGTATAGCCATCCTGAGTAACCGTATATTTGGCATCCGCCGCTGCAGTTTCAATATACTCTAAGCCTGCGGCTGCTCCTGTTTTTCCATTGACGCTGAAGCTGTTGGCCGTTCCCGTATCTTTTCCTGTAAGCACCAGAGATACTTTCCCATTTTCGCTTTGTACCGACGCCTTAACGCCTGTCTTGGTATTCCCATTGACAGCCTTAGCCGCCTCCTGATACATCTGATTATAGGTTTTCTTTGTACCGTTGGCATTGGTGCTGCTGATGGAAATCGTCTGATTTCCGCCAGGTCCGGCAATTTCAAATTCCATATCCTCATCTGCCAGGTCTGCTGCATAATTGGCAGCACTGACATTCTTCTGAGCCTGTGCGATGGAATGTACTTCCAAGTCAATATCCATCCCTGCTTCTAAGCTCCAGGATCTCTTGGCTGTCGCCACTGACTCATCAGAAGAACCTGCTTCCAGTTCTGTGAAAACATTTCCCTTCTGGTTGAGCTGCAGCTTGGCTGCTGCTGCTTCCAATCCGGTCAGCTCCGACTGATAATCTTTCAGAAAACTGGTCACACTGGCATAAGCCGAAGTGTTTTTGTTGGTAGAAGATACTTTATTGACTGCAGATATTGCACTATAGGAAGCTGTGGTTTTAAGCGACGATAACTGCAGTAGATTGTTGATCGATGATGTATAGCCATATCCATAGCCACCACCTGATATACCATTAATTGACATATCTATTTCCTCCTTTCATCCATATTTGTCAATTCTGTTTATTTTTATAGTATGATTTCTCACCCCCCGCACTTAGATTCATGCGGCGGTCTTTGTCCTGCAGCTGTTCCAGAAGCCGAACCGTCTTTCGCCGCACTTCAAAGATTTTATTTTCTTCCCAGCTGCCTGTGGCGGAAACAGAGGCAGGATCTGTGTGAAGCAATCTTTTGATCTCTTGCAGATCCTCGCCGCCAGTCCGGCCCAAATCCCAAATCCTGCCCAGACAGGCATCTACCTCTGCAATCTCTTCCGCTCTCATATCCAGGAGCAGTGAAGCGGAAACCTCATCATGTCTGATAAAGGCACTCTGAAGTTCATCCGTCAATTCGTCGACTTTCTTCAAAATATCGTAACGTTTCTGAAGAAGAAGCATCATTTGTTCCAAATCCACTGCCATGCACTCACCTACCCGGTCACACTTTTAGGAGATACTATACGCTGCTCTGTTACCAGTTTCCCAGCTTCCTCAAATCCATCTCTGAACTCTGTGAAAAGTCGGATAATTTCGTGAATGTCTTCTATTTTTCGGTCTCTGCCGGCTCTGATGACGCCAAGGTCATAAAATAAATATTCGTAGATCCGCCGGAAATCCCGGCTGATGGGTTGTTCCATATCGAGGATGGAGTTCAGATAGCGGACGATTCGGACTGTCCTGGTAATACAATCTTCAAAAACTCCGTAATCTTTATCCTCCAGAGCATACTCAGCCATTTTCATCCGTTTGATCGCCTCGTCATACAGAAGAAGCAGCAACTCTACGCCGGACATAGAATATATACTCTGTGTCTTATATTTCTGGTATCCACTATTCATTTTACACTCTCCTATACCGAGACCCTGTTCTTTTATCAGCCTGTAAGGCTTGACAAGTAGCTGGACTGGCTGTTCATACTGCTGATGGCTTTCTCCATGGTCGTAAACATCTGAATGTAACGATCCTGCTCTGTCTTCAGCTTACTCTGGAGGGTCTTTAAGTTTTCCTGCATATCCTTTAACTGATTATAAATCGTATTATCTTGCAAAGACAATACCAGCTTTTCAGAACCTGCTTCTTCCACCAGCCTGCCATAAGAACCTTCATTCTTATAGCTGTATCTGGTTGCATACTGTTGCGTCGTATCACTGATAATATTGCTCAGCCCTTTACTTACGCCGTTTCCTCCAGTGAAAATATTACCCACTTTTTCCGGATCCTGCTCCATAGCTGCTTTAAATTTGGCTTCGTCAAATTTTAATGTGCCGCCGTCATAAGGATCCTCCGACATGCTAATCCCCATCTCCTGCAGATCATCATAAGAAACGCCGTCTCCTAAAATCTTATTTAAAACCCCCTGCACATCCATACTTAGATCCCGCATCACGCTATTGTTATACAGGAGTCCTTCCTTGGCTTTCTTTTCCCAGTTTTCAATGGACGTTTCCGTCATTTCATCTTTCTGTTCGTCTGTCAGAGGACCGTAACTTCCATTAGGTTTTGTAGTAATCTGATCATTAATGGCCTTTACCAGGGCATTATAATCTTCCAGGAATTTCTTTACCTTTTCCGTTGTTTTATCCACGTCTGCAGTCGCATGGAACGTCACCGACTCACTTCTGTCAAAAACAGGACCGCTTCCGTCCGCCGCTTCCTCCACGCCAAAGGTTCCTGAAGCCGTAATTTTCAGTCCATCCAAATCAAAGGTATTGGTAGAACTGACGATCTTTTCCGGGGTGCCGGTGCCGTAGTCCACATACATAACGGCATCTTTGCCGTCATTGCTCACAGAACCACTGCCGCCAAAAATTGTACTGGCGGCTCCATCCACACTGATTTCCCTGCCGGAACCAGTCTCCGTGTTCACTAAGGTGAATTTATTGCTGGTACTCAGATAAGTGGCTTTTACGCCTGCGTCGGAAGAATTAATCTTAGAAAGGAACTGGCTTACGGTCATATTCGCATTCACATTAATATGAACATCATTGATGGAGAAATCTTTCAATGCTTCCGTAAATTCTTCCTCTGTCATGTCTTTATCAAAGCCCAGGCGCTCTCTGTTATCAAACAGGCTGCTTCCCGTACTGATTTTATTGGAATTTATTTTATCCAGGCCCGTCTGTTTCATCACAGCCACATCACCACTGTTGATCGTAATGACGCTTTCATCACTGCCTAAAGCATTGTTGAAGCTGATTTTGCCGCCGTCGCCGACACCGACTGCGATTTTATCTGTACCAAAAGCTCTATTCAAGTGTGCCTGCATTTTTGCCGCAAATTCGGCATCCATATCTTTTCCGTCTGCCGCGGCCTGCTTAAGTTCCTCTATATCCTTCTCAGTGATCAGCTCTATGGTTTTACTCTGCCCGCCATAGGCAATAGTAAATTTCTTTCCCTTCAGGTACTGAGCCATATTGTCATAAGTATGGATGGCGCTACTACTGAAATCCGATGTATGTGCATTGTATTCATCCAGTGTATAAAGGCCCTCTTTTCCTGCGCCTGCGGCCTCAGCCTCATCCGCCTTAAATCCCATGGCGCTGAGGGCTGAAGAGTTCCCCCGGATTGTAAGGTCTGAATTGGCTGCCGTCACGTCAGCACCGATCTCAAACTTATCTCCCAGTGTATCCACCTTCACATACTTCATGTTCAATTTATCCGCTGCTTCATCATAATCAAACTGAATGGTGACATTACGTTCTTTTGAAACAAGGAATTTGTTTGCCTTTATGGATTCATTGAGCTGATCCGCCACTTTAGCGAGATCTGCCGATTCTCCCAAGCCTCCCACATACTCGATAGTCTGTACCTTGCCGTCTGCATCTGTATAACTGGTGGGGAAAGTAAAGGTAGCATCCTCTTTAAAACGGCCGTCTGTGCCGTAGCTTCCGAAAGTCAGCTTCCTTCCTGCCAGGTTTGACTCCGTAGGATTACTGGAATAGCTCATGCCAGGTTCAATGGCCCCGCTCCCCTTTTTTCCGGACTGTACGTTGGCGGCTGTCGCCAGATTCGCCACACCGCGTACTGCCACAGACTCCAACAAATTGGAGGAACCGCTGGCGCTGATATATTTTGTGATTTTCTCATCGCCGTTGGCTGTGATCACATTCTTAGCAAATATACTGGAATCCATCACATTGGAGGATGCAGAATAGGAAAGATAATTGTCCTGCAAGTCCAGAATCTGGTTAATAATCCCCCTGAATGCCTCCTGCTTCCAAGTAAGATTGGTGATTGCATTTTTTTGATTCTGAATCTTTGTCGTGGTTCCAAGAGACATTTGCTCAATAATGGAATCACGGTCAATACCGGATGCCATACCGCCAAACCCGCGCAAAGTACTGTTTAAACTGCTTGTAGTTCCTGATATACTAGCCATCTATGTTCTCCTTTCCTTACCGACGTTCTTCTTCTGACATCATATTATCTATATAAAATATCGGCTGCTTCTCAATAATAATAAGGAAAGATGGGATGTTTGTGCTGATTTCCCAAGCAAAACTTCTCAAAAATATTGCCCCATGAATAAAAGAAAATCCATGTTTCTTATCCAAAAGGCCACTTCAAGGCCGGGATAGGAAAACACCGATTTTCTTTTATTAAATATCACCTTAATCCACGCTGCCAAAGTCGCAGTGTTCGTTTAATGTCTAGGTTTTTCTTTTACTGTAACGCAAGCTTTCAGGATCTCTGTAAACATCGCAGTCTTATAACGCCCCTCGTAATATCCCACAATAGGAGAAACATTGGTACTGTCCACGATCACATATTTTGCGGGCATCTTGGTCAAAACCAGCGCCTGCACGTCAGCGCGGCAGCGGTCGCACATGCAGACCCCATACTGGCGCATTTCATTTTCCATCTCAGGCTCCATATTGGCAAGAAGCCGCTCCATAACATTCATCATACGGTAAGCCCGCTTTGATAAATCCGGTTTTTCCTCTTCTTTTTCTACGGGTTCTGTCTCTGCCTCTTCGCTGGCCGCCTCTGCTTCACTTTCTGCCGCCATTTCCTCTGCCGCCTCTTCTACGTCCGGCTCTACTGCCTCAGTCTGCGGCGCCGCCTCAGCTACTTCAGCTTCAAGCTGTGCTTCCAGGCGGTTTTTGATTTCATTGGAGAGCTTTTCGTTTTCACTGGTTTCATTCACAACAATGACCTTATTGTCCGGCGTCCCCTTGGGCGCTTCTGACGCTGCCCCCGCCTCCTGGACATTCTGTGCTTCTTCCGTTTCTGTTCCATTTGTTAATAAATTCAGCACATGCGTCGTTTTATTCGTCTTTCTTGCCATCTTTTCTTACCTCCTTCAGATGGATCGTTCCGGCTATCTCCTCCAGAAAATCCTGATAATCCATTACCGCTGATGAGCGGGGGCTGTATTCAAAAATACTTTCTCCATGAGCCGGCGCTTCTGCAATGGCGACACCGTTTCGTATCTTTGTCTTAAAAACCACAGTCCCGATTTGGCCTGCCAGCTGGCCTGCCATTTCTAAAACATCCCTTGCCAGAAGGGTGCGCCTGTTAAAACGGGTCAAAAGGATCCCCATGACCTTAAGCTGCGGATTTAAAGAACTGCGCACCGATTCAATGGTTTCTTTCAACTGGGATAATCCTACCAGGCTCATAATATCTGTAGCCATCGGTATAATCAGAAAATCAGAAACCACATACGCATTTACGGTCAGCAAATTTAACGCCGGAGGCGTATCAATAATCACATAATCATAAAGACCGATAATGGGAGCCAGGGTATTTTTCAGGATACATTCCCTATGCTCCGCCGCCACATGCTCTACACCGTTGCTCAGTGAAATATCTGAAGGCAGAATGTCACAGTAAGCCGTCCTGTTGACAGCCTCTGCCGTTGTTACTTTTCCCTGCAGCGCATCCAGCACAGTGGGAGAATCTGAAGGTTCCATCCCCAGGCAAAATCCCAAATTTCCCTGGGGATCCAAGTCGATTCCCAGAACCCGTTTTCCGGTTCCCGCGATTCCCGCTGCCAATGCCGCTGAGGTCGTCGTCTTTCCAACCCCGCCCTTTTGATTTGAAACCGTAATGATAATAGCCAAAATCATATCCTCCGTATCATAATGGTGAAAGCCCGAATATGTGTCATGGTATGCATGAAACAAGGCTATTTCCCTTGTCCTGGCGGTTTCGCTCTGCCGCATAGCAGCGGTTTATTCATTTAATTTCGGTCTCAATTCACTGAACCGCTCCAGCAATGTATCCAGAATCGCTACCAGATGTCCGATCTCCGGCTTTGCCATCTGCTCATCTGCCCCCAGTTCTTTTCCTTTAATACGCATCTGCTCATCAATCAGCGACGAGAAGATTACCACAGGAATATGTCTGAGGCGCGGATCATCTTTAATCAATTTTGTCAGACGATGTCCATCCATTTTGGGCATCTCAATGTCGGTAATCACCAGATTTACTTTATCATACAAATCAGAATCGTTTTTAATGGAATGGAGATAATCCCATGCTTCCTGTCCATTGGAGAAATTGATGAGATGAGTAAATCCTGCCCTCTCCAGGCAGTCGTCAATCATCTTCTGTAACAGCACAGAATCTTCAGCAATTACAATCGGGCTTTCGCAGATGGGCCTTACCCCCAGTTTCTCCACATCAGAAACCTGAATCGTCGTCTCCGGCGCGATTTCTGCCACAATTTTCTCAAAATCCAGAACTGTTACAAGCTGGCCTTCACATTGGGCAATTCCGGTGGCCACGCCTTCATCGCCATTGGCAATGGTTTTATCCGGTTTCTGGATATCCTGCCAGGAAATCCGGCTAATCCCCTCAATGCTGTCCACGCGGAAAGCTACTGTCATCCTGTTAAAGTTGGTGATAATAAACAAATCTTTTTGTCCGTGCTCCCGCTCTTCTCCAAACAAATAATACACCAGATTAATGACTGTGATCAGTTCCTCCCGGGGCTTAAAAATCCCCTCCACTGCCGGATGGGAGTGGGGCATGGGCTTTACCTTCTCCGCCATGATAATTTCCTGTACTTTTGCCACATTGATACCGTAAAATTCACCGCTCACCGAAAAACGCATGACTTCGATCTCATTTGTCCCCGATTCAAGCAGAATACTGTTTTTCTTTTCCTCCATGTTCTCTCCTTTCTCCTCACAAGCATTTCTCCGGCTTTCCAAAGGTCTTGATGATTACTTTTCCAGTCCCCACCTCAAGTACCATGGTTCTGGCATAAGAGCCGCCCGTATCTTCTGCCATGAGCCGCAGCCCCTCCGCGCGTAATATCTGCTTTACCCTGGCCGTGTTCCGCTCTCCAATATTACCAAAACTTGCATTTCCTTTTATTGCAAACATTTTTGCCCCGCCGGCAATTTTCACGATTGTACGAGATTTCATCATGCCGAAGGCCCGAAGCTTCCTGAGTGTTTCCTGAATTCCCGTGTCCGCATACTTAAAAAGACTCGTATCCGTCGGACTCTGGCGCTCCGGCAACATAATATGCAACAGCGCCCCCAGCTTAATTGCCGGGTCATAGAAGGTTATTCCGATACAGGAACCCAGAGCGTATGTGATGATACGTCCTTCCCCTCTGGTAAGCTTCATATCCCCTATACCTACTTTCAGTTCCTTTTCCATTCTCAGACACCTAGTTTCCCCAGAATTGCATTCAAAGACTTGATATCCGGAAGCATCAGCAGCCAATCAGACAGCTTGTTTCCATCCATAACAAAGTCTGCGTTAAAGTACATCAGTTTATCGGTTTCGTATCCATACTCTGCAATGGGCACAGTTAATATCCCGCCCAGCATATTGACAGTAGAGCTGGGTACTGAAAGTGAAATATCCACATCCACCAATTTTGAAAACGCGTTAATATAAGAACAAATAATAATATTTCCCACTTCTTCCAGCGCAGAATATGCCAGATGATCCATCTCTTCAAAACAAGTATATTCCTGTCCCAAAAGGGTTTTTAATACCGTACTGGCAAAATTCATATCGAAGAGAAACAACATAAGCCCTTCCACATCCTGATCCATTTTCACAAGAGTAGCTGCTACAATCTCTTCTGCATTGCCAATACGTGATAACGCCTCATTATAGCCTAAAATGCTGACTGTGGGGATAGATATCCGAATTTCCTTCTGCAAAAGCTGCGATAATGCAGTGGCTGCATGGCTAGTGCCAATACTACTGATTTCACGCATTACGTCAAGTTCCTGAAGGTTCATATCCTCATAATGTTTGATTCTCATGTCCGCTTCTCCTTCCGCCGCCTTATTTTCTTACCGTATCATCAACCACGCAGACTATTGATTGTACCCATAATCTCATCTGAAGTAGTAACCATACGAAGAGCATAGCTGAAGGCCCTCTGAGCTTCGATCACATGGGAAAACTCCTCTGCCATATCGGTGTCTGAAGCCTCCAGGGTTCCGCTGAGCAATGATGTAGCCCTCTCTGCTTCTCCAAGCCGGATTGCGCCCGCCCCAGCATCGGAAGGGACATACTCATTGGCCTCTACACTCATGAGACGGCTGGGATACTGGAAAGTGACAAGACCGATCCTCTGTATATTATCTTCTGTTCCAACGCCTTCCAGCGCATCCGTCCGGATTGGCTGGCCATTGGAATCAAGCACATATTTTTCAGAATCAGTCATCAGATAAAAGCCGTCCGCCATTTCCCCACGGTGGAAATGCCCGTCCCTGGTGTAACTGACGTCTCCTGATTCTGGATCCTGCACTGCAAAAAATGTATTTCTCCGGGCGATGGCATAGTCAAGCTCAGAGTTTGTCTGCTGGAATGCGCCCACTTCAAAGGAAGTGTAGGTACGCGCCAGCTTCGTACCGGCCCCTGCCTGCAGATCTGTTACTGCTTCTTCCGGTTCCTTGACGTTATATTCAATCAGCTCCGAAAACGCCACCTTTTTTGGTTTAAAGCCATTGTTATTAGTGTTTGCCAGGTTATTGGCGATTACGCTGAACCGCTTGGTCGTCTGAGCTGCGCCTATGGCTCCCACATAAAAAGACTTGTTCATGCTACCCCTCCTTACAGTCTTCCAACATCGACCGACGATTTTTCCATGATCCGGTCATACATTTTGAGCATCTGGGCAGCGCTTTGCAGCGCTCTCTGAGAACTCATCATTGCTGTCATTTCCTCTACCATATCCACATTTGAATTCTCCAGGCTCTGCCACACCACCGCTGTATCTGCCGGCATCTGAAGAGGCGCCTGATTGCTTGAGATAAGGCCGTTATCTTCCCGGTGGAGTTCATCATAATCTGCAAAATCCACCACCCGCAAAGTTCCGTACTCTTCTGTGATAATCTGTGCCTGGCCATTTGTGTAATCCACATTCCGGCTTACAATACGGCCTTTGGAATCCACAGCAAATTCTTCACTTTGAATCCGAATAGGCTGGCCGTTTTCCGACAGGACTCTGCCCTGATCATTTAGCACCAGATATCCATCGCTGTCCACTGCAAAAGAACCATTTCTCGTATAACGGATTTCTCCGCCGTCTGTTTGGATACAGAAAAACCCTCTACCGCTCAGGGCAAAATCATAAATCCCCCCTGTGGGGTCAAAACTTCCCTGCTCATAATCCACATAAGTCCGGTCTGCCGTGACAATCTTCGAGTTGACTATCAGCTCCTGCTCATTGTCATCACCCCATCTTCCAGTACGGTTCATCATCTCCTCCTGAAAGGTAGTCGCCACCATGGTGTCATTTTTATATCCGGGCGTCTGCAGGTTTACCATATTATTGCTGACTACATTCAAATTTCTACTCTGTGTCAGCATCCCGGATACGAGATTATAAAATCCCTGGTACATAAGCTGTCCTCCTCTTTCTTTATCGTCTTATATGGGGCTGTGCCCTGATTCTGTCTTATTTTACTGGTTACTCTCCATAAACGCCCGAAGTTTCCGTATGGCCGCACTGTGAATCTGAGATATCCTGGGTTCACTGACCTGCATAACCTGTGCGATTTGTCCCATGTTAAGTTCCTCCACATAATACAGGGAAATCACCATCTTCTCCTTTTCCTTCAAGCTGTTAATGGCTTCCGTCAACAGCGTAAGCTGTTCTCCTTTTAAAAAGGAATGTTCCGGCTGAGAAGAAATATCCGTATTGGGGATCTGTACAGACTGGCGATCCTCGTCTCCGCTCATTACCATATCCAGGGAAAGAACATTTGCCATGGTACTGATCTGCTGGATTTTCCGGCATTTCTTTTCCTCCATCCCCAAATGCTTCGCAATTTCCGCATGGGTTGGGTGCCTTCCCAGGCTTTCCGACAACTCCTGCCTGGCATTTTCAATGGCCTTATATTGTCTGCGGTAATCCCGGGGCATCCAGTCGCTTTTCCTCATCAAATCAATGATCATTCCCCGGATACGCCGTGAGATAAAAGTCTCAAACTTATTATCCATCGTCGGGTCGTATCGGTCAATCCCTTTTATAATGGCAATTACACCTTCATTGATAATATCCTCCATATCCATAGACCCCTCGTAAACGCCCCGCATCTGAACTGCGATTGCTTTTACGATATAAAGATACCGCATGGTCAGTTCCTGCTTCACCTCTATGGAACGGGACTCCTGATACATCATCAGAAGCTCTTCATTTGTTTTTGCCTCCAGACCATCTATATGCTTCAACAATATAAACTCATCCTTTTCTGTTATCCCTGTCTTGTCTGCGGGCCCTCCAGCTGCAGACTCCCTACAGACTGAATCTGAATATTGCTGGCAATCTCATTGAAAGAAAGCACCCGTACATTGGGATAGAATGGTTCAACCAGGCGATAGAAATGCACTCTCATCACCTGTGAAGTCAACACCACCGGATTCTGTGTAAAACCATTGAATTTTCTCAGCTGTTCCGCAATCTGCCGGATCAGGCTCTGTATAATATCGGGACTTAAGGCCATATAATAACCGCCTTCTCCCTTCGATATGGAAGCAGCCATTGTGCGTTCCAGTTCACCATCCAGCGTAATCACCTTCATACTGCCGTCTTCACAGTACATACGGGTAATTGTACGCTTGAGGGCCACCCGGATCCGTTCTGTTACACTGTCCAGATCCTTAAGGGGAAGCCCTGTCTCCTGAATTGTATCAATCACTGTCTCAATAATGGTTTCCAGGTCTTTAATAGGCACTCCCTCTTTCAAAAGGCTGGTAAGGATTCTCTGGAAGAGGCCATAGGAAAGCAGGTTCGGAAACGCCTCATCCACCAGTTCAGGAGCTGCCTTCTTGGTATTCTCAACCAGGTGGACCACTTCCTGACGTGTCAGAAGCTCATACGCATGTTGACGGATTACTTCTGATAAATGAGTTACCACTACAGACAAGGGATCAATAACCGTATAGCCATACAGTTCGGCCCGCTCCCTGTCTTCCGGGCGGATCCACCGGCTTGGAATTCCATATGCCGGCTCCACTGTCTCGATACCGTCGATGATACGCTCAGGATTTTCCGGCTCCAAAGCAAGGAAGTAATCAATCAGAATTTCTCCCCGGGCTACCTCTTCGCCTTTTATACGAATACAATACTCATTGGTACTGAGGGCTGAACTGTCCCGCAATTTAATGGAAGGAACCACCAGGCCCATATCCTGTGCATACTGCCGCCGGAAAATCACAATCCGGCTGATCATCCTTCCTCCCACAGACTCATCAGCCAGTGGAATCAAGCTATAACCAAACTCCATTTCAATGGGTTCCACTGCGAGAAGGTTATAGACATTGTTGACATCTTTATAATATTCTTCTTCCGATACAGGCCCTGGTTCAACTTCTTCCTGTTCAGGCACAGCCACCCCCGCCTGGCCGGACATATCCATCTGCATTGCCATCGCGGCTGCCGCAGGCATTTCTTTCAGGCGTCTGGTCAGATAGTAACCGCTTACCACCAGAGCGATGGATACAAGCCCCATGGAAAGCTTCGGCATACCCGGCACAATGGAAATCACCGCCGTGGCAACTCCGGCAATCATAATAGCATAAGGCTGGGCCAGGAACTGTTTGGACACGTCTTCATTTAAGCTGCCTTCAGAAACAGCACGGGTGACAATCATACCTGTAGCTGTGGAAATCAAAAGAGAAGGAATCTGTCCCACCAGGCCGTCACCCACCGTAGCGATGGAATAAGTTGTCAAAACCTCACCGATACTCTGCCCTGACTGAACCATACCGATGATACTTCCGCCAATCAGGTTGATGGCTGTTGTAATCAGCGACATAACGGAATCGCCTTTTACAATCTTTGTGGCACCGTCCATGGCGCCATAAAAATCAGCTTCCCTCTGTATTTTTTCACGGCGCACCTTCGCTTGTTGTTCCGTAATAAGGCCTGAACTCAAGTCAGCGTCAATGGCCATCTGTTTACCAGGCATTGCGTCCAAAGTAAAACGCGCCGCAACTTCGGCCACACGCTCTGCGCCTTTGGTAATTACCAAAAACTGCATAAGCACAATAATCAGGAAAATCACCAGGCCGACCACCACATTTCCCTGAAGGATGAAGTCACCAAATGCTTTAATGACCTGGCCGGAAGAACCTCCATTGCTGAGAATATTCCGTGTGGTAGAAACATTAATACCCAGACGATAAAGGGTCGTAATCAGAAGAATGGACGGAAAGACAGAGAACTCAAGGGGTTCTCTGATGGTCATGGTTGTCACCAGTATCATCATGGATAAAGATATATTCAAAATAATCGCTACATCCACCAATCCTGCAGGAAGTGGTATGATAAGCAACAATACAATCACCAGTACAAATAGTACGATTGAATAATTAAGCAGTTTCTTCATGCCAAAACTCCATCCGTTGATATTTACCGCAGCATATCCTCACGGTTACTGGCTCTGTAAATATATACAAGAACCTCCGCCACTGCTCCATAGAACTCCGCCGGTATCTCCCGGTCCAGTTCGCAGGAAGCATATAATGCCCTTGCAAGAGGCCGGTTCTCAATCACATATACACCATGTTCTTCCCCTGTCCTGACAATACGCAGAGCCAGATCATCCTGGCCTTTTGCCAGCACTACCGGTGCATTATGCTTATCCGGATCATACTTGATGGCCACCGCGAAATGAGTCGGGTTACGAATAATCACATCGGCTTCAGGAACTTTCTGTATCATACGGCTCATGGCCATCTGGCGCTGAATCCTCCTGATGCGGCCTTTAATTTCAGGGTTCCCTTCGGTCTGTTTGAATTCGTCTTTGACCTCCTGTTTCGTCATTTTCAGGTCTTTCTCATACTGCCATCTCTGATAGAGAAAGTCAAAAAACGCAAGCACTGCAAAAGCAAGGCAGACCTTCATAACCAAATCAAAAATCATGTTCAGCGTATAGACCGCAGAATTCATCACCGGCATACCGGGCATTCTCACGATCTGAGCCATATCTGCCCTCAGAATATTATACAAAAGAATCAGCAGCAAAGCTATCTTTATCATACTTTTCAGAAGCTCTACCAGATTCTTAAGAGAAAAAAGCTTTTTAAGGCCCTTCAATGGATTCAGTTTACTGAATTTAGGCCTCAGGGCTTTAAAGGCCACATTAAAACGGGTCTGTGCTCCGTGGGATACAATTCCCAGAAAAAGCGCCACTAAAATCAACGGCAGAGCACACTTTAAAGTTGTCAGTACCGTGACGAAGAATAACTGATAGGATATAAAATCCCCGCCCTCCCCCGACACGCCGTCCATAACCCAATACAGATACTGGCGGACTTGAGTATATATAAAAGGAAGCATAAAGCGAATTGTCCAAAATACGCCAAAGAGGATGACTACAGTACAGATTTCCCGGCTTTGGAATATATTACCTTCTTTTCGGGCGTCTTTACGCCGTTTACTAGTTGGTTGTTCAGTCTTTTCCTGGCCGTTCTGCTCTGCCACCGCTCACCACTTCCTTTCTTTCGCAAACATATGGCAGCCTATTGCATTAATCTGAGCAAGTAATCAAAATTCTGGAATATCCCCTCGATTAATTCTTTAAATTTATCTGCAATAGGACTAAGAAGAAACAGGAGCATCAACATTCCTACGATAATCTTAATCTGAAAATTAATAGAAAACACATTGATCTGCGGAATCATACGCATCATCATTCCCACTGCCGCTTCTGTAACCAGCTCCATAGCAATTACCGGAAACGCAATCTGCACTCCCAAAACAATCGCTTCCCTGAAAATACCGAGAACAGCTTCATAAAGCGCCGGCCCAAATGTAACCTGGCCGAAAGGAATAAGGGACGCCGAACCGAAAAAGATGGACACCATACGTAAATGCCCGTCTACGGCTAAAAACAAAAGGATCAAAAAACCATATAGCATTTCTGAGCTGACCGTAATCTGATTCCGCGTCTCCGGGTCATAGACCTGCGCCATACTAAGGCCCATGGAAAAATCAATAATCGCGGCGGCATAGCGTACTGCAAATACTGCCAAATCCATTGCAAAGCCCAACACAAAGCCCATGAGCAGCTCCATAACCAGCATAACTCCATATTCCAGAAGAGAAGCCGGCTCATGTAAAAGCTCTCCACCCATCCATGTATACAGCATCAGGGAAAATACTAAAATAAGAGCTGCCTTTACTCTGGCGGGAATACTCCTACTCCCGAAAATGGGATTCATAAGAATCATACCGCTCATACGCATGACAATCAGTGAAAATATAATCAGCATCCGCGGTTATCCTCCGACTATCAGGCCAATCACATACACCAGAAAGTCCTGTAATGTCTTCAACATACTACTTCCCAAAAGCCCCAAAATTGCCAGCACCGCCAAAAGCTTTGGAACAAAAGTCATTGTCTGCTCATTGATCTGTGTCGCTGCCTGGAATATAGCGATGACAATTCCGATAATCATGCTAACCAGCAGAAGAGGGAGGGCCAGCTTTAATACTGTCCGAAACATCATAGATATAATATCAAGTACTTCAACTTCAGTCATAGTCTCCTCCCTTCTTTATCCACTTTGTATTGTCGGCAGCCGTCATCATTACCTAAAACTTCTTGCAATGTTGGCAAACAAAAGCTGCCAGCCGTCCACTGATACAAAAAGCAGTAATTTAAACGGCATGGAAATCATCGTTGGCGGCAGCATCATCATACCCATGGACATCAAAGTCGTCGCCACCACAATATCTATCATAAGGAACGGAAGGTAAATCAGGAAACCTGCCGTAAACCCCCTTTTCAACTCACTGGTCATAAAAGCCGGTATGATAACACTCAAAGGATATTCCCGAATATCCTCTTCCCTCTCGCGGCCAGACAAATCTACAAATAAATCCAACGTCTCCGTATAGGTATTCCTGAGCATAAATTCCTTTATGGGCGGCTCCATCTTCTCTAGAAGTTCTTTCTGAGAAATTTCCCCATTCACATAAGGCTGGTATGCCTCCTCGTTTATCTGGCGAAGTACAGGGTTCATAATGTAAAGCGTCAGAAAAAGAGAAATTCCCACCAATACCATACTGGGCGGATTCTGTTGCACACCCATGGCATTTCTGGTAAAAGACAAAATAATGATCGTCCTGGTAAAGGACGTCATCATAATGGCAAGAGAAGGCAGGAGAGCAACCAGGGTAAGCAGGATAATCACGTCCATAGCCGGCACATTGCCGCCGTTCAAGCCGCTTAAAAGCTCACTCATCTTTTTTCTCCTTCTCCTTTCTCCGCAACCCCGCATATTTTTTGAAAACCTCTCCGAAAGCCACAGGCGCGGCTGCTTTATCTGAAGCGGACTCTTCTATAAATTCTCCTTCCAAATGGTCCAGAAGCTGGAATCCTGAAGAACTGATGCCAATCAGATAGGTTTTCTCTTTAATCTTAAGCAGAATGAGCTGTTCGCCCGTCCCGCGTCCCAGTGAGCCGGAGCTGAAACTGATCTGTTCGATCACTTTCATATTCCGGTTCCCAGACGTATTCGCATATTTCAACCGTTTTCCTAAGAAACGGCTGCACCAGTATGCCAGCGCCAAAACACAGACAAACATTAAGAGGGCGCTTACCAGAGACAACAAATCTCCCCCCATTGCCGCCAGCAATACTTTAGATTTCATCATAGATCCTCCGGATTCAGATTCCGGCTGACAATCTCTGTGATACGGATACCGAAATTATCCTCCACCACAACGATATCGCCTCTGGCAATACATTCCCCATTGACAAACACATCGGCCCGCTCTCCAGCCATTTTATCCAGCACCACTAAAGAACCCTGGGTAAATTCCAGAATATCTTTCACAAGCTTTTTGGTCCGCCCAATTTCCACAGAAATTTCCAAAGGAACTTTCATCAAAAGCTCCTGGTTTGCCGCCTCTTCCACACCGTTTCCAGTATCTCCTGCAAATTTTGGAGAATTGACCGGATGAATCACAGTATTGGGCCTGGATTCTCCAGACTGCTTCATCTGGGCTGCCTCTGTCCTGTCCTTCTGCATCTGATTCATCATTTCCATCATCTGCATTTGAGACTGCTGCATTTGTGTCATCAACTGCATCATCATCGGATCCATAGCTGGCTGCTGGTAACCTGGCGCCATTGCCATAGGCTGTATGGGCGCCGTAGGCTGTACAGGGGGCGCCTGCTGTATGGGCGCTGCAGGTTCCGGTGTGGCGGCTGCTCCAGACATCATAGCCTGAATCTCCTCCTGGGAAAGTTTTGCATCCCCTCCCGCTGCTTCCGCTGATTCTGTCG
>CAOKOS010000039.1 GCA_948470255.1 uncultured Lachnotalea sp.
GCCTTTCAGGCCCGCTCACGCGCGGCGATTGCGCTTTGCGCAATCTTTGTTCTTTATAGGAAACTGCGTCCTATAAAGCAAAAACGCTCCGCGAGGAACGCACTGCGGCGGAGAGGAAATATATCGCTGAAGCGATACGCCGCAGGCGGAGAATCCTGCAAGCAGGATTCTTTGTTCTTTTATAGGAAACCGCGTCCTATAAAGCAAAAACCCTCCGAGAGGAACGCACTGGGTAAATGTGCTTTTGACATAAAGCACATTATAATTTATATAAAAAGGAGAACAGATTATGAAAATCACATTGAAAGACGGCTCGGTAAAGGAGTACGGGGAAGCAAAATCGGTCATTGAAATTGCGGCAGATTTGAGTGAAGGGCTGGCGCGGGTAGCCTGTGCCGGGGAAATTGACGGAGAGACTGTGGATTTGCGTACAGTGGTGGATAAAGATTGTACCTTAAATATTCTCACTTTCGACAGCGAGGGAGGAAGGGCGGCATTCCGCCATACGGCTTCCCATATTATGGCCCAGGCCGTCAAACGGCTGTACCCGGATGTGAAACTGGCCATCGGGCCTTCCATTGCTGATGGATTTTATTATGACATTGACAGTGCGACTCCTTTTACGGCAGAGGATTTGGAAAAGGTTGAGGCAGAAATGAAAAAGATCGTTAAAGAAGCGCTGCCTCTTCATAAGTTTACAAAGCCTAGGACAGAAGCGATTGCTTATATGGAGGAGAAGGAAGAACCTTATAAAGTGGAGCTGATTGAAGATCTTCCTGAAGATTCTGTGATTAGTTTTTATGAACAGGGAGAATTTACTGATCTTTGTGCCGGCCCTCATTTGATGACGACAAAACCGGTAAAAGCGTTTAAGCTGACCAGCCTGGCGGGCGCTTATTGGAGAGGCAGCGAAAAGAATAAAATGCTCACCAGAATTTACGGCACAGCCTTCCCTAAAAAAGCAGAACTGGACGAGTATCTGGAGAGAATTGAAGAGGCTAAAAAGCGGGATCACAGAAAATTAGGAAAAGAGCTGAGCCTCTTTATGATGAGTGACGAAGGGCCGGGATTCCCCTTCTTTCTTCCCAAGGGAATGGAACTTAAAAATACCCTCCTGGAATATTGGAGGGAAATCCACAGGAAAAATGGCTATGTGGAGATTTCCACGCCTGTTATTTTAAACCGCCATCTGTGGGAGACTTCAGGACACTGGGATCATTACCAGGAAAATATGTACACGACAGTCATTGACGAACAGGATTATGCCATTAAGCCCATGAACTGTCCGGGAGGGATTCTGGTATACCAGTCAGAACCGCGTTCCTACCGTGATTTGCCGCTGCGGATGGGAGAATTGGGCCTGGTGCATCGCCACGAAAAATCCGGCCAGCTCCATGGCCTTATGCGGGTACGCTGCTTTACGCAAGACGATGCCCATATTTTCATGACACCGGAACAAATCCGTGATGAAATCAAAGGGGTGGCGCGGCTGATTGATGAAGTCTACAGCCTGTTTGGCTTTAAGTACTATGTGGAGCTTTCCACACGTCCTGAAAACAGTATGGGAAGCGATGAGGACTGGGAGATGGCCACTGACGGCCTTCGGAGCGCCTTGGATGACCTGGGGCTGGAATATGTGGTAAATGAAGGGGACGGCGCTTTTTATGGCCCGAAGATCGACTTCCATTTAGAAGACTCTCTCGGAAGAACATGGCAGTGCGGGACCATCCAGCTGGATTTCCAGCTTCCACTGCGGTTTAACTGTGAATATACGGGGGCAGACGGAGCCGCCCACAGACCCATTATGATTCACAGGGTGGCCTTTGGTTCCATTGAGCGTTTTATCGGTATTTTGATCGAACATTTCGCAGGGGCCTTCCCCACCTGGCTGGCGCCTGTGCAGGTCCGCGTACTTCCTATTTCCGACAAATATCTGGATTATGCCAGAAAAGTGGCGGCGGCCCTTTCTGAAGCGGGAATCCGTGTGGATGTAGATACAAAATCTGAAAAGATTGGTTACAAAATCAGGGAGGCGCAGCTGCAGAAACTTCCTTATATGCTGGTGGTAGGCGAAAAGGAAGAGGCTGAGGGCATGGTATCTGTGAGGAGCAGGTGGAACGGTGATGAAGGGCAGAAATCACTGGAATCCTTTGTGGAAAATTTGAAAGAAGAAATTAAAAATAAAACAAACAGAGCAGTATAAAATCAGAAAATCCGTACAGACTAATTCCAACTACGAGAAAGGAGGAATTATCATGACGGATTTGGTATGCAGTGCAGAGACATGTGTTCATAACTGTGACAAATTCTGCTGTAAAGGTACAATTCTGGTGGAGGGCGCTTCGGCAAACTGCTGTGGTGATACCTGCTGTGCCAGCTTTGACGAGCAGACTCAAAACTGCTGCAAAAATAAGTATGAGACACCCAGCCGCGGCCTTAATGTAGAATGTGAAGCAGTGTCCTGTATTTACAATGAAGGAAGAATGTGTACGGCGGAAGAGATTTCTATTTCCGGACGTAATGCAAAGGTTGCCAGCCATACAGAATGTGCAACTTACCAGAATCGCTAAAATCTTTGCGGTGAGACTGGAAAGACAGACAAAACAAAGATGAAACCGCCGGTGGACAGATGGAAAACTGCCCGCCGGCGGTTTTTTGCGGGACAGGATTCTTTTTACCGGAATTGACAGTACTTGTTTTTCCGTATATAATCAAGAAAGGTATAAAACTGGAAAAGAAATAAGGCGGGGATTTTAAGGATGGATGTCATTGAATATTTGACAGAAGCGACAAAACGGGGGGCTTCAGACATTTTTATTGTAGTGGGGCGCCCGCTGTCCATAAAGGTAAATGGTATTTTACAGGAAATTACAGATACGCGGCTGCTTCCAGCAGATACGAGAGAACTGGTCGGCAAAATATATGAACTGGATGGAGAACGGGATATGGGCCGGCTGAAAGAGTCCGGCGATGATGATTTTTCTTTTGCCATTCCGGGAGTATCCAGGTTCCGTGTCAGCGTGTACCGCCAGAGGGGAAGCCTGGCGGCGGTGGTGAGGGTGATTACATTTCAGCTTCCGGATCCCGCAGAGCTGGGGATTGGGCCGGAGATTCTCGGATTGTCGGACTATTCCAAAGGATTGGTGCTGGTGACAGGGCCTGCCGGGAGCGGAAAGTCCACGACGCTGGCCTGCATCATCGACAGGATCAATGTGAGCAGGGAAGAACATATCATTACATTGGAAGACCCGCTGGAATACCTCCATTCCCATAAAAAGAGTATTGTGAGCCAGAGAGAGGTGGGGCTGGATACGGAAAGTTATCTTTCCGCACTGAGGGCGGCGCTGCGTCAAAGCCCGGACGCCATTCTCCTGGGAGAAATGCGGGATTATGAGACGATTCAGGTGGCTATGACAGCGGCAGAAACAGGACACCTGGTACTTTCGACCCTTCATACCATGGGAGCGTCCAGTACCATCGACAGGATTATTGACGTGTTTCCGCCGGGACAGCAGAGGCAGATTGCGGTGCAGCTTTCCATGGTACTGAAATCAGTGGTGTCCCAGCAGCTTGTACCTTCTGTGGACGGCCGGCTTGTTCCTGTTTTTGAACGGATGACAGTGACGCCTGCTATCAGGAATATGATCCGGGAAAATAAAACCCATCAGATTGACAGCGCGGTGTATGCCGCCAACAGTGCGGAAATGTTTTCCATGGATAATGGGCTTCTAAAACTTTATAAGAGTGGAAGAATCACATCGGATACGGCGCTTCAGTATGCATCTAATCCAGATATGTTGTCAAAAAAACTCTGATTTGAGAGGATTTTTATGGATCGAAAACAGTTTTGTTTTATGGTTTGCCTGCTGTTGGGCGTTATTTTGATTCTTGGCGGCTGTAGCGGTTCTCCGGAAGGAACCGTTACAAAAGGGACAGAGACAGAACTTACGCCGGGAAACAGTTCTCCGGAGGGCATTTCCGGAGACAGTACAGCTACCCAGAGCGTTTCTGGGGAAAGCCTGAAAGGGACAGGGAATAGAGAAAACACTCCCGTAGTCCTTGTGCCGGAAGCTTCCGGTGAGACAGTTTATGAAAATGAATGGGCTTCTATGGACGCATCCCATATGGAAGATGGGTATGTGATGGTTCAGTATAAAGGAAATGTGGAAAAGGTTAAGCTTCAGACAGAAACACCGGAAGGTGTGACTTACACGTATACCATGAGGACTGGTTATGAAGTTTTTCCTCTGACAGGGGGAAGCGGGGATTATACGATTTCCGTCTGGGAGCAGCGTCCTGCTTCCGGTGATTATTTGAATGTTTTTAACCAGTCGGTTTCAGTCGTCATTGAAGATGAGTTTTCCCCTTACTTGTATCCCAACCAATATGTGAATTTTTCAGAAAATAGTAAAGTTGTGGGCCTGGGGGCGGAGCTTGTGGAGGGCGCTTCGGATGATCTGGACGCAGTCACCAGGATTTTTACTTATGTGACAGAAAACATTTCCTATGATACGGATAAGGCACAGAATGTCCAGAGTGGATACTTGCCGGATGTGGATGAAGTACTGGAATCCGGCAGGGGGATTTGTTTTGATTATGCGGTAGTCATGGCGTCCATGCTTCGGACCCAGCGGATACCCACCCGCCTGGAAATCGGATATGCGGGAGATGTTTATCATGCCTGGATCAGTACCCATATTGACGGGGCTGGATGGGTAAATGGTATCATTGAGTTTGACGGATCCGAATGGCAGCTGATGGATCCGACGTTTGCCGCCAATTCCAGCAGTGATTCTCTCCGGGATTTCATCAGCGAGGGAGATAATTACCAGACGAAATTTATATATTAGGGGGATTTTATGGGACAGATATCCAGAAAGCTGTTGACGGACAGGGAGCTTGTTTCCTTTTGTGAGCAGATGGCGATGATGCTGAAAGCAGGGATTTCCACACTGGAGGGGATTTCCATTTTGAAAGAAAGTTTGGCAGATTCGGAAGGACGGGCCATTCTCGAAGAAGCTTATGAAGAACTGGAGATGAGCGGAAACCTCTATGAAGCGCTCACGAAAACAGGAGTTTTTCCGCCGTATTTCCTGAATATGGCAGAGATTGGAGAGAGGGCCGGCCGGCTGGACGAGATTTTCTCCTCCCTTGCCATTTACTATGACAGACAAGATGCTTTGTCGAAAAATATTAAAAGTGCAGTTACTTACCCCTGTATTATGATTGGGATGATGCTGGCGGTGATCCTGGTTTTAGTTATAAAAGTGATGCCAATTTTCGGCCGTGTTTATGGGCAGCTGGGGACAGAGATGAGCGGTGTTTCCAAAAGTATTATGAATTTTGGAACATGGCTTGGCCGCTATAGCCTGGTGATTGTGGCCGTTGCCGCCCTTCTGGTGATTTTAGCGTTGTATTTGTCCAGGACAAAAAGCGGAAAAAAACATCTGACAGCTATGGGACGGAAACTTCCCTTTACAAAGGGGATTTATGAGGCCAGGGCTCTCAGCCGCTTTGCGGACGGTATGGCCATTACCTTAAAAAGCGGTTTGGATTCCGATGAAGGGCTGGAGCTTTCAGGCAAGCTTACAGAGGATCCTGTACTTCGGAAAAAAATTGAAGAATGTCGGGAAAAGACAGGGGAGGGAATGGAGCTTGGGGCTGCTTTTCAGGAAACAGGTATCTTTTCCGGCCTTTATGCCCGTATGGTGAACATCGGAATTCTTTCCGGTTCTTTGGAACAGGTGATGGAGCGGGTGGCGGATCAATTTGCCCAGGAGGCAGGTGGACGGATTTCAAAAACCGTATCCAGACTGGAACCGACTTTGGTCGCCATCATGTCGATTCTGGTGGGAATGATTCTTTTGTCAGTGATGCTGCCGCTCATGGGGATCATGAGCGGGATTGGCTGAGGAGGGGGATTGAAGGATGAACCGTTTTAGCGACAGGCGGGGAAGGCGTTCCCTTCCCGGATTTCTGCTTCCTTTCCTTGCGTTTTTGATTGTTTTTTTCCTGGCCTTCAAAGGTATTTCTTCTATTTCAGATACAACTGACAGGGAAGAGATGAAAGGGCTGGAGCAGACCGTTTACAGAGAGATTGTCCACTGCTATGCGTCGGAAGGATATTACCCGTCCAGTATTGATTATTTGAAAGAGCATTACGGCCTTTCCTGGAATGAGGATCGTTACTGGATTGATTATCAGCCCATTGGCCCCAATTTGATGCCAGATGTAACAGTTGTGGTGAAGCGTGGAGGTGTAAAGTGAAATTAAAGACAGACTTCCTGTTTACGCTGCTTTTGTTTTGCATATTTGCGGTATCGGCTTTCAGCCTTGTGGTGATTGGGGCCGGTGTCTATGAAAATAGTGTGGCCTCCATGGAACAGAATTTTGAGGGACGGACAGCTCTTGCCTATGTGGCGGAAAAAGTCCGGCAAAACGATGCAGGCGCTTCCATTTCTGCAGAGGACAATGTCCTGCGGATCGAGACAAAAGATCAGGACGGGAGTTATATCCTTTACATATATGAATATGAAGGTTTTTTGACAGAACTTTTCACCAGGGCGGAGCTGCCTTTCGATGCTCAGGCAGGACGGCGGCTTTTGGAGGTTGAGAATTTTACTGTGTCCGAAACAGACAGAGGGATGTTTGAAATTTCCACAGCCGAAGAAGGTGAGGAACCGGTTTCCCTGCTTCTACATCTGAGAACAGGAGAAAAAATCAAGTGATTATTTCCGAAAGGAAGGCAGCCATGTCACAGAAGGAGCATAGATCCAGCTTATTTTTGCTGGAATTAATACTTGTTATTTTTTTCTTTTCTTTAGCAAGTGCGATTTGTATTCAACTGTTTGTGAAAGCGCATTTGACGGAAAAGAAGACGAAAGAATTGAACCGGGCGGTTCCCTTGGCACAAAGTGGGGCGGAGGCGTTCCACAGCGTTTCTGGAAACCTGGAGGAGCTTGTGGATTTGTTTCCAGAAGGAAGTATGAGTGTGGATGGAAACAGTTTCCAGATCTTTTATGATGCAGGCTGGCAGCCGTCAGAGGAAGGGGTTTATGCACTTTCCATCACACGGAAACCGCCTGATGAAGCAGATGTGGAAAGAGAGATAAATAAAGAAGCGCCCACATTAATTCGTGCTACAGTGGGGGTCATTGGCAAAGATGGGATGATTTATGAGATTGATGCAGCCGTCCAGGTTCCGCGGACAGTTCCCGGCTCCTGATTATGAAACCCGTCTGCGCCTAGTGCGATTTTGAATTGAGAGTAGAAGCGACAGGAGCTTTTTATGAAACAGAAAGAAAAGAATAAAAATACCGTATCTGGTATGGGGATTGGCACCACATCTATTCTTATGATTTTTGTGCTGCTGTGCCTGGTGGTGTTTGCCATGCTTTCTCTTGTAAATGCCAATGCAGATCAAAAACTCAATGACAGGCTGGCCACAAGGACCAAGGCGTATTATTCAGCTTGTGATAAAGCGGAAGCGCTTTTGGAGGAACTGGATATGAGCCTGGAGATTCTTTACAGGGATAATCCAGAGGCAGACAGTTATTATGCAGAATGTCTTTCTTATCTGGATGGAGCCGGCGGTGTTGCAGCGCCGGAGGAAAATATGGAGGGAGTCCGTTTTTCATTTTCCGTGATCATCAATGACCAGCAGCATTTGTCAGTGGAAGTATCTATTCCCAAAAGCCCCAAGGCCGGAGGGCATTATTATGAAGTAAAGGCATGGCAGACAAAAGTACGGCAGACATGGGAAGCGGATACAAAGCTTCCAGTGTTTGAATGAAACATTGACAGCCCCTCCGTCTATGGCATTTTAGTACCGTC
Organism: uncultured Lachnotalea sp.; assembly: GCA_948470255.1. Taxonomy (GTDB): domain Bacteria; phylum Bacillota; class Clostridia; order Lachnospirales; family Lachnospiraceae; genus Lientehia. The sequence continues at coordinate 7,834 of CAOKOS010000039.1, forward strand.
GATGACAAGGACACTTGCTCCGTCTGTGTAGGATCTTGTCAATCGACGGTACTGTTAAATATTATAACTTGGAATATCCGTACCCGTTTACAAAGGCATCCAGTTTATGCCCGTTTTGACAGAAGGGGCATTTTTCAAAATCGTATGCCTGGTAGCTGGGAATATCCCTGGTGGTGAAAGCTGAGATGATGGGGAACCCCCGAATGGCGTCTACGGCGCTGAACAGAGAACAAATGCCTGTCACAGTGCCGCCGTAATAGCTGAGACATTCCAGGCTGCGGTGGATGGTTTGTCCCGTGGTAGTGGATGCCAGAAGCAGAAGTACGTGTTTGTTTCGGATGGCAGGCACCAGGTTATCACGGAAGATCATCTGGTTGTTGCTGTTGAATTCCGGTGTGATGACATAGACAGTTTCGTGGGTATTGGTGGAAACGAAGTCATGGATTTCCAGCTCCGATGCCATGTAGGCTCCGACGACTTCGCATCCGTCCATGCAGACAATGGTGTCAATGACGGTGGTGTTGACAATTTTTTCCACCAAGGTTTTTGCAACAGCAGAGGCTTCACTGCATCTGGTCCTTAAACCAGTCACGTCAATATAATAGTTGACGTGGGAGTGGCTGGTGGCAAAGTGGCCGGGAATGGCCCGGAGCGCCACACGGCTGTTGTCTTTTGCAAAAAATTTTAAAATGCGTGATTCCATAAAATACCCCCTTTTCTGAATGAATGGAAAGAAATACCCTGGTTCTATTTTAACGTATGAAGGGGAAACATGCAAGGAATAATCTGGAAAATGGAAGTCGTTTTGGCCGGGAAAGACTTGCCCGTCCATAAAGTTTCGGGTATACTGTATAATTAGTGTACTGGCAGGCTGATGTACAATGCCAAAGCCATTGGCGGGAAAAGAGGATGATTCATGAAGTGGAATAAATATACCATTGCGACCACCACAGAGGCGGTGGATTTTATCAGTAGTATGCTGGAGGAGCAGGGAATCGAAGGTGTGGAAATTGAAGATAATATCCCCTTGACAGAAGCAGAAACAAAAGGGATGTTTATTGATATCCTGCCAGAGATTCCACCGGATGAAGGAGAGGCGAAGGTTTCTTTTTATCTGGAAGAAAATACCGGAAACGAGAAAATCCTCTCCGATGTCCGGGAGGGGCTTTCAGAACTGGGCAGGTTTGTGGATATAGGAAAAGGGACGATTACCAGTTCTGAGACAGAGGATAAAGACTGGCTGAACAACTGGAAGCAGTATTTCCATCCTTTTACAGTGGACGGGCTTTTGATTAAACCCACCTGGGAAACGGCGCCCGAAGAACATAAGGACAAAAAAATGATTGAAATAGATCCGGGGACAGCTTTTGGGACAGGCTCCCATGAGACTACAAAGCTTTGTATCCGGCAGTTGCAAAAATATGTAAAAGACGGGGACAAGGTACTGGATATCGGGACGGGAAGCGGTATTTTGTCCATTGCCGCTTTGAAATTCGGGGCGGTTTATGCCTTTGGCACAGATTTGGATGAGAATGCCATTGAGGCTGCCGGGGAAAATGTCAGGGTAAACCAATATTCAGAGGAACAGATTGTTTTAAAAACGGGAAATCTTTTGGAGGACGTGTCCCTGCAGCAGGAAGCGGGAATTGGAATTTATGACGTGGCAGTGGCAAACATCCTGGCGCCGGTGATCATCTGCCTTGTGGGTGAAGCGGCGCGCCATCTGAAAAAAGGCGGTATTTTCATTACTTCCGGCATCATTAATACAAAAGAAGAAGAGGTAAGGGCTGCTTTTGAGGCCAATAGAGAGTGGGAAGTGCTGGAAACCAACTATGAAAACGACTGGGTTTCCATTACGGTGAGGAAGAGATAAGCCATGTATTTGTTTTTTGTGGACAGGGGGGACATCGGGGAGACAGAAGGCAGGATTACAGGCTCCGATGTAAATCATATCAAAAATGTCCTCCGCATGAAGCCGGGGGATAAGGTACGGATTAGCGACGGGGAGCAGATTTGCTATAATTGTATGATCGAAGCTTTTGAGGAGGGGACGGAGGCAGTGCGGGTGAGGCTCCTTTCCAGGGATGAGGACGGAACAGAGCTTCCGGCTCAGATTGTACTGTTTCAGGGGCTTCCGAAAGGCGACAAGATGGAACTTGTCATTCAGAAAAATGTGGAACTGGGAGTGTTTCAGATTGTACCGGTAGCCACCAGGAGATCGGTGGTGAAGCTGGATGCCAAAAAGGCGGAGGCGAAGGTGCGGCGGTGGAACATGATTTCAGAAAGTGCGGCCAAGCAGTCAAAGCGGACGGTGGTTCCAAAGGTGGGGCCGGTCATGGGGTTCAAGGAGGCTGTGGATTTCGCGGCGGATTTTGACTGTAAACTGTTTCCTTATGAAAATGCGGAAGGTATGGAGTATACGCGAAAAGTACTTTCCCAGGCAAAGCCTGGTATGCGGATTGCCGTGTTTATTGGCCCGGAGGGCGGCTTTGAGGAAGCAGAGGTAGAGTATGGAATAGAACGGGGGTTTCTTCCCATCACTTTAGGCCGCCGGATTTTAAGAACAGAGACGGCGGGGTTTGCCCTTCTGTCGGTGTTAATGTTTCAGCTGGAAAAATAATGGAGTGAGGATAATTTGGAAACGATGGAAGTATATTTGGACAATTCTGCCACAACACGGGTGTTTGAATCAGTAAGGGATATTGTGGTGAAAACCATGACAGAGGATTTTGGAAATCCCTCTTCCCTCCACAAAAAAGGGGTGGAGGCAGAACGCTATGTGAAAGAAGCGGCGGCAGAGGTGGCGGGAACTTTAAAGGCGGATTCTTCTGAAATCATTTTCACATCAGGAGGGACAGAATCCAATAATATGGCCATCATCGGGGCCTTTCGGGCTAACAGGCGCCGGGGGGACCATATCGTTACTTCCACCATCGAGCATCCTTCGGTTTACAATGTATTTGATTATCTGGAAAAAGAGGGAGCACAGGCGGAGTATATCCCGGTGGATAAAAACGGCCGCATTGACCAGGAAGCGCTTTTGGCTGCCGTCAATGAAAAAACGGTATTGGTATCTGTCATGTATGTCAATAATGAAATTGGATCGGTCAATCCCATCGGGGAAATTGGGGCCGCCATTAAAAAGAAAAACCCGACGGCCCTGTTTCATGTAGATGCCATCCAGGCATACGGAAAATACAGGATTAACCCCAAAAAAGAACAGATAGACCTCCTTTCCGTCAGCGGCCACAAGATACACGGGCCAAAGGGGATTGGGTTTTTGTATGTAAAAAAAGGGACAAAACTGGCCCCTGTTATTTTTGGAGGAGGCCAGCAGAAGGGGATGCGTTCTGGAACCCACAACGTTCCCGGCATTGCCGGAATGGGTGAAGCGGCAAAGGAGATTTATAGAGGCCACGAAGAAAAAAGAAAGGCCATGTACCGGCTGAAAGCGTTGTTTGTGGAACTGGTGGGTAAACTTCCTGGAACCAGGATCAACGGACTGGAAGGGGAAGACAGCGCTCCCCATATCATCAGCGTCAGTTTCGAGGGAATCAGAAGCGAAGTCCTCCTTCATGCCCTGGAGGAAAAAGGCGTTTATGTATCTTCCGGTTCTGCCTGCTCTTCCAACCATCCGGCCGTCAGCGGGACCTTGAAAGGAATCGGTGTAAAAAGGGAACTTTTGGATTCCACGTTACGCTTCAGCCTCAGTGTTTTTACGACAGAGGAAGAGATTCGCTACAGCGTAAAGGTTTTGGGAGAGCTTCTCCCGGCGCTTTGCAGGTATACAAGAAAATAGCGGCAAGTAAAAGGTTAAGGCCGCGGGAGGAGGCAGAATGTCTGCACAGGAAGAATTATTTCATGCATTTTTGATTAAATATGCAGAAATCGGCATCAAAGGGAAAAACCGTTACCTGTTTGAAGATGCCCTGATCCGCCAAATCCGTTTTGCCCTCCGGGGGGCGGAAGGGGATTTTTCTGTCAGGAAGGAAATGGGACGGATTTATGTGGAAGCAAAATCAGGTTTCGACTATGATGAAGTGGTGGAGCGGCTAAGCCGTGTCTTCGGTATTTCTGGAATTTGCCCCATGATGCAGTTTGAATGTAAAGATTTTGAAGATATCCGGGCAAGGGTTCTCGAATATGCGAGAAAAGTCTATCCTGAGGGAAATTATAGCTTTAAAGTACAGACAAAGCGGGCAGATAAGAAGTTTCCCATGGATTCCAATGAAATCAATGCAGCCCTGGGGGAAGCGCTCCTTGAGGCTTATCCCACGACCAGGGTCAATGTCTATGGGCCTGACGTGTTTTTTTATGTGGAAGTCAGAGAGCGGGTAAACCTTTATTCCAAGATCATCCCAGGCCCCGGAGGAATGCCTGTGGGTACCAGCGGAAAGGCCATGCTGCTGCTTTCCGGGGGGATTGACAGCCCTGTGGCAGGGTATATGACCGCCAAAAGAGGGGTGAAGGTAGATGCTGTTTATTTCCATGCGCCGCCTTATACCAGTGAGAGGGCAAAGCAGAAAGTGGTGGATTTGGCCGCCCTTGTGTCCCGGTATGGAGGGCCGATGGAGCTTCATGTGATTAATTTCACAGACATCCAGCTTTATATTTATGACCAGTGCCCCCATGAGGAACTGACCATCATCATGCGCCGCTATATGATGCGGATTGCGGAGGCCATTGCAGAAGAAACAGGTGCGCTGGCCCTTGTGACAGGGGAGAGTATCGGGCAGGTGGCTTCCCAGACACTTCCCAGCTTGGCCTGTACAGGGGAAGTCTGCCATATGCCTGTGATTCGTCCGGTGATTGGGTTTGACAAGCAGGAGATCGTGGATATTGCCCTGAAGATCAATACTTTTGAGACATCTATCCAGCCATTTGAGGACTGCTGTACGATTTTTGTGGCAAAACATCCGGTCATTAAGCCCAACCGGAAGGTGATTCGCCGTTCAGAAGAAAAGCTGGCAGAAAAAATTGATGAAATGGTAAAGAAGGCCATTGAGACGCGGGAGGTTTTGTCAGTTTCGCCCTGAGAATAAGGCTGCAGCCCCTTTTCCCGGAGAGGAAAGGGGCTGCAGCCTCTAGTCCCAGAATGAAACTGGTATTATACCAAATAAGGCTTCAGCGTTTCCAGAATCGTTTCTACATTATCTTCTGCATGGATATTCAAGTCAATGGGCTTGGAGAGATCCAGGCTGAAAATGCCCATGATGGATTTTGCATCAATGACATAACGGCCGGAAACCAAGTCAAAGTCATAATCATATTTCGTTAAATCATTTACAAAAGATTTAACTTTGTCGATGGAATTTAAAGAAATCTGTACTGTTCTCATAGGAACTGCCCCCTTCTATCTGAGATTCAGGGTTCCTGACCGGAAACCTGTTCCATATTCATTATAATACTAGTCAGAATTTATGGAAAAGTCAAGAGAAGTTGGAAAAGATTTACGTTTTCAGACAGATTTCATTGGGGAAAAGAGGAAATAATATGGAAAACCGAAAAAAAAGGGCGGCCCTCCACAACCTGGGGTGTAAAGTCAATGCGTATGAGACAGAGGCCATGGGGCAGCTTTTGGAGACGGCAGGTTATGAGATTGTTTCCTTTGAAGAGGAAGCGGATGTGTATCTGGTGAATACCTGTAGTGTGACCAATATGGCCGACAGAAAATCCAGGCAGATGCTCCACCGCGCCAGAAAGAAAAACCCGGAGGCTGTGATTGTGGCGGCGGGGTGTTACGTACAGGCTTCAGCAGAAGAAATCCTTGAGAGCGGGGCAGCGGATCTTGTCATAGGAAATAACCAGAAAGGGAAACTGTTGGAATTCCTTTCCGGTTACGAAAAGGGGCGGGGGGCTTTTCAGTCGGTGATTGACATTGCCCATACGGGGGAATATGAAGAAACGCCCCTGGAAAAGACGGCGGGGCATACCAGGGCTTTCATTAAAATTCAGGACGGCTGCAATCAATTTTGCAGTTATTGTATTATTCCTTTTACCAGGGGAAGAATCCGAAGTAGGAAACAGGAAGATGTTTTGGCTGAAGCAGAGCGCCTTTCCCTTGCCGGCTATAAAGAGGTGGTATTAACCGGGATACATCTGTCTTCTTATGGAAAGGATTTAGAAGGGCCGGTTTCCCTGCTGGAAATGATCCGGCAGGTGGAAAAGGTTAAAGGGATAGAGAGAATCCGCCTTGGTTCCCTGGAACCGCGGATTGTGACAGAAGAATTTGTGAAGGGCCTTGCCTCCATGAAAAAGGTTTGCCCTCATTTCCATTTGTCTCTGCAAAGCGGCTCCAATGAGACTTTGAAGCGGATGAACAGGCATTATACCACGGAAGAATATGCGGCATGCTGCGACCGCCTCCGCAGCTATTACATCCATCCGGCCATTACCACCGACGTGATCGTAGGGTTTCCCCAGGAAACGGAGGAAGAGTTTACAGAGACTTTGGATTTTTTGAGACGGATTGGTTTCTATGAAATGCATGTTTTTAAATATTCCAGAAGACATGGGACAAAAGCGGCTGTCATGGATGGGCAGATTAAAGAAGAGGAGAAGACAGAAAGGAGCCGCAGGGCGCTTCTTGTGGAAAAGGAATTGTCGGAAGAATTCCGGCAGTTTTATGAAGGCCGCATGGGAGAACTTCTTTTGGAAGAAGAGCAGGAAATCGAAGGCAGGCTTTATATGGCCGGTTACACAAAGGAATATGTAAAAGCGGCCGTCTGTATTACGGAGGAGACGAAAAAGTCCCTTTTTCCCGGCAGGATTGTCCCGGTAAAACTTTTTAAAGGGAAGGGAAACGGATGGGAAGGAATGTTGGAGGCAAAGCTTTCTGATGGTATTTTGGGGTATAAAGTGAAGAAACTGGAAGAAAACCCCTCGACAGTCCGGTAAATTTGTATTAAAATAGAAACACAAGCATGTAAGGACGTGAAAAAAATGGGAGACATACACAGAACACAATTTTTCAACACATCGCAGGAGGGCAAACTGGAGGCCGGAGAAATTTTGGCAAAGGTATATGCCGCTTTGACAGAAAAGGGTTATAATCCCATTAGCCAGATGGTAGGCTATATCATGTCAGGGGATCCTACGTATATTACCAGCCACCAAAGCGCCAGAAGCCTGATTACGAAGCTGGAGCGGGATGAGATCCTGGAGGAGCTGGTGCAAGTTTATATTGAAAGCAAGCTGAAGGGCTGAGTAGCGCATGATGCGGACGATGGGGCTGGATTTCGGTTCTAAGACGGTGGGAGTGGCTGTCAGCGATTCTCTTGGGATTACGGCTCAGGGCGTGGAAACTATAAAAAGGCCGGAAGAGAATAAACTGAGGCGGACATTGGCGCGTCTGGAAGAACTGATCAGGGAATACCAGGTAGAAAAAATCGTGGTGGGCTGTCCAAAGCACATGAACGGAGATTTTGGAGAGAGGGCAGAAAAGTCAAAGGCTTTTGCCGAAAAGCTGGCAGGCCGGACCGGCCTTCCCGTTGTGCTCTGGGACGAGCGGCTGACTACGGTGGCGGCAGAACGGACACTCATGGAAGCGGGAATCCGCCGTGAGCGCCGAAAAGACTATGTAGATAAAATTGCAGCAGTATTTATTTTGCAGGGATACTTGGATTCCCTGTGATTTTGTGTGGAAAAATCCGCGCTATGTTGTGTTTTTTCTGTACAAAATCAGAAAGTTTGGTGAAAATATGGATGAGATGATAATTCTTATATCAGAAGATGGAGAAGAATTGCCTTGCTATATCTTGGAGGAAACAAGGGTAGCGGGTTGTAATTATGTGCTTGTGGCAGGTTCAAAAGAGGGAGATGGAGAATGTCATATCCTGAAAGACGTGTCGGATGAGACGGACGTAGAAGCCGTGTATGAAATCGTGGAGGACGAAAAGGAGCAACAGTACCTGGCGAAGATCTTCAATGAGCTTCTGGAGGACGTGGACATCCGCTGACAAAGAAACAATTATGAGTTAAGAACGGAAAATAAGAGAGGTGTAATATTTGAGACAAGCATCAAAACAGGCAGAAAGACCGACGGCAAAGCAGGCAGGAAGACAGGCGGCAAAACAGGAAAAAGGGACTGGCCTTAAAGTCATTCCTCTGGGAGGCCTGGAACAGATCGGAATGAATATGACAGTTTTTGAATATGAGGACAGCATGATCGTGGTGGATTGCGGGCTGGCATTTCCCAGTGACGATATGTTAGGCATTGATCTGGTGATTCCTGATATTACTTACTTAAAGGACAATATACAAAAGCTGAAAGGATTTGTGATTACCCACGGACATGAAGACCATATCGGGGCGCTCCCTTATGTGCTTCAGGAATTGAATGTGCCAGTTTATGCGACAAAACTGACCATGGGGATCATTGAACACAAATTAAAGGAACGGGGCATGACCCGTTCCACAAAACGGAAAGTGATGAAATATGGGCAGTCGGTGAACCTTGGATGTTTCCGGGTGGAATTTATCCGCACGAACCACAGCATTGCCGACGCGGCGGCCTTTGCCATTTTTACCCCGGCAGGGACGATTGTCCATACAGGGGATTTTAAAATTGACTATACCCCGGTATTCGGTGATCCGGTGGATCTCCCGCGGTTTGCGGAACTTGGAAAAAAAGGCGTCCTGGCATTGATGGCTGACAGTACCAATGCTATCAGGGAAGGGTTTACTATGTCAGAACGGGCTGTGGGCCGGACCTTTGACCGTTTATTTGAGGAAAATAAAGAACGGCGTATCATTGTGGCCACCTTTGCTTCCAATGTGGACCGGGTACAGCAGATCATCAATTCTTCTTATAAATACGGCCGGAAAGTGGTTGTAGAAGGCCGGAGCATGGTAAATATCATTGGCATCGCCAATGAGCTGGGTTATATCCAGATTCCCGACGGGACTCTGGTGGATATTTCCCAGTTAAACAATTATCCGCCGGAAAAGACAGTCCTGATCACCACAGGGAGCCAGGGGGAATCCATGGCGGCGCTGTCCAGGATGGCGGCAGATATCCACAAAAAGGTTTCTATCAGCGCTAATGACGCCATCATTTTCAGTTCGACTCCGATTCCAGGAAATGAAAAGGCTGTGGCCCAGGTGATCAACGAACTTTCGGCAAAGGGGGCAAAAGTGATTTTTCAGGATACGCATGTATCCGGCCATGCCTGCAAAGAAGATTTAAAGCTGATTTATTCGCTGGTAAAACCGAAGTTTGCCCTGCCGGTCCACGGAGAATACCGGCATCTGATGGCCCAGGCGGAGATTGCCCAGGAAATGGGAGTGCCGGAGGAAAATATTTTCATTATGCGTTCCGGAAATGTCATGGAGATTTCTGAAGCGGGCGCCCATGTGACGGGAAATGTGACATCGGGGCCAGTTTTGGTGGATGGCCTTGGCGTCGGCGACGTGGGGAATATTGTCCTCAGGGACAGGCAGAATCTGGCACAGAATGGAATCATCATTGTGGTGCTTACTTTGGACCGCCACAATAATCAGCTGATGGCGGGACCGGATATTGTGTCCAGGGGTTTTGTTTATGTGCGCGAATCGGAAAACCTGATGGAGGAAGCCCATTGTGTGGTGGAAGATGCCGTCTGGAAATGCCTGGACCGCAAAGTCAGCGACTGGGGCAAGATCAAGGCGGTGATCCGTGATAGCCTAAGTGACTATATCTGGAAAAAAATGAAACGGAATCCTATGATTTTACCGATTATTATGGAAATCTAAGGCAGGGGAAGAAAGGGGCGGGCGTCCATGAAGACACGTATTTTGGGCATGATTGTCAGGATTATTGTGATAACGGCGCTTATATCCTGTATGTTTCTTCTGGCAGTAAAAGCCTATGGTTTTGGAAAGTCTGTCTTTGATGAGAAGGAAGGGACGGCGAAAAACCCACGTACCGTAACATTTGTGCTGAAAGAAGGAAATACGGTTTACCAGGTGGCTGATGTTCTCGAAAAAGAAGGCTTCATCAAAGACAGTATGGTATTTGTTGTACAGAAATACCTGTATGGAAGTGAACTTGTACCGGGGGAATACAGATTGAATACCAATATGACAGGGAAGATGATTCTCGATATTTTGTCAGGGGCGGCTGTGGATACGGAGGAGTCCTCATGATCACAAATGAAAGGCTTACGGTATATATCAATTCTCTGGAACAGGAGGAAAATGAGTTTTTGCGGGACATTGCAAAGGAGGCGGTGGCCTCCTTTGTTCCGATTATCAGGAAAGAAACAGGAAGTTTATTGAAAACGCTGATTGCCATGAAGCGGCCAAAGCGGATTCTTGAGGTGGGAGCCGCCACAGGTTATTCGGCGCTTTTGATGAGCTGTTATATACCAAAGGGCAGTACCATCACCACCATTGAGAAATATGCGAAGCGGATTCCTGTGGCAAAGGAAAATTTCAGGCGGGCGGGGAAGGAACATGTGATTACCCTTTTGGAAGGGGATGCGGAAGACATTTTAAAAACCTTAAAACCGCCCTATGACTTTATTTTTATGGATGCGGCCAAAGGCCAGTATATCCGCTTTCTTCCTGAAGCCCTTAAACTTCTTCCGGTGGGAGGGGTGTTGGTTTCTGATAATGTGCTCCAGGATGGGGATATTGTGGAATCCAGATTTGCAGTGGCCAGAAGGAACCGGACAATCCATGCCAGGATGAGGGAGTATCTGTATGTGCTGAAACATACGGACGGGATTCAGACGGCAGTGCTTCCCGTGGGGGACGGCGTCACAGTCAGCGTAAAAACCGGGGAGAAAGGAAACCAGGGGATATGAAAAGGAAAAAACCGGAGCTTTTGGTGCCGGCCGGAAATATGGAAGTCCTTCGGACTGCCATCCGTTATGGGGCTGATGCCGTCTATATTGGCGGAGAGGCCTTTGGGTTGAGGGCCAAGGCTAAAAATTTCACCATGGGAGAAATGGCGGATGGAATCTCTTTTGCCCATGAGCAGGGGGTCAAAGTTTATGTGACAGCCAATATCCTGGCCCACAATGAAGATTTACCGGAAATCCGCAGATATTTTGAAGAATTAAAAGGACTTGGTCCGGATGCCCTGATTATATCTGACCCGGGGGTGTTTACCATGGCGCGGGAAATTTTGCCGGAGACAGAAATCCATGTGAGTACCCAGGCCAACAACACCAACTATGGAACTTTCAGGTTTTGGCACGGCCTAGGGGCAAAACGCGTGGTTTCTGCCAGGGAGTTGTCTCTTTCAGAGATTAAGGAAATCCGGGAAAACATACCGGAGAAAATGGAAATAGAGACGTTTATTCACGGAGCCATGTGTATTTCTTATTCTGGCCGCTGCCTTCTAAGCAATTATTTTACCAGCAGGGATGCAAACAGGGGGGCGTGTACCCATCCGTGCCGCTGGAAGTACGCAGTGATGGAGGAAACCAGGCCGGGAGAATATCTTCCGGTTTATGAAAATGAGAGGGGGACCTTTCTTTTCAATTCCAAAGATTTGTGTATGATTGAGCATATCCCGGATCTTCTGGATGCAGGGATAGACAGTATGAAAATTGAAGGCAGGATGAAGACAGCCCTCTATGTGGCGGTGGTGGCGCGGACTTACCGAAAGGCCATCGACGACTGTTTTTATTCAGAAGAAAGATACAAAAACCATGTGGAGTGGTATAAGTCGGAAATCGGAAAATGTACTACCAGGCCCTTTACGACGGGATTTTTTTATGGAAAACCGGGGGCAGATGTCCAGATTTATGACAACAGTACTTACAATCAGGAGTACGTTTATCTAGGGATGGCCGGGGAAGGGCTTTCTAGAAACCGCTTTTTCCTGGAACAGAAAAACAAGTTTTCCGTGGGAGAAACCATTGAGATTATGAAGCCTTCCGGGGAAAACCAGAAGGCCCTTGTGGAAGGGATTTTCGATCTGGAGGGAAGGCCACAGGAAAGCGCCCCCCATGCCAGGCAGCATCTTCAGATAAAACTTTCCCACAGTCCAGAGAAGTATGATATACTGAGGAAAAAAGGGATTTCCGCATAGGAAGGAGAGAGTGTGAACATACTATTTGGAGTATTTGCAGTTTTGTCGTTGGCGTATTATATTGGATTGTTAATCTATGTCGGGATTCCGGCATCATTTTCCGTATTTTGGCTGATGGCCGCCTTTTGCAGCGGGGGACTTTGCGTATTGTTCAGTATGCGGCGGTTCCGCCTGTTTTTAAAGGGGCTTCCCATGTGGGTGAAAATCCCTGTTCGGACTACGGTAGTACTGGGATTCCTCTGCTTTTTCCTGGTGGAGGGATTTATTCTTTTTCATATGTTTGAAAAACCAAAGGAAAACCTGGACTATCTGGTGGTGCTGGGAGCACAGGTGAGAGGAGATACCATTACAAAATCCCTGCGCTACCGGCTGGATACGGCAATCAATTACCTGGAAGAGAATCCCGACACCAAAGTGGTGGTGACGGGAGGAAAAGGCCCGGGAGAAAATGTATCGGAAGCTGTCGCCATGAGGAACTACCTGGTAGAACATGGAATTGAGCGAAGCAGGATCATCATGGAACGTTATGCCACTAATACGGAGGAAAACCTTTCCTATAGTAAAGCGCTGATCGGAGACAACGGGAAATCGGTGGGGGTTGTCACCAATGGTTTCCATGTGTTCCGCTCCGTCTGCCTGGCGGAAAAAACAGGAATGGAATCTGTGGTAGGGATTGCTGCGCCGTCAGATGGATTTACTTTGCCTAATATGTTGGTACGGGAGTTTTTTGCCGTCCTTAAGGATAAATTTGTGGGAAATATTTAATAAAGGAGCGCTATAGCAGTGAAAAAAAATATATCTGATATTTACGAAATAATAGCGGAACGGGAAATTAAAGAGAGGGAGGCAAAGGCGACGGTGCTCCGCCATAAAAAGAGCGGCGCCAGACTGTTCCTTTTGTCAAGTGACGATGAAAATAAGGTCTTTACCATCGGTTTTCGGACACCGGTGAAGGATAGCACAGGTGTGCCTCATATTATGGAACATTCTGTGCTTTGCGGATCTGAAAAATTTCCTGCAAAGGACCCGTTTGTGGAATTGGTCAAAGGTTCTCTCAATACGTTTTTAAATGCAATGACCTATTCCGATAAAACGGTTTATCCGGTGGCCAGTACCAATGAAAAGGATTTCCAGAACCTGATGGATGTGTACCTGGATGCTGTGTTCCATCCCAATATATATAAAAATGAAAAGATTTTCATGCAGGAAGGATGGCATTATGAGCTGGAAAAGGAGGAAGGCCCCCTGACCATCAACGGTGTGGTCTATAATGAGATGAAAGGAGTATTTTCCTCACCGGAAAGTATTTTGGACCGTTATGTGAGGAAAGTATTATTTCCTGATACGCCCTATTGTTCCGAATCCGGCGGAGATCCGGAAGAAATCCCGTCTTTGACTTATGAAGCGTTTCTGGATTTCCATCGGAAGTACTATCACCCTTCCAACAGCTATATTTACCTTTATGGGGATATGGACATGGAGGAAAAGCTTGAGTTTCTGGACAGGGAATATTTGGGGCATTATGATAGATGCCAGGTGGAGTCGGAGATCCCCCTGCAAAAAGAGTTTGTCCTGGAAAAAGAATATGAAATCTTTTATCCTGTTTCGGAGGAGGAAGGGACGGAGGGGAAAACTTACCTTTCCGTAAATATGGTGGTGGGGACGGACTTGAACCCCAGGCTTTATGTGGCCTTTCAGATTTTGGAATACGCCCTTCTCTCTGCGTCGGGGGCGCCTTTGAAACAAGCGCTTGTGGATGCAGGGATTGGGACAGATATTTACGGCGGGTACGACAGCGGAATCCTCCAGCCTGTTTTTTCCATAGTGGCGAAAAATACAGACAAAGAAAAAAAACAGCAGTTTTTGACAGTGATCAGGGAAACATTGGAACGTTTGTCAAGGGAGGGCATCGGAGAGAAGGCGCTTTTAGCCGGAATCAATTATCTGGAATTTAAATACAGGGAGGCGGATTTCGGCTCTTATCCAAAGGGGCTGATGTATGGCCTTCAGTGTTTTGACAGCTGGCTTTACGATGAAAATGACCCGTTTATGCATCTGGAATTTGAGGAAACCTTTGCATATCTTAAGGAAAAGCGGACAGAAGGCTTTTTTGAAGCCCTCATTAAAGAATACTTGTTAAACAGCCTCCATCAGGCGGTGATCATCCTCTCCCCTGAAAAGGGGCTGGAACAAAAGCGGCAGGAAGCGCTTACAGCAAAACTGGGTGAACGCCTTTCGGCCATGAGCAGAGAAGAAAAAAAAGCGCTGATTCAAAAAACAGAGGAGTTAAAAAATTATCAGCAGGAACCGTCATCCAAAGAGGCCCTGGAGACAATTCCCATGCTTTCCAGAGAGGACATTGGAAAAGAGGCGCAGAAGCTGGGCGGCGAAGAACGGACAGAGGCCGGCGTCCCTGTTTTTTATACGGATCTTTTTACCAGCGGAATTGGTTATATAAAATTATCCTTTGATATCAGTAGCGTTTCCCAGGAGGACTGGCCTTATCTGGGGGTCCTTCGGTATATATTGGGGCTGCTCCATACAGACAGGCACAGCTATCAGGAGTTTTTCAATGAAGTAAATATTGAGACGGGAGGCATCAGTGTATCTCTGGGATGCTATCCCCTTGTGGGTGAAGAAGGGGACTTTTTGGCCGCCCTTGAGTTTTCAGCCAAAGCTTTTTATGGGAAACAGGATAAAGCCCTTGACTTTGTCAGTGAAATGATACATGGTTCTGTTTTTGAAGATGAAAAACGGATGTATGAGCTGGCGGCCAGAGCCAGATCCAGAGTGAAGGAATGGCTCCTTGGCAGCGGGCACTCGGCGGCAGTACTGCGGGCAGGGGCTTATCATTCTTCGGCGTCCGCTTTCGGTGATGCGACGTCGGGGATTGAATACTATGAACTATTGAGAATACTGGAAACAGACTTTGGCAAGGAAAAAGAAAGGCTGTTCGGGAAGCTTAAGAGCCTTTGCGACGCTATTTTCCGAAAAGAGAATCTTTTTGTAAGTTATACAGGGGACGCTGCGGGGTATGATTCTTTGAAAGCGCCTCTGGAGGCTTTTATTTCCGGCCTCAAGGAAAATGGAGAGAAAAAGGAATTTCCCTTGGGGAAAATTTCTTCCAGAACGCTTCTTCTTACAGAAAAAAATGAGGGATTCATGACGTCTTCCCAGGTACAGTATGTGGCCAGAAGTGGGAATTTTGTGAACCGGGGATATGAGTATACGGGAGCCATGCGGATCCTCCAGATGATTTTGAGCTATGATTACCTATGGATTCAGGTGAGAGTAAAGGGAGGGGCCTACGGCGTCATGAGCGGCTTTGGCCGGAATGGGGACGGTTATTTTGTGTCTTACCGGGATCCCAACCTGAGAAAAACCAATGAAGTTTTTGAGGGGGTGCCTGAATACCTGGAAAACTTTGAGGCAGATGAACGGGATATGACGAAGTATGTGATCGGGACCATCAGCCGTATGGATGTGCCTCTGACACCCAGTATCAAAGGCGCTAGAAATACAACGATGTATTTGTGCCGGGTTACGCAGGAAATGCTTCAGAAAGAGCGGGATCAGGTTCTTGGCGCAGTAGCAGACGATATCCGTGCACTGGCAGCGCCGGTGCAGGCAGTCCTTTCAGACGGAAATCTCTGTGCCCTGGGCGGGGATACAAAGATCACAGAAGAAAAGGAAATGTTTAAAACAATAGTGAGAATCCTATAGGGTCAGTCCAAAGAGACGGAGGAGGCTTCATGGAACAACAGAAAAAATCAGGGTTTGTGGCTTTGATAGGACGGCCCAATGTGGGAAAATCCACCTTAATGAACCATCTAATTGGACAGAAAATTGCAATCACTTCAGATAAACCACAGACCACCAGGAACCGGATACAGACGGTGTATACAGAGGAGAGGGGCCAGATTGTTTTTTTGGATACTCCCGGCATACACAAGGCGAAGAACCGCCTTGGGGAATATATGGTAGAAGCGGCAGAGAAAACCTTAAAAGAAGTGGATGTCATTTTGTGGCTGGTGGAGCCGGGCGCCTATATAGGCGCCGGTGAGCAGCATATCCTGGAAGTTTTAAAACAGGTAAAGTCGCCGGTGATTCTTGCCATCAATAAAATGGATAAGGTGGAAAAAGAGAAGGTGTTTTCTTATATTGCCGTCTATGAAAAGCAGTACCATTTTGCTGAAATTGTTCCGGTTTCAGCCCTTAAAAATATAAATTTGGATACCTTGAAAGACGTGCTCATGGAGTATCTTCCTTACGGCCCCATGTATTATGACGAGGATACAGTGACCGATCAGCCCATGCGTCAGATTGCGGCGGAAATTATCCGGGAAAAGGCGTTAAGGTGCCTAAAAGAAGAGATTCCCCACGGGATTGCCGTGACAGTAGAAAAAATGAAACAGAGAAAAGACGGGATGTTTGACATAGAGGCGGAAATTGTCTGCGAGAAGGATTCCCACAAGGGGATCGTCATTGGAAAAGGGGGCGCCATGTTAAAGAAGATTGGAAGCAGCGCCCGGTATGACATTGAGAAGATGACGGAAAGCAGGGTCAATTTAAAACTGTGGGTGAAAGTGCGTAAGGAATGGCGGGACAATGAGCTGTATCTGAAAAGTTATGGATATCGTACTTTTTAAAAGGCCGGATGGCCATAATGGGGTACCCGAAGGGTATACTTTTTAAAAGGCCGGATGGCCACGTATAAGGGGGTTTTTGTATGCCGCGGGGCTTTGCCGAAGAAGCAGGTGACAATCTCATAAAGGTGACGGGGATTGTCCTTTCAACCTCCCCCATAGGAGAATACGATAAGCGGGTGGTGATTCTCACAAAGGAGAAGGGCAAGCTCCATGCGTTTGCAAAAGGGGTAAGGAGGCAGAACAGTCCTCTCATCGCGGGAATCCGTCCATTCTGTTTCGGAACCTTTACCTTATACGAAGGGCGGGCTTCCTATACGGTAAAGCAGCTTGCCATCTCCAATTATTTTGAGGACGTCACCTCCAGCGTGGAATATGTATACCTGGGTTATTATTTTCTGGAATTTGCCGATTATTATTCCAGGGAAAACGGCGATGAGTTTTCGACTTTAATTCTTCTTTACCAGGCGCTTCGGGCCCTCTCCAGGGAAAGCCTTGATAACCGGCTGGTGCGCCTGGTCTATGAGCTTCGCATGATGATTATGAACGGGGATTTCGACGGCGTTTGTTTTCAGTCGTTGAGTGATACGGGAAAATATGCACTGGATTTTATAATCAATACTCCGGTGGAGAAATTGTTTACCTTTGTTTTATCAGAAGAAGTCATGGAAGAACTTATAAAAGCGGAATGTGAAAACAAAGCGCGTTACATAAACAGGACTTTTAAATCAGAAGAGGTGCTCAACAGCATAAATATAATATTTTCGTAATAAATTCTTACGTTTTCCAGGGAGAAAACATATTGAAAATATCCTCGAAACAAGGTACAATGATAAAAGTCTGTTATGAGGAGGAGAACCATGAAGAGAAAAACAGCAGGTCTTATTATGGCGGCGGTGATGGCAGTGACAGTCCTGGCAGGCTGCGGAAAGGTGAAATTTGAACCAGAAGTCAGCAGCATTTATGTAAAAAAAGACGGAACAGTCATCAGCGCAGACATGGAAGCTTTTGAGGGAAGCAATTATAGCGAGGATGAACTGAAGACATATGTGGAAGAAGCGGTGAAAGAGTATAATTCGGAACACGGGGCCAATGCAGAGGCCTATGTGGACGAGGACGATAAGGACACGGTGCTTCCGGTTAAAATCAATTCATTGACGGTGGAAAACGGGACGGCTTCCTTATTCCTGGAATATGAAAAATGTGGCGACTATCTGGAGTTTGTGGGGACATCCGGCATGAAAGGGGCAATCAACAGGCTGGAGCTTTCAACGGTCGGGGAGACTTCCTTTTCAGGGAATTTCCAGAATTCCAAGGGAGAGGATGTCACCATGGAAGGCGCGACAAAAAAAGAGGGGAACCCTGTTGTCATCATCGACGGCCCTGTTACCATGCAGGTGGAAGGTTCCATCCAGTATGTAAGTACAGGCGTAACCATAGTGGATAAACATACGGTTACGACACCTGCGGAAGGTGTTAGCTTTATTGTATTTAAATAATCCGGATTTATCCGGGAGGGAGAGGATTTTAAAAGATGGAAAAGACGATGGAAAAAATTGTGGCTCTGGCAAAATCCCGCGGTTTCATATATCCGGGTTCTGAGATTTACGGCGGCCTGGCAAATACCTGGGACTACGGGAATCTCGGCGTGGAGCTTAAAAATAACGTAAAGCGGGCCTGGTGGCAGAAGTTTATCCAGGAGAACCCTTACAATGTGGGCGTGGACTGCGCCATTTTGATGAATTCCCAGACATGGGTGGCTTCCGGCCATTTAGGCAGTTTCAGCGATCCGCTCATGGATTGTAAATGCTGCAGAGAGCGGTTCCGCGCTGATAAACTGATTGAAGATTATGCAAAAGATCAGGGGATTGCCCTGGAGGGAAGCGTGGATGCCTGGAGCCAGGAGGAGATGAAAGCGTATATTGAAGAAAAACAGATTCCCTGCCCTGCCTGCGGAAAACATGATTTTACAGATATCCGTCAGTTTAACCTGATGTTTAAGACATTCCAGGGTGTGACAGAGGATGCAAAAAATACCGTATACCTGAGGCCGGAGACAGCCCAGGGGATTTTTGTGAATTTTAAAAATGTGCAGAGGACTTCCAGAAAGAAAGTGCCTTTTGGCATTGGGCAGATTGGGAAATCTTTCCGCAATGAAATTACCCCTGGGAATTTTACTTTCCGTACCCGGGAATTTGAGCAGATGGAGCTGGAATTTTTCTGTGTGCCTGATACAGACCTGGAATGGTTTGCTTACTGGAAAGCGTTTTGTATCAACTGGCTAAAGGCCCTTGGCATGAAGGACGAGGAGATGCGGGCCAGGGATCATGAGAAGGAGGAACTTTCCTTCTATTCCAAGGCGAC
>CAOKOS010000040.1 GCA_948470255.1 uncultured Lachnotalea sp.
CCTGGCAGACGAGAAAGCAGGAAACCATCAAACATCCATTCTTAGAAGTAAAAGTAGAGTGGGGAATGGCGGCCTATGCACAAGCATTGCTCCTGGCGCGTTACATCCGGGGCGACCTGGATGCCTATCCGCCGTTCATGTGGAAGTAGGTGAAAATGGAATGTTGGTGTTGATTACTTACGATGTCAATACGGAAACAGCGGCAGGAAAAAGGCGTCTGCGGCAGGTGGCAAAGCAATGTGTCAATTATGGAACGCGAGTTCAAAATTCCGTCTTTGAATGTGAGATGGATGCGGCCAAATGCAGAGAGGTAAAAGCAATTCTGGAAGAGATCATTGACATCAAGAAAGACAGTCTGCGGTTCTACTATCTGGGTAATAACTACAAAAATAAGGTGGAGCATATCGGCGTGAAAGAAAGCGTGGACATGAAAGCGCCTTTATTTCTATGAAACCTTTGGTGCGAACTGCCAGTAAACATAAAACCCCAAAGGGATTCGCACCGGAAAGTTTGGAAAATATTGTTCGTATCTGCGACTGAATAGGATAAAATAAGAGATATATTGTATCACATGGAAAAAACAGACAAAAGGGATATGAGTTTTTGCTGTGGATTTGTTTGTTTTTGCTGTCGCTCCCTTCGCGGGAGCGTGGATTGAAATTGGCCGACAATGATATGATTGCCCTTGGCTGCAGTCGCTCCCTTCGCGGGAGCGTGGATTGAAATAACGCTACACAGGTTGCAAATATGCAGGGCAATTTGTCGCTCCCTTCGCGGGAGCGTGGATTGAAATTGACGGTTACGACGAAGGCAGTCGCAGAGGTTACGGTCGCTCCCTTCGCGGGAGCGTGGATTGAAATACCAGGTAACGGAAGCGAGTAATAATATTTTTCGTCGCTCCCTTCGCGGGAGCGTGGATTGAAATCTCCTGCATTTGAATTTATTTTGTTGTTTGCTAGTCGCTCCCTTCGCGGGAGCGTGGATTGAAATCCTTTCGTGACAGCACACATATCCTTAGTGATATACGTCGCTCCCTTCGCGGGAGCGTGGATTGAAATATGCTCCTTCGCAGACTGCGAAGCCTGGGAAGCGTCGCTCCCTTCGCGGGAGCGTGGATTGAAATGGCGCTTAATATCAGGAGTACCCCAAACGGGGCCAGTCGCTCCCTTCGCGGGAGCGTGGATTGAAATTGTTAGCCTTTGCTGGGATTGTTTGGTTAGTCTTGTCGCTCCCTTCGCGGGAGCGTGGATTGAAATATCTGCTGACATCTTACACTGGATAGGCTCCGGGGGTCGCTCCCTTCGCGGGAGCGTGGATTGAAATCGGGTTGTTTTTATTTTTAGGCGGATAGGAGGTGCGTCGCTCCCTTCGCGGGAGCGAGTCTGTCTTTGTCCAACGGCGGTAGAAAAAGGAGAAAACTATGGTTAGGAAAAATACAAGAAACACTCGGGGGAAAATTGTAAATGCGGCCTGGAAGCTTTTTTATGAGCAGGGGTATGAGGATACGACTGTGGAGGAGATCATTGCCTTGTCCCAGACTTCCAAAGGATCCTTTTATCATTATTTTGATGGGAAAGATGCGCTCCTCAGTACATTAAGCGTACTGTTTGATGAGAAGTATGAAGAGCTGGCACAGGGTTTTCCAGAGGATATGAAAGCCATGGATAAGCTTCTTTTTCTCAACGGAGAGCTGTTCGGGATGATTGAGAACAGTATATCCATGGAGCTTTTATCCAGGCTTTTGTCCACCCAGCTTACAACAAATGGAGAGAAACATTTGATGGACCATAGCCGCACGTATTACCGGCTGCTTCGTAGGATTATTGCGGAAGGCCAGGAAAAAGGAGAGCTGGGGACAGCGCTTTCCGTGGGGGAGATGGTAAAACTGTATGCGCTCTGTGAGAGGGCGCTGATGTATGATTGGTGCCTGTGTGCAGGAGAATATTCCCTGAAGCAGTATGCCCTTCGGACCATGCCGACATTTTTAAGTGGTTTTTTGAAAAATGATCCTGCCGGCTGAAAAAAGTACATATGGCCGGATAAGGGTAAACTGTTTTCCCAGACACATGCGTCAAATAAGTTCCCGGGAGCTTGCCGAAGAATCCATGTGCGATTTTTATATTCCATATAGGGAAATAAAAGTCGTATAGTATAAATTCATTTATAAATAAAGAGGATTTTGAGAAAAATATACAATAAAGTACAGTATATAGTCTATACTTCGTTCTCTATTGCGTTCGGAAATGAATCGTGATATACTGAAACAGCTGTCCAGAATTGCTTTGACGTCTGCGGCAGAATAAGAGACGGAGGAAAGACATATGAGTATGGAACAGATTTGTATCCTGATTGCGATTGTTGTATATCTGGCAGGAATGTTGTATGTGGGATTTTATTCCAATAAGAAAGGCAGCGGAAACAGCGCCGGGGACTTTTACCTGGGTGGAAGAAAGCTGGGCCCCCTGGTGACTGCCATGAGCGCAGAAGCCTCTGATATGAGCAGCTGGCTTTTGATGGGGCTTCCCGGAGTGGCTTACTTAAGCGGCATTGCAGATGCAGGCTGGACAGCCATCGGACTGGCAGTGGGGACGTATTTAAACTGGCTGATTGTGTCAAAACGTTTGTACCGTTATTCCGTAAAGACGGAGTCGATTACGATTCCGGATTTCTTTTCCCATCGCTACAGGGATAAGAAAAATGTGCTGGCCTGTATTGCGGCCCTTGTGATTTTGATCTTCTTTATCCCTTATACGGCATCGGGCTTTAAAGCCATTGGAACACTGTTTAACACACTGTTCGGCGTGGAATATCATGTTGCCATGATCATTGGCGCGGCAGTGGTGGTGGGCTATACGGTGATGGGAGGATTCCTGGCCGTGTCCACGACAGATTTGATTCAGAGTATTGTCATGACGATTGCACTGCTGGTCATTGTGTTTTTTGGTATCTCCTATGCAGGGGGCTTTGGCGCTGTTGCGGAAAATGCGGAGCAACTAAATGGTTATCTGAGTATGACCCAGATTCATAACGCCGCCGACAATACGGCAAGCCCCTACGGGGTTTTGAACATCGCTTCCATGTTTGCATGGGGGCTGGGATATTTCGGTATGCCCCATATCCTTTTACGTTTTATGGCAATCCGTGATGAAAAGGAGCTTAAAGTTTCCCGCCGGATTGGAAGCATCTGGGTGGTGATTGCCATGTTCGTGGCGATTATGATCGGTATCATCGGAAATGCAGTGACAGCGGCAGGAAAGCTTCCTGTACTGGAAGGAAGTTCTGAGGCGGAGACAGTTATCATCCGGCTTTCTGAAATTCTCAGCCAAAATGGAGTATTACTGGCGCTTTTGGCTGGAATCATCATGGCGGGGATCCTGGCCTGTACCATGTCCACAGCAGACTCCCAGCTTCTGGCGGCGGCTTCCAGTGTGTCCCAGAATCTTTTACAGGATTTCCTGAAGGTTAAAATGAGCACAAAGACGGCCATGAGAATTGCCCGTTTGACGGTTCTTGGTATTGCAGTGGTGGGCATTGGGCTGGCGTGGAATCCCAACAGCTCCGTATTTAAGATCGTGTCCTTTGCATGGGCAGGATTTGGAGCGGCATTCGGTCCGGTGATGTTATTCTCCCTGTTCTGGAAACGGAGCAACAAATGGGGGGCGCTGGCCGGTATGGTTGCCGGAGGCGTTATGGTATTTGTATGGAAATTTATTGTCCGTCCCATGGGAGGGCTTTGGGATATTTATGAGCTGCTTCCCGCTTTCCTTGTGGCCTCTGCGGCAATTCTTGTTGTATCTCTGGTGACGGCGCCGCCGGAAAAAGAGATTCTGGAAGAATTTGAGGCAGTGAAGCAGGGATAAGAAGGCGGATACCGTCGGCTGGCAAAGATACACGTGCTTTTGCCGGCCGACGGTTAAAGCTTAAATCATATTGCTGTTGTGATAGCGGCTGTCCCCTGTCACATCTTCGGCGAACCATTCCGGGGGTGTGAAGGAGAGGGCCGCTTCTTCTGTGGGAAACTCCACTTCTGCCATGATAAGGCCGGGCAGGGAAGAGAAAATGTCCAGCTCAATGGTCAGCTCCCCAAAAGGGATACAATAACGCTTTTTTGTGATGGTGCGGCCGTCGGCTTTGGCTTTCAGATGCTCATAAGCATTGGCGTTCAGTGGAAGGTTATATTCTTCGCGGGCCATGAGGCCGTGTCCTTTGTAAGTCATATAATAGTCGTTATCCTGGCGGCGGACACGCACCACCGGATCTGTGCAGAGATAGGCTTGTTCAATGAGCAGACAGGGGAAGGATTCCAGATTTTCTGGAAGCTTTTTGATGAGGAATTTTCTTTCAATTTCCATGTGGCGCTCCTTTCGGCTTTTCCTGTGGTCTGAGTTGTGATATAATAAATTATCATTAGAAGGTATATTATGATTATACAAGGAGGAGTATTTATGAGCAAGGTTTATGTTTGCGTGGCGCAGGGGCTGGAAGAAGTAGAGTGCCTGGCGGTTGTGGATATTTTGAGGCGGGGAGGGGTGAATACGATCCTGGCTTCCATG
Organism: uncultured Lachnotalea sp.; assembly: GCA_948470255.1. GTDB lineage: Bacteria > Bacillota > Clostridia > Lachnospirales > Lachnospiraceae > Lientehia. Next base: position 4,554 of record CAOKOS010000040.1, read on the forward strand.
GGCGAGGGACTCCTGGTGACAGGCTCCCACAATATTGCGATTCGGACAGATTGTATGTGGTCGGCCGAAGAGTGCGAGGAATGTGATGCCATTTTCCTGCCGGGGGGAATGCCGGGGACAGCCCATCTTGCAGAGCATGAGGAACTGGGGGAAGTGCTTCAGAAATTTCATCGGGAAGGAAAAACCCTGGCGGCCATCTGCGCGGCGCCCAGCGTTCTCGGAAAATACCATTGTCTGGAAGGAAAACGGGCCACCTGTTATCCCGGCTGGGAAGATAAGCTTCTGGGAGCAGATTATACGGGGGAAGGCGTTGTGCGGGACGGAAATGTCGTGACAGGCCGCGGCCTGGGATTTGCCATCGACGAAGGATTGGAGCTTTTAAAAGTATTGGCAAGCGAAGAAGTATCTGAAAAAGTAAAGGATGCCATCCAGCATCCCTAAAAAACAGTTCCCGGAAGGGGGGGGCAACATATAAGCGGCTTTGATTTTGCCCCGGCCCTTCCGGGATTTTAAAGTGTGTGAGATCTCTTCTACTGGATTTCGGAATAAGGAGCCAGGCCGTAAGCACCGGAATCGAATCCAAGCATCGTCGAAATAGTGCTGTTGAGGGATATATTGTACCAGCGTCCGTTGTAGCTTCCGCACTCCATGGTCAGGAGCCATTCTTCGCCGTCCAGCGTCACAAGGGCGGCGACACTTTTATATTCATTGCAGCCATAAATCTTCCGGCGTTTATTCATCTCGTTTTGAAGGTTTTCAGAGGCGTAAGTTTTCTCCAGGTCTTCCGGGGCTATGAATTCCTCCAGTTTTATTTCCGATAAAGCTTTGCCGAAAGAGTCTGTACGGAATATATCGAGAAATTCTTCGATGGCTTCTTCCGGATCGTCTTTGTCATAGAACGAGACATTGCTGTTTTCCCAAACATCCAATTCTTTTTCAAAATAGGCTGTGTAGCATATAAGCTGGCTATGAAGGTTCTCTGTAATCTGGGCCTGCCTTGCACAGTATCTGAGCTGCCTCTCATAATCACTGCCGGTCAGTTCGTATATTTTTTGGCCCCTATCATTAGGAAAGAAGATGCCTATACGGTTCAGCTGGGCTTCTGTATCAAGGTGGTCCGCATAGCTCTCAACGGCAAAGGTGGAAACCATGGCCGGGATATCTCCCTGCCGCATAGCTTCGATATAAGCCGCCACCGCTTCTTCGGCGGAAGCATACCCTTTTCCTTCCATCCGCCCAGATCCATTTCCTGCGATCAGGCCTACAATTCCTAAATTTTGAAGCGCCAGAACCACTGCCAGGATGGCGGATAGGGCCGCCAAAAGTACGGTTGGTTTTCCTTTTTTCTTCTGAAGGGGCTTATCCTGAACAGACGGTGCAGAGTATGGCGCCTGAGCCTCCTGAGACGGCTGCAGGGAAGACTCTGCCGGAGGGATGGGAGGGGGAGGCGCCGGGGCTTCTTCAGGAACGGACTGAGGATGGGCCTGCGGGGCGCCGCACCGGGGACAAAATTTTGTGTTTGGATCCAATTCAAAACTGCAGTGGCTGCAGAACATACAATTTTCCTCCTTTGTGACGAAATTAATTTTATGATATCATATTTTTCTTACTTTGGGTGAAGATATTAGTTTTATAATATCATACTTTTTGTAACGGCTGAATGGCCATGATGGGGTACCCGAAGGGAAATTAGCCTTTCAGGCCCGCTTACGCTCCGCGAGGATCGCACTGCGGCGGAGAGGAATTATATCGCTGAAGCGATCCGCCGCAGGCGGAGAATCCTGCAAGCAGGATTCTTTGTTCCTTTTGGGTGAAGAAATGCTCTTTCTAACCGGCAGCAGGCGATACTTAAACAACATAGCCTGACGGCAGGGGACAGATATGGAAACACGTATCGACTTATGGATATTTCTATGATATGATAATACCGTCGGTTGCCAGGGACATACATCTTCTTGCCAGCCGGCGGGAAAGAATTGCCATAGACAAAGGGGGTATTTTCTATGGAAAATACGTCTGAAAACAAATTGGCGGGTAAACCGTCAAAGCATATCAGTATTGGCCTTCTGGCCCATGTGGATGCGGGGAAGACCACCCTGGCGGAAAGTATCCTTTACCTTTGCGGCAGCATCCGAAGGCCGGGGAGGGTGGATCACGGGGATGCTTTTTTAGATACGTATGTCATGGAAAAGTCCAGGGGGATTACCATATTCTCTAAGCAGGCAGAGGCCGAAATGGGGAGATATCATGTGACACTTCTCGATACTCCGGGACATGTGGATTTTTCGGCAGAAATGGAGCGGACCTTACAGGTGCTCGATTATGCAGTGCTGGTCATAAACGGGGCCGACGGCGTACAGGGACATACGGAAACATTGTGGCGGCTGCTTCGCCGATATGGGGTTCCGGTGTTTCTTTTTATCAATAAGATGGATCAGGAAGTTTGTGACAGAGGGAAGCTTCTGGATGAAATCCAAAAACAGCTGGACGAGCGGTGCCTGGATTTTGGCGGTTGTCTGGAGGATGAAGTATTTGCCGAGAGCCTTGCCATGTGTGATGAGGGGCTTTTGGAGACATATCTGGAAACAGGAAAGGTCGGGCAGGAAGCCGTTGCTTGCCTGATTCGGGAGAGAAAAGTATTTCCCTGCTATTTTGGGTCTGCGTTAAAGCTTTGGGGCGTCGAAGAGCTTCTTAAGGGAATTGAAACATATACCGTTTTCCGGGAATATCCGGAAGGATTTGGCGCAAAGGTTTACAAAATATCGCGGGATACACAGGGGATGCGGCTGACCCATATGAAAGTGACAGGCGGGACTTTGAAGGTGAAAAGTCTTGTGGGGGAGGAAAAAGCTGACCAGATCAGGATTTATTCCGGCGCTTCCTTCCGCATGGTAAACGAGGCGCCTGCCGGAACTATCTGTGCCGTCACGGGCCTTGACAAGACTTTCAGCGGGCAGGGCCTTGGCGTGGAGGAAGCTTCAGAAGCCCCTTTGTTGGAGCCGGTGTTAAACTACCGGATTTTGCTTCCGCCGGAAAGTGATGTTCACCAGATGTTCTTAAAGCTGAGGGAGCTTGAAGAAGAGGAGCCACTCCTCCATATGGTCTGGGAAGAGGAACTGAATGAAATCCATGCACAGGTCATGGGAGAAGTTCAGACAGAAATCCTGGGGAATATGATAAAGGAGCGGTATGGAGTCCCTGTTTCCTTTGATACAGGGAGAATCGTCTATAAGGAAACGATTAAAAATGTGGTGGAGGGGGTCGGCCACTTTGAGCCTCTGCGTCATTACGCGGAGGTCCATCTCCTGCTGGAACCGGGAGAGCCTGGGAGCGGGCTTCAGTTTGCCAGCATATGCAGTGAAGACGTACTGGATAAAAACTGGCAGAGATTGATACTGACACATCTGGAAGAAAAGCGGCACAGGGGTGTCCTTCTCGGGGCGGAGCTTACAGACGTTAAGATTACGCTAGCAGCAGGACGGGCGCATATCAAACATACGGAAGGCGGCGATTTCAGGCAGGCCACTTACCGTGCAGTGCGCCAGGGCCTGATGAACGCGGAGCCGGTACTTCTGGAGCCTGTTTATGAATACCGAATGGAAGTGCCGGTGGAAAATGTGGGACGCGCTTTAAATGACTTGCAGCGGATGCATGGGAGCGTTCCTTTGCCGGAACAGTCCGGGGAGACGGCGCTCCTTACGGGGACGGTTCCTGTGGCATGCATGCAGGGATACCAGTCGGAAGTCTTGTCTTATACGAAGGGCAGGGGGAAGTTGTTTTGTGTGCTGAAAGGTTATGAACCCTGCCATAATGAGGAGGAAGTGATTCTTTCCTCCGGTTATGATGCGGAATCAGATCTTTCCAACCCTTCCGGTTCCATATTCTGCGCCCATGGGGCAGGATTTGTGGTTCCTTGGAATCAGGTGCCGGAATATATGCATTTGGAATCTGTTTTGAAAAAGAAAACCAAAGGACAGGCAGGCGCCGGACAAGTTCTGGGTATGCAGGAGCCTGTGGCTGCTGCCAGGGATTTTAAGGCTCTCCGGGCGGATGATAAAGAGCTGGAAGCGATTTTCACCCGTACTTACGGTTCGTCTCCTGGAAAGAGGAAGGGGTTTGAAAAAACCACCCATATGACACAGCCGGCCAGGGAAAATAGCGTATCCGGCCTTTCCGGGAAAGTTCCGGGAAGGAAGACGGAAAGAAAAGCAGAATGGGCCCCGAAGGAAATGGCAGAGAAAGAATACCTTCTGGTGGACGGCTATAATATCATATTCGCCTGGGAGGAATTAAAAGAGCTGGCAGCGGAAAACATTGGGGCGGCCAGGGGAAAGCTGATGGACATTTTGTCCAATTACCAGGGATATAAAACCTGTATATTGATTTTGGTTTTTGATGCATATAAGGTGGAAGGAAATCCGGGAGAGATTTTCAAATACCATAATATCCACGTGGTTTTCACAAAGGAAGCAGAGACTGCAGACCAGTATATCGAAAAAACAGTCCATGAGATCGGCAGGAAATACCGGGTGACGGTGGCCTCTTCCGACGCCCTGGAACAGGTGATCATTTTGGGCCAGGGGGCGGGAAGGATGTCGGCTGGGGACTTGAAGAAAGAAATTGAATCCGCCAATATTGCAGTCCGGGAAATTTGCCGGGAGAAGCAGAAAGGCGGCAAACATTATTTGTTTGACCAGCTTTCGGGAGAGATGGCAGATCTTATGGAAGAGGTGCGCCTGGGACAGCGGGAACTGAAAGGCGGGACAGAAAAATGTTTTCCGGGAGGAGGCCATGGAGAGGAAAATCAGCTATGAGGCAGGTGAGGAAGAGGAAGGGATTCGGATCGGGCAATTCTTAAAAAGACGGGGATATTCCCGAAGCTGCCTTTCCCACTTGAAACAAGTTTCAGATGGGGTGACGGTGAATGGACAGTCCCGGTATTTGACTGAGCGGGTTTTGGCAGGGGATAAAATTCAGGTTAATATTTCAGAGACAGAAAGTTCAAAGCAGATTGTCCCGGTGAGGCTTCCTCTAAAGATTGTATATGAGGATGAAGACCTTCTGGTGGTCAACAAGGCGGCCGGGATGCCCACCCATCCATCCATGCACAATTATGAAAATTCTCTGGCCAATGGGTTGGCCTGGTATTTTAAGGAACAGGGAAAAGCGTTTGTGTTCCGCTGTACCAACCGTCTGGATAGAGATACATCGGGCCTCACAGTGGTGGCAAAACACATACTCAGCGCCTGTGTGCTGGCGGATATGGCAGTAAAGAAAGAGATGGAACGGGAATACCGGGCCATTGTGAGGGGTTATGTAAAACCGCCTTCAGGTATGATCTGTGCGCCTTTGGGAAGAAAACCAGGTTCTGTCATTGAGAGGACAGTGGATTTTCAGAATGGGGAAAAGGCTGTCACCCGTTATCAAGTCATGGAAGAGAAAAACGGCCACAGCCTGGTGGCCCTTTTATTGGGGACAGGAAGGACCCATCAGATCAGGATTCACATGAAATACCTGGGTTACCCTGTCATCGGGGATTATCTTTACAATCCTGATATGGAATATATAGGGCGGCAAGCCCTCCATTCGTTCCGGCTTGCCTTCCGGCATCCTGTGACAGGGAAAGAGATGGAATTTGAGGCGCCGCTTCCGGCAGATATGGAAGCGGTCTTTCAGGGATAAAACTTAAGGGGGAACTTTTATATGAGTGAAAAAAGACATGTAAACGGCGGCTTTTCCAGCTCCTTTGGCTTCGTGCTGGCATGTGTCGGGTCGGCTGTGGGACTGGGAAATATCTGGTTGTTTCCTTACCGTCTGGGACAATACGGAGGGGCGGCGTTTCTGCTTCCTTACATTCTGTTTGTGGCCCTTTTCGGCCTGGTGGGGCTTTCGGCGGAATTTGCCCTGGGCCGGCTGGCCGGGACTGGGACGCTGGGGGCTTACAAGTATTGTTTTAACCGGATTGGAAAGGGGAAACTGGGACAAATCCTGGGCTGGATTCCTCTTCTTGGTTCTTTGGGAATCGCCATTGGCTATTCCATCATCATTGGCTGGGTGATCCGTTCTTTCGCGGGTTCTCTGACAGGGACAATTTTGACGGAGGACTCTGCCGCTTATTTCGCCGCCGCCGCGCAGCACCTGGGAAGTGTGCCGTGGCATGTACTGGCTGTGGGAACTGCGGTTGTAATTTTGCTGTGCAATGCTGTCTCTGGAATTGAAAAGGCAAATAAAATTTTAATGCCGGTGTTTTTCCTGTTGTTTGTGGTTTTGGCAGTCCGGGTGGCGTTCCTTCCCGGCGCAACAGTCGGCTATGAATTCCTGTTTGTACCTAAATGGGAGTATCTTTTGCGGGCGGATACCTGGGTGATGGCCATGGGTCAGGCATTTTTTACGCTGTCTATCACTGGTTCCGGGATGATTGTTTATGGCTCCTATTTAAATAAGAAAGAAAATATTCCGCGGGCATCTGTACAGACAGCAGTATTTGATACTATAGCGGCTCTTTTGGCGGCGTTGGCCATTATGCCGGCGGTTTTTGCTTTTGGAATCGCCCCGGACAGAGGGCCTTCCCTGATGTTTGTCACCTTGCCAAATGTGTTTCGGCAGATGCCCATGGGGAGGCTTTTTGCGGCGATTTTTTTCCTGTCCGTATGCTTTGCAGGAATTACATCGCTTATGAACATGTTTGAAGCTGTGATTGAGAGCTGGCAGTACAGGTTCGGCCTGAAAAGGAGATTATCTGTTCTTCTGTGCGGGGGGATTGTTCTCGGCGTGGGGCTGTTTTTGGAGCATGGAGATTCCGTCGGCTGGTGGATGGATTTTATCACCATCGACATCGTCCCCATCGGCGCGGTTCTGGGGGCAATTTCCGTTTATTATATTTTGGGATACCGGAAGATCAAAGAAGAAATGGATCAGGGAAGGGAGCGGCCTTTGCCGGTGGTCTTTGGCGCTTTGGCAAAATATGTTTATGTGCCGCTTACAGTTATTGTGTTGATTTTGGGATTCCTTTACAATGGAATCGGCTAAGAAAGGGTATTATATATACATTATATTATGGAGGAAATGAAAATGGTTTTTGGGGTATTGAAAGATATCAAGAACGGGGAATACCGTGTCATCGCGACACCGTCGGAAATCGCGTCCATTGTGGCTGACGGCCATAAGGCGCTGGTTCAGAAAGGCGCGGGGGAGAAGGCCGGGTTTGGCGATGAAGAATACGAAAAAGCAGGTGCTAAACTTGTGGAAACGGCAGAGGAAATGTTTGAGAGGTGCGATTTCCTTGCAAAGGTCAAAGAGTTTGAGCCATGTGAATTTGAGCTTTTGAGGGAAGGGCAGATTGTATTTACCTGTATCCATCCGGCGGCCCATCCAGAAGAAGTACAGGCTCTTCTGGATAGGAAGGTCATTGCCTTTACAGCGGAGGATTCCCACCGTTATGGTTCTCCCAACTGTGAGGCGGCGGGAAAGCAGGGGGCTTTGATGGGGCTTTACGCCATGCTTTCCATCAATGGCGGAAAAGGGAAATTTGTGAGCGGCCTGGGGGGCGCCCCCGGCATGAAAGTATTGATTTTAGGCGGGGGTATTGTGGGACAGGCAGCGCTTTCCGTGCTCCATTCCCTGGGGGCCTGGGTGACGGTCATGGATATCAATATCGGAACCTTGCGTTCCATCGGCCGCCAGTACAGGGAACAGGTAAATACCATGATTTCCACCAGGGAAAATATCGCGGCCCTTCTTCCTGAGACGGATATGGTATTAAACTGTGTAAAATGGCCAAAAGGCCGTACCGACCACCTCATCGACAGAGAAATGGTAAAGACCATGGGAAAAGGTTCTGTGATTGTGGATATCAGTAATGATGTGGGTGTCATTGAGACATTCCATGAGACTACCCATGAGAATCCCTGCTACACGGAAGAGGGCGTTGTCCATTACTGTGTCAGCAATATCCCGGGGGCCATTGCCAATTCCACATCCGTGGCTTATGCTGCTTCCGTGCTGCCGCATTTTCGGAATATCATGAACCTGGGAGTGGCGGCGGCCTGTGGGAAAGATGGTTTTCTTCGCAGAAGCCTGACAGCTTATAGAGGCTACCTGACCCATGAGGAAACCAGCGCGCTTCAAAAAAGGCCCTGGATCCGCCCGGAGGAGATTCTGGGGATTTCCGGGCAGGAGCTTGATATGGCTCCCCCGGCTACTGTATCCCGTTCCGACAATTTTATTTCTATGAAGGAGGTAAAACTTTAATATTATAGAACAATCAGAGGAGGAAACGTATGGAAGAGTTAATTAACATGGGGTTTATTTCCATAATCCCGCCGATTCTCGCAATCGTGCTGTCTTTTATGACAAAGAACACGGTTGTGTCACTGGCCATTGCCTGTATTACGGGGACTTTGATGGCGGGCCAGGGAATCTTAGGGTTCCCCACACTTTTGAAAGAAAGCCTGGGCACCACCAGTTTTTCCTGGGTCATGCTTCTGAATACCTTTATTGGGATTTTGGTGGCTTATTTTCAGAAAACCGGGGCCATCCAGGGCTTTTCCCAGTGGGTTCACGATAAGAATCTGAGCCGCCGCGGCGCCCAGCTGATGGCGTGGGTGCTTGGGATGTTTGTATATTTCAGTGATTCTTTCAGTCCTTTGTTTGTGGGCTGCACCATGAGGAGCATTACGGATAAAGCCAGAATCTCCAGAGAAAAACTGGCTTATATCGCAGACTCCACGTCGGCGCCTGTCAGCGTACTGGTCCCGATCACCGGATGGGCGGCTTATCTAAGCGGCTTGGCCGTAGGCGTGGGATGTATTGCAACGGAGGCCGATGGCGCGGCGTTGTTTATGAAGGCGATCCCTTTTAATTTTTACGCTTTGCTTGCAGTGGTGTTTGTGGGTCTTATCGGATCCGGTATCATCAAAGATTTTGGCCCCATGAAAAAGGCGGAAAAGCGGGCCATGGAAGAGGGGAAAGTGCTGGCTGACGGCGCGACGCCCCTGACCGGCAAGGAACTGACAGATATGAAGCCTTATCCAGGCTTTAAACCCAGGGTGTTTTTGAACTTTGTCCTGCCGGTTTTGATGATTATTACTATGGCTTTAGGTACGTATATTGCTTTTAAGTCGGCCAAGACCATGGAAGCTTTCCTGTTTGTGGGAATTTTCATGATGATCAGTATGATGATCCAGGGAATCCCTTTTAAAGAAGTCATGAATACCATGATGGACGGCATCAAGGGCGCCCTTCCTGCCATCGTCCTTTTGGCCCTGGCCTATTCGGTAAATGCATTGAGCAAACAGATGGGGACGGCCAATTATATTATTTCGCTTTGTGAAGGGTTTCTGACACCTCATGTGCTTCCAGCGCTGATTTTTATTGTTTCGGCAGTTATGGCTTTTGCGACAGGCTCTTCCTGGGGTACTTTCGCCATTTGTATGCCCATTGCCCTGCCTCTTGCTTTCAGCATCACCGGAGGGGCTTTGAATACCATTGTTGTGGCGGTATTTGCAGCGGTGGCAGGCGGCGGCGTGTTTGGCGACCACTGTTCGCCTCTGTCGGATACGACGATCCTTTCCTCCATGGGTTCTGCGGCAGACCATCTGGATCATGTAAAGACCCAGCTTCCTTATGCTTTGATCTGCGGTGGGCTGGCGGCCGTTGGATACCTGATTGTGGGATTTGCAGCAGCGTAAACAGGGCAGAGACTTTTAGATTCAAATTTTAAACCATAAAAGGGGCTGTGGCATATATCCGGCTAAAGATAAATCCGGGTTTTGCCACAGCCCCTTTTTGCTGTCTTTATTATACTACAAAAATAGTAAAAATACAAGACTGGCAAGGCCTCCCAGGCAGTGCTATAATGATGTTCCCTGCCGTCCATTGGGAAGGGCACACGCGTTCCAGCCTGGATATGTTCTTTGTCAATGGACGGTATAGGTTCATGTTCTTATCAACTGATGGCAAAGTACGGGGAGGTATGGTCTTGGAGAAGAACTGGATGATTTTATTGCAGCGTGAAAACCAACTGGAAAAGATGCTGGAGACAAACCAGGCGTCGGGGCGGTTTGGGCTTATTCTGACAAAAGAAGATGCAGAATTGATTCTGGAAGAACGGAAACATAGCCTGCAAGAGCAAAAGAGGGTGGAATTCGGTGAAGGGATTGTACCGAAAATCATTTATGAATTCTGTGATTCTGACTTTATTGACCAGAACTGTTATGTGGATACAATTATCCGCCTGCAGGAAATTTTCTACCTATATAAAAATGAAACACAGGATGAGGTGGCAGATGAGGAGCTTCTACATTTTATGAGGGAGCAGTTTGACCAAATTTGCTTTGGGGACCTGGATTATCTGGAAGGGACATGTCTGAATATTTTTTCCAGGGCGGTCAGGGCAGGTTACAGGGGTTATACTGTTTCAGAAGGATATGGGGAGTATGAAAAATTTGACGAAGTCAGAAGATGGGATCCGGAATTATATCTGGAAGTGTTAAAAGATCTTTGTTGGAGGTAATGAAAGATGGGTTACGGGATGAATGATCTGATTCCGGTGGTGGCCAGGCTGGCGGAAAAATATGTGGGAGGGGACAGCACCTCTGTGACTTATGAAAAGGCGGAACAGCTGATGGAGGCTGTTTTATACTGTATTCATGAAGCAGAAACATGTGGAAGTAATCCGGTGGTTTCAACAAAGGAAACGCCGGCACAGGAGGTATATGAAGCAGGGGTGGCCTGTGCCAAAGAAAAAGTGAAAGCGGCTTTAAATTTATATCATGAAATTCTGCCGGAATTTGTTTCGTTTGGAAACCAGTGTCTGGAAGATACGTTTATTAAGGGGATACCAAGGTTTTTTAAGTGGTATGACGTGGAGTTTGAACCGCAAAATACAATAATTACGCTGGATTATCCGGCGCTTAAGGATCTTTCAGGGATGACTGGGATAGACAAAATATATGAATTTTTAAAATGCATCCTTCAGGAACAGAGGTTTTTAAAAGGTTTTCCTGAAAACTATGTGGGAAGGATACTGGAAAAATACAAAAACATATATGAAAAGATGACAGGGAACCCCTGTGAAGTTGTTTTTATGTCTGTTGCAGAGCACATTCTGATGGGAAAGCCATTGTCAGAAGAGGAAACAGGGGAAGAGGACTGGCTGGAGCTGAAAAGGATTTTCCGGCAGGAAGACTTGCAGGCTGTCAATATGCGCCTGAAGACAGAGACTGAGATATTTATACAGAAGTATTATGATAATTGCCGGGAACTGTCGGAGTATTTAACCGGGTTTATAGGAGAAATTACAGCACGGTTAAAATATGCCGCAGACAGTGGGGGAATTGTTGTGGAAAAACCATAGAAGAGAGGGGACGGAAAGGAAAAATCTGAGGCGGAAAGTAAAAACGAAAGAAATTGTTACATAAATGTTGACACGGTTTTAGGGAGTTGGTATAATTTATAACATATGAGATATATGTTTCTTTTTACATAATTATGACAAAAATATTACAAAATACTCCTGAAAACCATGCTTTTATACCGGTTTAGTAGAATATGGAAAGGGTTTTACGGGAAAATCGGTTGACAGCGGCCATCAAAAAGGCTATAATGATTAAAGACGTAACAATTTTGTAACATATGGCAGAGAAATACTGGAGGTTGGATTTGTGAATAGAAATAGAATTTTAGTCACAGTAGGTTGTGTATGTGCATCTGTGTTAATAGCGGGAACTCCTTCTGCAAAAGCGGCAAATAAAGTTGAGATTGATTCCGCAGTGGCGGGGCTTTCTGTAGCGATGAACAATTTTTACGCAGGGACGGAGAACCCGGAAGATGAGTTAAAGGATTATCTTCAGAGCGCTCCCGCGGCAGTTCAGGCAGAACCTGAGGCGCCTGTAGAGGAAGAAGAAGTTTCCCCTTATGAAAATGTTGCAGTATCCCAGGTGGGAGATGATGAAGGATATGTAAACATCAGGATGGATGCTAATACAGAGGCAGAGGTTGTGGGAAAGATTTACAACAACTGTGCCGCCACGATTGTAGATACTGTTTCCGCAGAAGACGGCGACTGGTACAAGATTCAGTCCGGCTCTGTGGAAGGATATATAAAATCTGATTATTTTGTAACTGGTGATGAAGCAGAGCAGGTTGCCATGGAGATTGGCAAGAGCTATGCGGAAGTATCCGAGGGAGGGTTGAGACTGAGGGAAGAACCCACCACGGAAAGCGGTGTGATTGATACCCTGTGGCAGGGTGATATCTATACGGTGGTAGATCAGGAAGAGGATTTCATCAAACTTTCTCTTGGACAAGATGATGCCGGAAACGATGTGGCAGGATATGTGGCAAAAGAGTATGTAAATACATATGTAAAATTTGATGAGGCAGTTTCCCTTGAGGAGGAACAGGCCAGACTGGAAGAAGAAGCAAGACTGGAAGAAGAAGCAAGAGAGGCAGAGGAAGAGTTGCGGAGGGTAGAGGAACAGGCCGGTGAAAGCCGCAGAGAAGAATCTTCCGAACGCCAGGAGACAGAAGCTCCTTCCAGAGCGCCGGAAACAGAAGCTCCGGCAGCGCCGGAACCGGCTCCTGAGCCTACGCCTGCTCCAGAGGTTTCTGATGCCAGCAGAAATGCAGTCGTGGCATATGCACTGCAGTTCCAGGGATGTCCTTATGTGTATGGCGGAAACAGCCTGAGCGGTGGTACGGACTGTTCTGGTTTTGTAAAAGGAGTTTACGCTCACTTTGGAATTAATCTCCCGAGGACTTCTCGTGCACAGGCAGGTGTGGGAAGGACGATTTCCGTAGGTGAACTTCAGCCTGGAGATTTGATCTTCTATGCCAGCGGCGGAAGCATTTACCATGTGGCTATGTACATTGGTGGAAACCAGATTGTCCATGCCATTGATGAGTCACAGGGCATCGGGGTGACTCCCCTGATTCCCGGCAAAGTATATCGGGCAGTATCTATTTTGTAAAATTTGACAGATAAATTTGGCGGTATGGCCGTTGGCCGTACCGCTTTTATCACTTTATAGAAAATTGATTCCGAGGGTTAAAAGGCGTATAAATTTATATTTTCCGGCGCTTTTGGCTTCAGGACTTTCCTGTGGCTTTGCCGAGGGTTGACAATGCTCTTTGCACTTGATATAATAAATCACAAGGTTGTAATAAAATCGTAATAAATGGAGAAGAATTGTAACAGCATAAGTCTGGAGGAAATTATGAGAAAAACAAGGAAGTTGATTGCAGCAGGATGTTTTTGTGCAGCAATGGCCGCAGGTGTGACCGCTTATGGGATGCCCGGCGCAACAGGCCTGGTGACGGTGGCTCCGAAGACGGCGGCCTCCGGTTCTTCAAATGATACAGAATATACACAGAATGAGCCGGCTGAAGATGAGGCTGCACAGGCCGTGACAGAAAAGGTGGCGGTAGGCGCTGCTTCTTTGACGGCAGCTTCCAACGCCAGTGTGTCTTCCGGGGCTTCTGAGACGGAAACAGAGACTACCGGAGCAGAAGGCGGAGAGAGCAGCGCAGAGGAAACCGGGGAAGATGAAGCGGCAGACAACCGGGTTCCGGCTACGGCAATCACACCTGGACAGACGCCGGAAGAAGCAGTGAGCCAGGTGGCGGCCCAGATGGCGGCAGTGTCTCCTGTGAAGGCGCCTTCTCCTTATGAGGATGTGGCGGTTTCCCAGGTGAATGGCGATGAGGATTATGTAAATATCCGGGATGCGGCCAGTGTAGAGGGAGAAATACTGGGAAAGATTTATAATAACTGTGCAGCTACCATTGAGGAAACGGTGGAGACAGAGGACGGCACCTGGTATCGGATTCATTCCGGTTCTGTGGACGGATATATTAAGGCAGAGTATTTTATCACAGGTGAGGAAGCAGAAGAGCTTGCACTGAAAATCGGCAAAATGTTCGGTTATGTGGAAGAGGGCGGCCTCCGGGTACGGTCTGAACCGACGACGGAAAGTGATATTATCACAACTCTCTGGGCTGGTGAAAAATATACAGTTGTAGAGCAGAAAAATGGTTTTGTAAAGCTTTCTCTGGGTGATGATGATGACGGAAATCCTGTAGTGGGATACGTGGCGGAAGAATATGTGCAGGTTTATGTGAAATTTGATAAGGCCATTTCCCTGGAAGAAGAGCAGGAGATGATTGAAGAAGCCAGAAGGCGTGAGGAAGAGGCAGAGGCGGCGAAGAAGAGTTCCGCCAGAAATGCAGTTGTGGCTTATGCAAAGCAGTTTATCGGCAATCCTTATGTATGGGGTGGCAGCAGCCTGACAAACGGCACCGACTGTTCTGGATTTACCAGAAGTGTTATGGCCAATGCCGGAATCGGCCTTTCCAGGACTTCCAGCGCTCAGTCCCACGACGGACGGAGAGTGCCTCTTGACAGTGTAGAGCCTGGTGATTTGATTTTCTATGCCAGCGGTGGCAGGATTTATCATGTGGCGTTATACATCGGTGGCGGAAAGATTATCCATGCCATTGATGAGGCTCATGGAATCGGTATTTCTTCCATGTACTGGACAACCCCTTGTTGTGCAGTAGATGTGATGGGTTAAAAAAGAAGCGAATGATAAAGGAGCTGCTGCAAAATGTAATTCATATTTTGCAGCAGCTTCTTTGTCATGTGTAAGAATGGGCCTGAAGATATTCTGCGAAAATCCTGGCAGGAAGGGATAGGGAGATGTTTTTGTTGTGGATCACAGAAATCGTGGAAGCGAAGCTTTCGCATTGAATCGGTTTCCAAATGGTGTCTTTATGACGGAATAAAGGTATGGCTGATTGAGGAAGGATTCCTACGCCGGCTCCGGTATCTGCCAGAAATGCCGTGGTTCTGGCATCGTCATTTTTGCAGAAGGGTTCAAAGGGAAGGCTTTTTCTGTGGAAAGCTTCAGCCAGGACAGCTTCCCACCGCCTGTAGAGGATCAAAGGCATACGGGAAAGCTCTTCCATGGAAACCGTATCGGAAAGAGAGGAGAAATAGTGGGCGTGTCCGGCCGCTGCAATCCTTTCTTTTTTTAATGGGAAAGATTGAAAATCTCCCAGTGGAAACGGGGTACGTACCACTGCCAGTTCAATGAGCCCATCCCGCAGGTTCTCCAGCAGCTGATAAGTGTCAGCTTCTGAAAGTTCAAAACGTATATCAGGGTGGAGATTATGAAAATCAGAGAACCATTGGCAGAACAACGTACTGCTGACAGAAGAAATGACACCAAGACGTAAAGTGCCATATGTGCCACGCTGATATTCCTGCAGCTCCTCTTTTAAAAGGGCGGACATATGAAGCAGGGTAGAGGCCCTTTCATACATCATCTTTCCAGCATCAGTGAGTCGTATGGAGCGGGAACCACGTTCAAAAAGAAGACAGCCGGCCTCTTCTTCCAGGAGTCTCAGCTGAATACTCAAGGGAGGCTGAGTCATATGGAGTTTTTTTGCTGCGGCGGAGATCGTCCCTTCACCGACGACAGTGACAAAATAAGTGAGCTGCTTTAGATCCATAAAGGCTCCTTTCTGGGAAGATATATATGAAAATCATATGGAAACCATATAAATATAATATTTTTCATATACTTTAATTTATGATAGTATAAAGAATGGAAAAATGCAATACAAATATCATTTGAGGTGAAAACATGAAACGACTTCTCATTTATTTGAAGGCTTATAAAAAGGAAAGTATCTTAGGCCCTCTGTTTAAACTTTTGGAGGCCTCTTTTGAACTTCTGGTGCCACTTGTAATGGCGGCGGTGATTGATAAGGGAATCGCCAACCGGGATACAGGATACGTGGTGCGCATGTGTCTGGTGATGGTTGCATTGGGGGTGGTCGGACTGGCCTGTTCGGTGACAGCACAGTATTTTGCTGCCAAAGCGGCGGTGGGATTTGCAACCAGTGTGCGTCATGCCTTGTTTTCCCACATACAAAAATTGTCCTATACAGAAATTGACACCCTTGGGACGTCGACCATGATCACAAGGATGACAAGTGATGTAAACCAGGCCCAGTCGGGCGTCAATATGACTTTGAGGCTGTTTTTACGTTCCCCATTTATTGTATTTGGAGCCATGTGTATGGCTTTTACCATCAATGCGCGTGCTGCCATGGTATTTGTGGTGACGATTCCGCTTTTGTCTGTTGTGGTTTTTGGAATTATGATGACCACCATGCCTTTGTATAAGAAAGTTCAGGCGGGGCTTGACAGAGTTCTGGGAACCACAAGGGAAAATCTGACAGGGGTGCGTGTCCTGCGCGCCTTTAATAAAGAAGAAGAGGAACGGAAGCGGTTTTCTGCCAGAAATGCGGAACTTACGAAAATGCAGGTTTTTGCCGGGCGGATTTCAGCCCTGATGAACCCCTTTACTTATGTTATTATCAATGGAGCGGTGGTGGCGCTTATCTGGACAGGGGCAGTCCAGGTGGATTCAGGTGTGATCAGCCAGGGCCAGGTGGTGGCTCTCGTCAATTATATGTCCCAGATTCTTGTGGAACTTATTAAGCTGGCAAACTTGATTATTACTATTACCAAAGCGCTGGCCTGCGCGGGGCGGATCGGGGCGGTACTGGAAACGGGATCCAGTATGGCAGCGCCGGAAACATGGGGCGGCGGTGAAGTTTCGGAAAAAGGGACAGTAGAGTTTTCAAAGGTTTCCCTTATTTATAAAAATGCAGGCGCCGAGTCTTTAAGTAACATCAGTTTCCGGGCAGAGCGGGGGGAAACCATCGGTGTCATAGGAGGCACCGGCTCAGGGAAAACTTCCCTTGTAAACTTGATTCCCAGATTTTATGATGCAACCGATGGAGAAGTTTTGGTGGACGGTGTCAATGTGAAAGAGTATCCGTTTCATATGCTGAGGGGAAAGATCAGCGTAGTACCGCAGAAGGCGGTGCTTTTTAAAGGAACTATAAGAGATAACTTAAAATGGGGAAAGGATAACGCCACGGAAGAAGAACTCTGGGAGGCGCTTGAGCTTTCCCAGGCCAAAGAATTTGTGGAAAAAAAGGAAGATGGGCTTGACACTTCCATTTCCCAGGGAGGGAAGAATCTGTCCGGCGGACAGCGCCAGAGGCTGACCATTGCCAGGGCTTTGGTGAAAAAACCGGAAATCCTGATTTTGGATGACAGCGCGTCTGCCCTGGATTTTGCCACGGATGCCAACCTGCGGAAAGCTATCCGGGGAATGAAAGAACGGCTGACAGTATTTATCGTATCCCAGAGGGCATCGTCTGTCCGGTATGCAGACCAGATTATTGTACTGGAGGATGGGGAAGTGGCCGGAATTGGAAGCCATGACCAGCTGCTTGCGGATTGTGCCGTATATCAGGAAATTTATTATTCCCAGTTTCCGAAGGAGGTAAAAAGCTATGGCGAAAACTAAAACAAAGGTGGAAAAAGGCACCGTCCGAAAAATATTGCAGTATATAAAAAGATACGGATTTTTTGTTGCCCTGTCTTTGGTTTTTGCCGCGGTGACGGTGGCGCTGACTCTTTACATTCCCATTTTGACAGGGAGAGCTATCGACCATATCCTTGGCCCGGGAAATGTGGAATTTGGGGAGATACGAAAGATTCTCCAAACCATCGTTGCGGTCATTTTGCTGACGGCAGCCGCCCAGTGGATTATGAATGTATGCAACAACCGTATCACTTACAGGGTAATACGGGATATCCGCCGGGATGCCTTTGCTAAAATTGAAATTCTTCCTTTAAAATACATTGACAGCCATTCTTACGGGGAAGTGGTGAGCCGCGTGATTGCGGATGTGGATCAGTTTGCCGACGGCCTCCTCATGGGATTTACGCAGCTTTTTACGGGAATTATGACCATCGTGGGAACCCTGGGCTTCATGCTGTCGGTCAATATAAAAATCACATTGGTGGTGGTGGTGATTACGCCGGTTTCTCTGTTTGTGGCCAGCTTTATTGCCAGAAAGACCTATTCCATGTTTAAGCTCCAGTCGGAAACCAGGGGGGAGCAGACGGCCCTGATTGAGGAAGCCATTGGAAATCAGAAGGTGGTTCAGGCATTTAGCCATGAGGAGGAGACGGAGAGACAGTTTGACGAAATCAACGGAAGGCTGCAGGCATGTTCCCTGCGGGCAATTTTCTTTTCGTCTTTGGTGAATCCATCCACCAGGTTTGTGAACAGCCTGGTTTATACTGGTGTCGGTATCGTAGGGGCGCTGTCGGCTATTTCTGGGGGGATCAGCGTAGGGCAGTTGTCTTGCTTTTTGACTTATGCAAACCAGTATACGAAGCCTTTCAATGAGATTTCGGGTGTGGTGACGGAGCTTCAGAATGCGTTGGCCTGCGCTGCCAGGATTTTTGAATTGATAGAGGAAGAGCCGCAGGTTCCGGATAAGGATGACGCGAAAGTATTGGGACACGCGCAGGGGAATGTCTCCCTGGAACATGTGTATTTTTCCTATCAGCCCCAGCAAAAGCTTATTGAAGATTTTAATTTAAAGGTTGCACCGGGCCAGAGGGTGGCGATTGTAGGACCTACCGGCTGCGGAAAGACTACCATGATCAATCTTCTTATGCGGTTCTATGATGTGAACAGTGGGGAAATCCAGGTGGATGGAACAGAAATCAGGGATATCACAAGGAAAAGTTTAAGAGAAAATTATGGAATGGTCCTTCAGGATACATGGCTGAGAAATGGGACTATCCGGGAAAATATTATTATGGGGCGTCCGGAAGCCACAGAGGAGGAAGTGGTTCAGGCAGCGAAAGCTTCCCACGCCCACAGCTTTATTAAAAGGCTGCCTCAAGGTTATGATACTGTTATCACGGAGGAGGGGGACAATCTTTCCCAGGGGCAGAAACAGCTTCTTTGCATTACCAGGGTGATGTTGTGCTTGCCTCCCATGCTGATCTTGGACGAAGCGACCTCTTCCATTGATACCAGGACGGAAATCCGTATCCAGCAGGCGTTTACCAGGATGATGGAAGGCAGGACCAGCTTTATCGTGGCCCACCGTTTATCCACAATCCAGGAAGCAGATGTGATCCTGGTCATGAAAGATGGGAATATCGTGGAACAGGGGGGACATCAGGAACTGCTGGCGCAGGGAGGATTCTATGCTACCCTGTATAACAGCCAGTTTGCCGTATGAAATTGGATTGCTGCAAAATATTTAAGTCTATAACTTGTCCGGCGCCCCTGCTGTTGTTGAGTTTGTTCGACAGGTAGATTTTTCGGGTTTTGTGAGTATAACGCCTTGGATCCTGCTGTATGGAAGCGGCGGCAGACGGCGCGACAAAACTTAAAAATCAATGGGAACGAAATCAACAGCAGCAGGGGCGCCGGGTAAAATAGTCGATATTTTGTGACGGCCCGTTTTATGTGTTTAGAAATCGGGTTCAATGAGTCCGTAGGTATTGCCTTTTCTTTTATATACAACGTTTACTTCATCCGTTTCCCCATTGCGGAAAACGAAAAAGTTGTGGCCAAGAAGTTCCATCTGGACACAGGCCTCTTCCGGATCCATGGGTTTCACTGCAAAACGTTTTGTACGTTCAATTCTGATGGTTTCAGGTTCTTCAGCCTCTTCTTCTATATACGCTTCAGAAAAGGAAGCAGCGCTCTGTTTTTGATCCACCAGTTTTGTTTTGTAACGCTTTAGCTGGCGCTCGATGATCTCCTCTACCAGGTCAATGGAAACATACATGTCGTTGCTGACCTGTTCGGAACGGATAATAGAGCCTTTTACGGGAATGGTGACTTCGATTTTCTGGCGGTCTTTTTCAACGCTTAAGGTGACCTGGACCTCTGTGGCAGGGGTGAAATACCTCTCCAGTTTGCCGATTTTTTCGTAAACGGCATTTCTGAGGCCCTCGGTGACGTCGATATTTCTTCCTGTAATGATATACTGCATAGCATCAACTCCTTTTCTGCGTATTTTTTAGAAGCATCTATAAAAGTGCCTCCTTAAACCCATCCGTTTTACAGATAGATTCCGTAAAGATTTCACAAAGTGAAATCCCGTGCTACAAGGCCGCCGCTTTTTTTGAGGCGGGACATTTGTATGCACATCCCCTGAAAGGGTAGGGATAGTATAGGAAAGTCCTTTGGATTTCTTATACTATAAAAAAATTATACCATATAATAAAAAAATTACAAGGCAAAAGAGAAAAAAAGGATGAGTTGTTTGACAACAATCTGCAAAAAATGTAAGAACATGAGGATGAAAAAAGTCAAGAGAAAAAGGGCGGAAAGGGTCGGAAAACAAAGAATTTGTTTAAGTTTACAAAACAGATGTTTTTTTTCTGTAGTGGTTTATGGGGTCGAAAATTGTGGATAATGTGGATAAGTCCGTGGATAAGTAAAAAACTGAGAAAAAAGGCTGAAAAAGCTGGTGGATAACTTTTGTGGATATTGTGGAAAACTTTGCAGTACAAGTATCAAAAGATAAAAGATGGATGTCGTTTTGTGCAATCTGTATAAACCACAGGAATTTATGCCAAAATCCCGATGAGAAGAGGAATTCCCGGGCTTTCCGGCGATGATACTGGAAAAACAGTTGAACTAAGAGGGAGTTGGTGATACAATAGAAAAGATTTACAGGCGACAGGACCGAAGGACTGAGCATTTGGCGATGTCTGCGCCAGCGGACATGTCTGTTTGAAAAGAGAAACAGGAGCGTACGGATATGGGTTTGATGCAGAAGTTATTTGGAACACACAGTGAGCGTGAGATAAAGTTGATCAGGCCGGTTATGGATCAGGTGGTTGCCCTGAGACCGGAGATGATGAAGCTTTCTGACGGAGAACTGCGGGAGAAAACAAAGGAATTCAGGAACAGGCTGGAAAAGGGCGAAACCCTGGATGATTTGATGCCGGAGGCTTATGCAGTAGTCCGGGAGGCGGCCAGGAGAGTGCTGGATATGGAGCATTACCCGGTTCAGATTCTGGGAGGCGTGGTGCTTCACCAGGGCCGGATTGCGGAAATGAAAACAGGTGAAGGAAAGACGCTGGTGGCGACCCTTCCTGCGTATCTGAATGCCCTGGAGGGAAAAGGCGTCCACATTGTGACAGTCAATGATTATTTGGCTAAGCGTGACGCAGAGTGGATGGGACAAGTCCATGAGTTTCTGGGGTTAAGCGTAGGAGTTGTGTTAAACAGCATGACAAACGATGAACGCCGGGCTGCCTATAACTGTGATATTACTTATGTTACAAATAATGAACTGGGTTTTGATTACCTGAGAGACAATATGGTGATTTATAAGGAACAGCTTGTCCTCAGGGATCTTCACTATGCCATCGTTGATGAGGTGGACTCAGTACTGATTGACGAAGCCAGGACGCCGCTTATTATTTCTGGACAGAGCGGAAAGTCCACAAAGCTCTACGAGGTCTGTGACAGTCTGGCGAAAAGGCTGCAACGGGGCGAGGCCAGCGGTGAGATGACAAAGATGGCGGCCATTATGAAAGAGGAGATCACGGAAACCGGAGATTTTATTGTCAATGAAAAGGAAAAGATTGTAAGCCTGACTGCCCAGGGTGTTTCCAGGGTGGAGCAGTTTTTCCATATTGAAAACCTGGCGGATCCGGAAAACCTGGAAATCCAGCACAACATCGACCTGGCTTTGCGGGCCAATTATCTGATGTTCAGGGATCAGGATTATGTGGTGAAGGATGATCAGGTGTTGATCGTTGATGAGTTTACAGGACGTATTATGCCGGGCCGCCGGTATTCTGACGGCCTTCATCAGGCTATCGAGGCCAAAGAGCATGTGAAGGTGAAGCGGGAAAGCAAGACGTTAGCCACAATCACTTTCCAGAATTTCTTTAATAAATTTGATAAAAAAGCCGGTATGACTGGTACGGCCCTTACGGAAGAAAAAGAATTCCGTGATATTTACGGTATGGATGTCATTGAAATCCCCACCAACCGCCCAGTGGTTCGGGAGGACAGGCAGGATGCGGTATATAAGACCAGGAAAGAAAAGCTGAATGCGGTGGTGGAATCGGTGATGGAGGCCCATAAAAAGGGCCAGCCGGTTCTGGTGGGCACCATCAATATCGACTCTTCTGAGGAGATCAGCGG
>CAOKOS010000041.1 GCA_948470255.1 uncultured Lachnotalea sp.
GGCTGGTGTGCTCCTCAGCAGGGCGCTTGCAAGCTGACCCTGAATGTAAAGGAGGGAATCATCCAGGAGGCTCTGGTTGAGACTATCGGATGTTCCGGTATGACCCATTCTGCAGCCATGGCTTCTGAGATTCTTCCTGGCAGGACCGTTTTGGAAGCGCTGAATACAGACCTGGTATGCGATGCAATCAATACTGCCATGAGAGAATTATTCCTCCAGATCGTATACGGCAGAAGTCAGAGCGCATTTTCTGAGGACGGACTTCCTATTGGAGCCGGCCTTGAAGACCTTGGCAAGGGCCTTCGTTCTCAGGTGGGAACCATGTACGGTACATTGAAAAAGGGTCCTCGTTATCTGGAGATGGCGGAAGGCTATGTGACTGGCATTGCCCTGGATGCAGATGACCAGATCATCGGCTATCAGTTTGTAAGCCTTGGAAAGATGACTGATTTCATTAAAAAAGGCGATGATCCCAATACCGCATGGGAGAAGGCGAAGGGACAGTACGGCCGTGTTGCTGACGCAGTAAAGATTATCGACCCCAGACAGGAGTAATCCGTATCCGGCGGTGAGGATGAACGATACATAAATTTAATTTAGGAGGAATCGTATAAAATGGCTTTATTTGAATCATATGAAAGAAGAGAAAAACAGATTCTTGCTGTTTTAAAGGAATATGGAATTGGTTCTATTGAGGAGGCCGGCGAGGTGACGAAAGCGGCCGGGCTGGATGTATATAAGATGGTAGAAGGGATTCAGCCGATCTGCTTTGAGAATGCGAAATGGGCTTACACCGTAGGGGCGGCCATTGCCATTAAAAAAGGCTGCAGGAAAGCGGCGGATGCTGCGGCAGCCATCGGTGAAGGCCTTCAGGCTTTCTGTATTCCCGGCTCTGTGGCAGATACCCGCAAGGTAGGCCTGGGACACGGGAATCTGGGCAAGATGCTTTTGGAAGAGGAAACGGAGTGCTTCTGCTTCCTGGCAGGCCATGAGTCTTTTGCCGCGGCAGAAGGCGCCATCGGTATCGCAGAGAAGGCCAATAAGGTTCGCGAAAAGCCGCTGCGTGTTATTTTGAACGGTCTTGGAAAAGATGCCGCCCAGATCATTTCCAGAATCAATGGTTTTACATATGTGGAGACAGAGTACAATCCCTATACAAATGAAGTGACGGAAGTATTCCGCAAGTCCTATTCAGAGGGCCTTCGTGCAAAGGTCAACTGCTATGGCGCCAACAGTGTGCCGGAAGGGGTGGCGATTATGTGGAAGGAGAGTGTGGATGTTTCCATCACCGGAAACTCCACCAACCCCACCAGATTCCAGCATCCTGTGGCGGGGACTTACAAGAAGGAGAGAAATGAAGCAGGAAAGAAGTATTTCTCTGTGGCTTCCGGCGGCGGTACAGGACGTACCTTGCATCCTGACAACATGGCGGCGGGCCCTGCTTCCTACGGCATGACCGATACTCTGGGACGTATGCATTCGGATGCCCAGTTTGCAGGTTCTTCTTCTGTGCCGGCTCATGTGGAGATGATGGGACTCATCGGCGCTGGAAACAATCCCATGGTTGGAATGACTGTGGCTGTGGCAGTTTCCATTGAGGAAGCGGCGAAAGCCGGTAAGTTTTAAAGAATAGCGTAAATATAGGGGCTTTTGCTGATGTGAATGGTCAGCAAAAGCCCTTGATTTTTCCGTGTAGCACACAAGTAACACACAGGCAGTCTACATGAAATGGAAGCTTTACATTCTTTTGCTAAAAAGAATAAATGAATAGTTCCATAAAAAGCTGGCATACGGGGCTTGCGTGTAGCCGCCGTATGCCAGTCTGTGGATTTGGATTATTTTGCCAGTTTTAACATCAGCTCATTGGAGCGGGTTACAAATTTACTCATGCGTTCTGGAGACAGGCTTCCGTGGGCCAAAAGGGCCAGGTCGTAAAGCTGCTGGCAGAAAGCGGGTGTATCTTCGCCGTCGGAGTGATCCAGGACATAGGTGACAAGGGGATGATTGGCGTTTAATACCAAACTTTCGGAGACCCCGAACAAATCCATTCCGCTGCCGCTCATGTTATACATCTTTATCATATCCTGCATACGGCGGCTTTCCTCAGAAAGTGTAACCACAGAGGCGATGGAAGGATTTTTAAGCTTTTCCACCTTGACTTCCAGTTTGTCGTTTTCAAGGGCTTTTCGGAAGAGTTCTGTCAGCTTGTCCGTCATTTCCGTCATGGAATCTTTTTCTTCTTCCGGAGTTTCTTCTTTGAAAGCCTGGTCTAAATCCGTATCAATCCTTAAGAAACGGACGCCCTCATTTTTCTGCTCCACGTGGGTGATGAAGGGAGAATCAATGGCGTGGGTGAGGATGACCGCGTCAATGCCAGCTTCCTTAAACATATTGATATACTGGCCCTGGGCCGTCTCGTCAGTGACATAGAAGACCGTATTTTCATGGGCTTCCTTATTTTTCTCCAGACATTCTGCCAAAGTCAGGTATTTGCCTTCCAGGTTTTTAAAGAGGAGGCAGTCTTTGATCTTTTCCTCAAATTTTTCATCGCGGATATAACCAAATTTAATGAAAGGACTTAAATCATCCCAGTATTTTTCATAATTTTCTTTTTCTACTTTATACATCCCGGTCAGCTTGTCCGCGACCTTTTTTGTAATGTAGTCAGAAATCTTCTTTACAAAACCGTCGTTTTGCAGGGCGCTTCTGGAAACATTTAAGGGCAAGTCGGGACAGTCGATGATACCTTTTAAAAGCATAAGGAATTCCGGAATCACTTCTTTAATATTGTCGGCGACGAATACCTGGTTGTTGTAGAGCTTGATGGTGCCTTCGATACTTTCATACTGTGAGCCGATTTTCGGAAAATACAGGATACCCTTTAAGTTGAAAGGATAATCCATGTTCAGATGAATCCAGAATAAAGGCTCCTTGTAGTCATTAAATACAGTCCGGTAAAATTTCTTGTATTCCTCATCGCTGCACTCATTGGGATGCTTCGTCCAGAGGGGATGGATGTCGTTTATGGGAACAGGACGTTTATGGATTTTAGCAAGCTCTTTTCTGGGAGAAACTTCCACAACTTCCTTTTCACCGTTTTCGTTTTCCCTCTCTTCTGTCTTGGCTTCCTCCACGGTGCGCTCCACCACCACATCTTTGTCTGTAACTTCACTTGCATCGATGGTTTCAAACTCTTGGGGGGCGCCCGCTTTATCCAAATAGATGTTTACCGGCATAAAAGAGCAGTATTTCGTCAGTACTTCCCTGGCTTTATATTCGTTGGAAAATTCAACGCTGTCTTCATTTAAGTATAAAGTAATTTCTGTACCGAAGGTTTCTTTAGAGCCTTCTGTCATGGAGAATTCCTGCCCGCCGTCAGACTCCCAGTGGACAGCGGGGGCGTCGGTTTTATAGGATTTTGTATCAATGGTTACACGGTCGGCCACCATGAAAGCGGAATAGAAGCCCAGCCCGAAATGGCCAATGATCTGATCCTCATTGGTTTTATCTTTGTATTTTTCCAGGAAATCCCTTGCGCCGGAAAATGCAATCTGATTGATGTATTCATCCAGCTCCTCGAAGGTCATACCAAGACCATTATCTGTAAAAGAGATGGTCTTCTCATCGGGATTTACGGTGACTTGGATTTTAAATTCCGTATCTTCCGGTGTTTCAAATTCTCCCATCATATCCAGCTTCCGAAGCTTTGTGATGGCATCGCAGCCATTGGAAATCAATTCCCGGTAAAAAATATCATGGTCGCTGTAGAGCCATTTCTTTATAATGGGAAATATGTTTTCACTGTTAATAGATAAATTGCCCTGTTTTTCCGGCATATCGGTCACACCTTTCTTTCCTGATTAATATCTTTGCAGCAAATAACCGCCATGGGGCGTTTTATGAAATCTATTGTAATACCTGGATTTATAAAAGTCAAGAAAAAATTAGCACTCAACACAAATGAGTGCTAATAATGTGGGCGGCTACAGATATACCATTACTAAATTTGATTCAAAGCTGTTCCCAGGCGATTGCACGGGTCTTAAAGAAACGCTTTACCATATCATCCCAAAGATGTTCCAGGGTCTTATCCATAATAAAAGAAGTAAAGGAAACGCCGGTGGTACAAATGAGAGTCCCCTGCTCATAGCGGATATTTAAAAACAGTCCGCCGATTTGCTCTGCTGAAAAGGAAAGCCCGCTGTCATCCATGAGTTTTTCTGTGTTGGCACGGGACAGGGCAAAAACGATTTTGAACTGTTCCGGCAGACGGTTTCCTTTGATGATGTGATAGCAGAGGGGCTTTAACAGGGACCAGCGGATCAGGTCGTGCTGCTCCATGGATTCCCATTGGGCATCCGTGAAATAATCTTTGCGGAGGGCGCCGTCCAAGGTGATGCAGATGCCGGTGGTAAAAGAAGCCTGGGATACAAGAAAGGAGTCAAAAGAATCCTGCAAAAAAAGTTTGGATGTGAAATCTTTCCGGTCGGGAATATTCAGCGCGATCATAGGAACCACCTCGTATTATTCATCATTATTTGATAAGTATAAAAGAAAAAGGAAAAAATGAAAAGCGGTTTTTTAGAGACTAAAAAAAGAAGTATTTCTTAAAGTTTTCCTATTTTCGTCTGGCTGGTTGACAATGGCCTTACCCAATCGGTATAATAGACAAGATAAAAAGTGGAGAACAAAAGAGAAGCCATGGGGCATGGAACTCGAACAGATGAAAGACCGTCTGTGTTCCAGTGATTTTGAGGAGACGATTATGAAAAAACAGATAAATAAGATCTTATTATTCTTTATGATATTGGGTATGACGGCGGTGAGCTTTGGCATGACAGTTTCTGCCACGGGAGGGACTGGAGATGCCAGTTTGTCATTTTTGGAGGTATCGCCGGGGACGCTGTCGCCGGAGTTTTCTTCAGATCAATATGAGTATAACGTAGAGGTAGGGGAAGACTGCGATAAGCTTCTTGTAAATGCACAGACGACGGATAGCGGCGCAAAGTTTGTAATCGCGGGAAATTCCGGCCTGAAAGCAGGGGCAAATTCAGTCATTATTAATGTGACGGCGGCGGATGGTGTGACGAAGGCAAAGTATACCATCCAGGTAATGCGGGGCTTGGACGGAACTTCAGAGGGAGGAAGTGTAAATCCCGGGGTAGGCCAGAGCGTTGGCGGAGGAATTGCCAGCAGCCCGTTTATTGCAGGAGCAAGGACCGTGCCGGAAAGCCAGGGGACAGATGGGGAAAGCCAGGAAAATGGTGGCGGAACGACGGAGAGTGCGGCTGCGGAAACGGAAGCTCCGGAAAGCGATGGGGCGGGAAGCGTTCAGAATAACGCGGCAGCGTCTGGAGCGGTCACTCTGGCCGGGAGGACGTATCAATTATCAGAGCCCAGTGAGGAAATTCTTCCCAATGATTTTATACCGGTGGAGATTTCTATTGGAGGCCAGACAGTCAAGGCATGGCAGTTCCCGTCTGATTCTGATATCAGCGGATTGTATCTTATTTATGGAAGCAATCCTGAGGGAAAGACGGCATTTTATATTTATGATGAAAGCGAAGGGATGGTTATCACTGCCGCTGCCGGAATGTTGTCAATAGGGCAGGAGGGGCGGATTGCCCAAAATCAGCTGCGCAGTGTCCAGGAAACATACCAGAAATCCCTGAAAACCAGGATGATGATTATTATCGGCCTCTCTGTGTTGTGCTTCATCCTTGTGATTGCGCTGACTGCATCGATGACACGGAAAAAACATTATGTGGAAGACGGCTACGCTGGATACCAGGAAAAGGTATTTTATGATGCGAACAGTGAACCGGCCAGGAAAGCTTATAAAGTCAGAAGCCATGAGGATGACGACAGTGATGACAATGAGTCTGATATGGCTGAAGATGACTATGGTATGGACGCAGATGATAATTACGAATTTGAGGATGATTATGAGGACTACAGCAGCTATGACGATGGTTATGGAGCGGACGATGAGGAAAGCGGCATACAGTCCATTGAAGACGGAGGCAGGAGGCCTGAGGGGGCTGCAAAAGAGAATCGTTTCTATGGGGCAGACGGGACAAAAGGCAGTGAATCAAGCGATATTGCCCTGAACGGAATGGGGGATATGGCAGAAAGGAAAAAAAAACTTCTGACAGAGAATAAGGCGGATTCGCCGGAAGCAGAATCAGATTTTACCCTGGATGATGACACGGCGCCCCTGCCGCGGCTTCATGGAATAGAAAATCCGGAAAAAGCGGATTCTGTGGAAGCCGGTTTAGAAGAGGAGTACCCAGTGGAAGCCGGTTTGGAAGAAGAAGCTCTTGTGGAAGCGGATTCGGAAGATGCGGGCTTTGTGGAAGCCGGTTTAGAAGAGGAGTACCCAGTGGAAGCTGGTTTAAAAGAGGAATATCCAGTGGAAACTGATTCAGAAGAAGCGACGGAGGAGGTTGGAGAAGAGAAGAAGGATTCCGATGATTTTGGCTTAGAGGATATAGATTTGGAAATTGTCAGCGCCGAAAACATAGAATCCGGGGATAGGGCCTCTGAAGATGGGGAAATTTTTGAAATGGCCTTATCGGAAAATGCCCATCTGGAAGAAAAAAATACGGAAGAGGATGTGCCGGAAGAAAGCAGCCAGGAAGAGAGGACGCTGGAAAATACCGATTTAGAAGAGATTTCTTTTGAGGAAAGCGGCCTGGAGGAGATTACAATAGAGGATACGGATCTGGAAGAGATCGTGCTGGAAGATACGGGTCTGGAGGAAATTTCTTTTGAAGATACTGGACTGGAAGAAATCATAATGGAAGACCATGGGTACACGGAAGATGTAAATGGAGACAGTGGCCTGGAGGAGACGATAGCTGAAGGCAGTGCTTTAGTGGAAAGTGTAGCCTGGGACGGTGACTTGGAAGAGGTGCAGTTAGAAAAAGGCAGCCAGGAGCAAGGCCAAGCTGAAGATTCTGGAGAAGAAGAAACAGAGAAAACGCCAGAGGAAGGGACTGAGGGGCAGGAATTAATGGCGGCCGCAGGAGATCATAGCCTGGATGTGGACGATGATCTGGATGCAGACGGCGGCCTGGATGTAGATGATGATCTGGATACAGACGATGATCTGGATGCGGATTTCGATTTGCTGGATGCGCTTTTGTCTGACTCAGTCAGAAATGGAAAACCTGACGGGGCAAACAGCATTGTAAACCGGGCAGCGGCAAAGGCTGGACGGGATTTACCGGAGAAAAAGCAGGAGAAAAAGCAGGAGAAAAAGCCACTGAATCCAATTCGTGATACGGCAGCAGGAAATAAAAGGCCGAGAAAAGAGAACCGTCCTTGAGGTTCTGTATTGTAAAATGCGAAAATTAAGGGAAGCCTTAAGAGTATTGACAAATGAGGCGTCGGGTGTTATAATTACATTCGCTGACGTGCTTTAAAGTGCTAAAGCGAAGGCTTATGACAGAATTCGAGGGAGAGAAAGATGACATCACGAAAAGGAAATTTGATGGGCGTCAGAGGCGACGTAAAAGTGGTCGATGCGACTGTCCGTGACGGCGGCCTCTGCAATAATTTTGAATTTACAGATGAGTTTGTCCGGGAACTTTATAAAACGAACATTAAAAGCGGCGTAGATTATATGGAGTTTGGCTATAAAGCCAGCAGAAATCTTTTTGATGAAAAGAAATACGGAAAGTGGAAGTTTTGTAAAGAAGAAGACATCCGCGCCATTGTGGGGGAAAATGTTTCTGATATGAAACTTTCTGTTATGGCCGATGTGGGCCGGTGTGATTTCCGGACTGATTTCCTTCCAAAGCATGAAAGCGTTATTGATATGGTACGGGTGGCCTGTTATGTACATCAGATTCCGGCAGCCATTGAAATGATTGAATACCTGCATGGCCTTGGATATGAAACGTGCTGCAACATTATGGCAGTTTCCCAGGCCAACCTAAACCAGGTGGAAGAAGCGCTGGAAATGGTCTGTGATTCCAGTGTGGATGTGGTTTACCTGGTGGACAGCTATGGTTCCCTGTATCCGGAAAATGCCTCAGCTTTGGCGAAAACTTACCTGGAAGCAGCAGGGAAAGCCGGTAAACTGGTGGGCTTCCACGGGCATAATAATCAGAATTTGGCTTTTGCCAATACCATTGAGACGATGTCTTACGGGATTTCTTATCTGGATGCCACAGCTCAGGGAATGGGACGCGGCGCCGGAAATTGCGCCATGGAGCTTCTGCTGGGGTTCCTCAAAAATCCCAAATATAATTTGTACAGCTTACTGACTTTCATTGAAAAGTATATGCTTCCGCTTCGGGAACAGGGGATACTTTGGGGATTTGATCTTCAGTATATGTTTACCGGGCAGTTAAACCGCCATCCACGGGAAGCGGTACAGTTCACGGCAGAACACAGGAAAGATTACTGTGAGTTTTATAAGTCGCTTTTGGATAATTTTTAAACAGAGTAAAATCAAAAGAGGGCGGGGCGTGGATTCCTGCCCTTTTTATTTGCCTTTACAAAAATGCAGATAGCGAGGGAAGGAAGATGACGGAAAGAGATAAAATGCTGGCAGGGCAGTTATATGACTGTGGGGATAAAGAATTGCTGGAGTGGGAAGCGTTGTCACGAAAAATATCCCGAGTAATACTGTGGCATGCGGAAACCCCTGCAGAGTGATGAGGGAGAATAGATAACAGGTATTTTCCTGGGTTCAGCTTCCACTTGCAATTTTTATTGTGGTGTGCTATCATACGTATAACAAATATAACGAAAGAGGCCGGGTGAGAGAATGATAATAAAAATTGATTTTAACAGTGACGAGGCGCTGTATATACAGCTTCGTAACCAGATTATCGTTGGCATCGCCACCGACGCCATACGGGAAGGCGATACGCTTCCGTCGGTGCGCAGTCTGGCCGACACCATTGGGATTAACATGCATACAGTAAATAAGGCGTATTCGGTTCTCCGGCAGGAGGGCTTTGTGAAGCTGGACCGTCGGAGGGGCGCTGTGATTGCTGTAGATTTTGACAAGATACGGGCAATGGAAGAACTGATGTCTGGTATGCAGGTGCTTCTTGCCAAAGCTGCCTGCCAGGATATCAGCCGCTCAGAAGTACATGAGCTGGTGGATTCCATTATGGACAGGTTTGAATGTGCCTGTGGCAAAAGAGGCTTTCAAGATCCTGGTAAAGATACAGAATAGTCCTGAGATCAGGGAGGAACCTATATGTTATGTGAAAAGTGTAAGATCAGAGAGGCAAATATTCGATATACAGAGGTAATCGGCGGTGTGAAGACAGAGTATAATTTGTGCAGCCATTGTGCCCGGGAAATGGATTTTGGCCATTACAGCGCTGTGTTTGATACGGATTATCCCATTGGGAAGCTCCTGGCCGATTTGTTTGGGCTGGATGCAGATACTGCTGAAAGTGATGAGCTGGATATGAACCGGGTGGTCTGCCCTACCTGCCATACGGCATACAGCGATTTCGTCAAAGACAGCCGGTTTGGCTGCCCGGACTGTTACCGGGTGTTTGATTTATTGATGAGCGAGAATATCAAAAAAGTACAGGGCAATGACACCCATACGGGAAAACGGCCTTTATACCACTGCGGCGGTGAACAGGGCGGTGCAGAGGAAAATGAGGAGACGAAAATCAGGAAAGCCATTGAGCTTTTGGATTGCAAGCTTAAGGAGGCTGTCCAGGAGGAAGAGTATGAGGCGGCGGCCCGTTACAGAGATGAAATTAAAGAATTGAAGGAGAGGTTGAGTGAACATGCTTAAATGGTATCAGGAAACGGAAAACCAACATGATATTTTTGTGGCTTCCCGAATCCGGCTGGTGCGGAACCTTAAGCATTATCCATTTCCGGTGAAGCTTTCCGGCGAAGACAGCGCAGAACTTTTGTCTAAGCTGGAAGAAGGACTTAAGAATATTGGAAGCGCCTGTGGAAAAAATATTGATACGAAACCTCTTTCTTCCATGGATGCAGAGGAAAAAAATGCCCTGAGGGAGCGACGGGTTATCAATGGGGCCGGGGCTGAAAAAAAGGGTGCGGCAGGCCTGCTCCTTTCAGAAGATGAAATGGTAAGCATCACCCTGGCAGGTGAAGATCATGTGAGGCTTCAGTGTATGGCTGGACAGGCAGAGCTTTCAAAGCTGTGGGAAGAGGCAAACCGTCTGGATGATTACATCAATGAACGGTTTGACTATGCATTTCATGAGAAATACGGATATCTTACGGCTTATCCAACCAATGTGGGAACAGGGCTTAAGGCGGCCATAACGCTGCATCTGCCCATGCTTTCTTCCGGTAAACGGTTTGGGAAGCTGGTAAATGAGATCAGCAGGTTTGGCGTGGCTGTCCGCGGGGTTTACGGGGATGGGAATGAAAATTATGGCTCCCTTTATGAGATTTCCAATCAGAAGACATTGGGAGTCACAGAGGAAGAAATCATTTCTTTGGTGAAGCAGATGGCAGACAGGCTGGCGTCCAGTGAGCGGAAGATGAAGGCTGTCACTTTAAAAAGCCACAAACTGGATATGGAAGATGAGATTTTTAAATCTTATGGTGTGCTCCGATATGCTAAAAAGCTCAGCTTAAAGGAAGCGATGACGTATCTTTCCCAGGTGCGGCTTGGAGAGACGGAAGGGCTTATACAGTTTAAAAAGCCGGTAAATATTTACAGGCTTATGGTGGAG
The DNA here is from genome assembly GCA_948470255.1 of uncultured Lachnotalea sp. Lineage (GTDB taxonomy): Bacteria > Bacillota > Clostridia > Lachnospirales > Lachnospiraceae > Lientehia. The sequence continues at coordinate 10,698 of CAOKOS010000041.1, forward strand.
ATGCAGCCGGCTAACTTAAAGCTGCTTTCGCCGGAAGAAGAGAAAAATGATTTGAAGCAGGCCAGGGCAGATTATGTGCGGAATATGCTTCCAGAACTGGTCTGAGGAATATAGGAGGAAAACATGTACAACAACAGATTTTCGGGCAAGGCAGAGGAAGCGCTGCGTCTCGCTGCAGGGATGGCCGGCGCTTTAGGGCAGGGTTATGTGGGGACAGAGCATATCCTGCTGGGCCTTATCAGGGAGGGCAGCAGCGCCGCGGCCCAAGTGCTTGCCAACCATGGGACTACAGAGGAACGGGTATTGGCTCTTATTGAAAAGCTGATAGCCCCGGCTTCTCCCGTGCATACGGCAGACCGGGGAAGTTACTCACCCAGGGCGGCCAGGGTTCTGGAAAACAGTTACAGGGAAGCCGTCCAGTTTAAATCAGCTTTGATTGGTACGGAGCATATTCTCATTGCCATTTTAAAAGACAGTGAATGTTCGGCGGCCAGGCTCCTTGCTACGATGAATGTGAATATCCAGAGGATGTACGTGGATCTGCTGGCTTCCATGGGCGCTGACACCAGCCAGTATAAGGACGATCTGGATGGCAGGAATAAGGATAAGAGGAAAAGCGCGACACCGACCCTAGATAATTACAGCAGAGATTTGACAGCCTTGGCCCGTGAAGGAAAGTTGGATCCGGTCATCGGCAGAGAGCATGAAATTGAACGGGTAATCCAGATTTTAAGCAGGAGGACGAAAAACAACCCCTGCCTGATTGGAGAGCCTGGCGTGGGAAAAACCGCCATTACAGAAGGTTTGGCCGGAAAAATCGTGGAAGGCAGTGTTCCCGATACGGTGAAAGAGAAACGGGTAGTGACCTTGGACTTATCCGGCCTGGTGGCAGGTTCCAAGTACCGGGGAGAGTTTGAGGAACGGATCAAGAACGTACTGAAAGAAGTACGGGCTGACGGGAATGTGCTGCTGTTTATTGATGAAATTCATACCATCATCGGGGCAGGAGGCGCGGAGGGCGCCATCGATGCGTCAAATATTTTAAAGCCCTCCCTGGCAAGGGGGGAGATTCAGCTGATCGGCGCCACCACCATTGATGAATACCGGAAATACATTGAAAAAGATGCGGCTTTGGAACGGAGATTCCAGCCTGTGATGGTGGAGGAGCCTTCAGAGAAAGAAGCTGTGGCAATTTTAAAAGGGCTTAAGGACAAGTACGAAGAGCATCATCAGGTGACGATTACGCCCGATGCCATCGAAGCGGCGGTAAAATTGTCAGCCAGATATGTGAGCGACCGTTTCCTGCCTGACAAGGCCATTGACCTCATTGATGAAGCTTCCTCCAAGGTTCGGCTCACCACTTACGCCACACCGGAGGAGATTGGGAAGCTGGAGGAGGAGTATGCCCGTCTGGAGGAGCAGAAAGTGGCGGCCATTCAGGACGAAGCATATGAAAAGGCAGGAGAGATCAAGAAAAAGCAGCAGAGGAAAAAAGAACGGAAGGAAAGGCTTTTGGCCAAGTGGGAAAAAGAAAAGAACAGCAGGAAGCTTTATGTCACGGAGAATGAAATTGCCGATGTGGTGTCAGGATGGACGAAGATTCCGGTGAAGAAGCTTTCCGAAGGGGAGGCAGAGCGCCTCAAGAACCTGGAAGGGATTCTCCACAACCGGGTTGTGGGCCAGGAGGAGGCTGTGACTGCCGTTTCCAGGGCTATCCGCAGGGGACGGGTAGGATTAAAAGATCCGGGACGTCCCATCGGCTCCTTTTTATTCCTGGGTCCCACGGGAGTGGGAAAGACGGAACTTTCCAAAGCCCTGGCGGAAGCTATGTTCGGCAGCGAAAACGCAATGATCCGGGTGGACATGTCCGAATATATGGAGAAACACAGTGTTTCAAAGATTGTCGGTTCCCCGCCGGGATATGTGGGCTATGAAGAGGGGGGCCAGCTCAGCGAAAAGGTTCGGAGAAACCCTTATTCCGTTATCCTTTTTGATGAAATAGAAAAGGCCCATCCGGATGTGTTTAATATTCTTTTGCAGGTACTGGACGACGGCCATGTCACAGATGCCAAGGGAAGGAAAATTGATTTCAAAAATACAATTTTAATCATGACTTCCAATGCAGGCGCCGCCCGGATTATGGAACCAAAACGGCTGGGTTTCGGCGCGGCAGGCAGCGCCAGTGAAGATTATGAATATATGAAAAGCGGCGTCATGGAAGAAGTGCGCAGGATTTTTAAACCGGAATTTTTAAACCGTATTGATGAAACGATGGTGTTCCATGCTTTGAATAAAGACCATATGGGTGAAATTGTGGAGATCATGATGGGAAGCCTTGGAAGACGGACAAAGGCCCAGATGGGGATTACCCTGGAAGTGGATGAAAGTGCAAAGGCGTTTATTATTGAGAAAGGTTATGATCCCAAATATGGGGCCAGGCCGCTGCGGCGGACCATTCAAAACGAGGTGGAAGATAAACTGGCGGAGGAAATCCTGGACGGGGCAGTAAAGAGAGGGGATACGGTGACGGTATCTGCCGAAGAAGGAAAGATCCGGTTTTCGTAAATGACTTTTTTGCCGGAACATCTGGAAAAAAGTCGGATTCTATACTATAATGAGGTCAGTGAAACGACGAATGCCCGTGGCAAAAGAATTCATTGAACAAGCAGGAGGATAAGCAATGTCAGCAGTAAAAGAATTGATACGGACAGAACAAAATGGAACCATAAGCTTTGGAGACTATACGCTGGACGTGAAGGCAAAGCTCCAGGATTACGATTTTAATGGCGATCTTTATAAGGTGAAAACCTACCGGGATATCACAAAGCTGGAGAGAAACGGCATGTTTGTGTATGAGTCAGTTCCGGGGACAACAGTAAATGGATTTGCGGCAGATGATACGGGTGTCTGTTTCACCGTGGAAGGAGCCCAGGATGCACAGATTACTCTGGGGCTTTCCGATGATTCAGAATATGATGTGTTGATTGGTTCTGAAGATACAGGTATCATGAAAACTAACAGAAGCGGGAAACTGACCTTGAGTGTGGAACTTTCCGAAGGAGCTTCGGCTGTGGTGGAAGTGAAAAAAAGATAAAGGCCGCTGCAAAATAAAATAATTTTGTTATTTATTTTTGCTGGGCGTTCCAGTCTGCCGCTTCTGTTGTCCACGTTGTTGATTGTGGACAACAGAAGCGGCAGGAGTTTATAAAATTATGTTGATTGTTTGTTGGGGTATCAGTCATCTTCGACTGATTTTTTTACTTTATAGGAAAATGCGTCCTATAAAGTAAAACCCTCTGGGGGCTGCGCAGTTCGCGGAAAGGAAATCAGCCTTTCAGTCACCGCTCACGCGCGGCGATTGCGCTTTGCGCAATCTTTGTTCCTTTATAGGAAAATGCGTCCTATAAAGAAGAGGTGCATTTATTGAGAAGACAAAGAAAAGGATTGCTTAAAAAAACAGGAACCGCTATAATAGCCACAAGTTATATGAAGCCCGGAAGATAGATTGGCAGGACAGAGGAGGAGAACATGGCGAAAGTAAGAACCACGGCATTTTTCTGCAAGGAATGTGGGTATGAGTCGGCGAAATGGATGGGGCAATGTCCGGTTTGCCGTGAATGGAATACATTTGTGGAGGCTCCTGTGCAAAAAGCGGGAGGGGCTGGAAACAGAGCAGTGTCTGGAAGAGGATTGGCCGGAGCGGGGCGGTTCCCGACAGATGCGTCTCCGAAAAAATTGTCAGAGATTCCATCCTCTGGAGAGGAGCGCGTTTCCACCGGCATGGCAGAACTTGACCGGGTCCTGGGGGGAGGGCTGGTGAGTGGCTCCCTGGCTTTGGTGGGAGGGGATCCAGGTATTGGAAAATCGACTCTGCTCCTTCAGGTTTGCAGAAACCTGTCGGAAGCAGGGCATCAGGTCCTTTACATTTCAGGGGAGGAATCTTTAAGCCAGATCAAGCTCCGGGCAGACCGTCTGGGGGAATTTTCCGGTGAATTGACTTTTTTATGTGAAACCAGCCTGGATATGGTTTCTGACACTATTGTGCGGGAAAAGCCGGAAGTGGTGGTAATTGATTCCATTCAGACCATGTATAGGGAAGATGTGGGAAGCGCTCCGGGAAGTGTGGGACAGGTGCGGGAATCGACTGCCACCCTGCTCCAGCTGGCAAAGGGAAATAATATTTCTATTTTTATTGTGGGACATGTGACGAAAGAGGGGACGGTGGCAGGGCCGCGCATGTTAGAACATATGGTGGATACGGTGCTTTATTTTGAAGGGGAGAAAAATGTACCTTACCGGATTTTAAGAAGTGTAAAGAACCGTTTTGGCTCCACCAATGAAATTGGGGTATTTGAGATGCAGCAAGACGGACTCAGGGAGGTAGCGAATCCTTCAGAATATATGCTGAGTGGAAAACCGGAGGGAGCTTCCGGCTCAGTGACAGCATGTTCTATGGAAGGGACCAGGCCGATGCTTTTGGAAATCCAGGCTCTTGTCTGCCGGACAAATTTTGGTATGCCCAGAAGGACAGCGGCAGGAACTGACTACAACAGGGTGAACCTTTTGCTGGCCGTATTGGAAAAAAGGGCAGGCTTCCGCTTGTCTGACTGTGATGTCTATGTGAATATTGCCGGGGGAATCCGGGTTAATGAGCCGTCTTTGGATTTGGGAATTGTGATGGCCCTGGCTTCCAGCCACCGGGATATACCGGTGGACGATAAAATGATGGTATTCGGTGAAGTTGGCCTTTCCGGTGAAGTACGGGCTGTGAACATGGCTGAAAAACGGGTACAGGAAGCGGCAAAACTGGGCTTCACTGCCTGTGTCCTGCCCAAAGTATGCTTGCCGGGACTGCGCCAGGAGATTTCCGGTTTAAAGCTGATCGGTGTCAGCAGCGTCTATGAAGCTGTTGACCTGATTGGACGCTGAATTTTGTATATTTTGTCAAACAGCAGGGCGGCGTCGATTCCGGTGCATCGACGCCGCCCTGCTGCTTGACGAGAATATACAAAATCTATACAAAATCTATATACCGTGGCCCCGTCAGTCACTTGCCTCCCGTCCGATAGGCAAGTGGCTAACGGGGCCATCTACTTTAGGATAGTTTTTGGTTATTCTTCAGGCAGTTCCACCAGGGCGCAGCAGTTGGGCTGGTCAATCCGCAGGGGGGCGGCATGCATATAGAAATAATTCCTTTCAGGAACCAGCGTAAAGAAGGTCATGGTACTGGTTTCGTGGTTGACAGAATAAAAATGTCTGCCTCCGGGCATCATTCCGATATCTTTGGGATATTCGCCGCTGATGGGGAGTACCACTTTTTGAGTGAGAAGGCCGGTGGTTTCATCGCGGTCATAAATGCCGATGCTGTTGTCCCCTGCATTGGAGCAAAGAACCAGTTTTCCGTCATGGCTGAACCGCAGGGCCGCAGCCGCGTTGACATTGCTGTGCTTTTTCCCAACAGTGGGAATGGTCTGCAGAAGCTCAAAATTGGGATATCCGGTGCTTCCGTCATAGGAGTAGACGGAGATATAATTTTTCAGCTCTGAAATCACGTACATAAATTTTCCATCGTTGGAAAACCGCAAAAACCGGGGAGCTGATTCCAGTTCGCAGCGGACAGCGTCCACCAGTTTGATTTTTCCCGTATCTTTATGGAAACGGAAAATTTTAATCTGATCAATACCCAGGTTTGCGGCGCATAAAAATTTTTCATCAGGTGTCAAGCGGGAACAGCTGATATGGGGACGGAAATTTCTCTCAGCAATGCTGCCGATGCCCTTGTCATAAAATCCGTCGGTGATTTCGCCTGCGCTGCCGTCCTCATTTACCCGGAGGACAGTTACCTTCCCGTCATGGTAGCCGGATACAAACATGTAATGTTTGGCGGCATCGGTGGAAATATGGCAGCCCCTCATGCCGCGGATGGTGGCAATTCCCATACGCTCCAGATCTCCGTTTGGAAGAATCCGGTAGCTGACGATACCGTCATCAGCGATGGAATAAAGCCTGGTGCCGTCCCTGGAAGCGGAAACGTAGGAAGCATTGTTTACCCGGACTTCTTTTCGCTTTGTCATGGTTCCCTTTTCAGCATCCACGTCAAGGATTGTGATGCCTTTGCTGTTTCCGATATATGTGTAAGATCCTACGTATGCTGCATATCTCTTTCCCAAAATATACCCTCCTGTTTCCTGCCTAAAATACGACGGCTACTTTTCCACACTGCCCGCCGGCCATCAGCGCATATGCCTCGCCGGCTTTTTCCAGCGGGAATTCATGGGTAATCAGGTCTTCGGGGTGGATGCCCCAGCGTACCAGCCGTTCTACCAGTTCTTCCATTTTCCAAAGGGACGTTACCCAGGAACCATAGATGGTTTTCTGCCCATGGATGATGTCGGGGCTGGGCGTGAAGCTGCAGGTGCCGCCTTCACCCACAAAGGCAATCTTTCCCCAGGATCTGGTGGCGCGGATTGCAAGCTGCCGGCCCGGGTCGCTGGCGCTGGCATCAAGAGCGCGCTCTACGCCGTGCCCTCCGGTGACAGAGAGAATCTGCTCCAGGGTATCTTCGCCAGGTTTAAATACATAATCCACAAGTCCCAGCTTTTTCGCCAGGTCAATCCGGTAATCATTCATTTCCACTCCGATGGTCTTTTCTGCGCCCATGGCTTTGGCCAACATCAGGGCAGCCAGGCCTACCGGGCCTAAGCCTGTCACCAGTACGGCATCGTTTCCACAGACGCCGATTTTTTCGATGGCTTCATATACGGTGCCGAAACCGCAGGCCACTTGCGCGCCGTCTTTATATGTCAGCTTATCGGGAAGAGCGATCAGATCTTTTTCCTCTGCCAGGATATAGGGAGCCATCCCGCCGTTTCTCTGCCATCCATATGCCTGGCGGTGCTCACTCTGGCAAGAAATATAATATCCTCTCCGGCAGTCGTTGCACACGCCGCAGCCGGAAATATGATAGACAATAACCCGGTCGCCCTTTTTGAACCGTTTCAGCCCTTCGCCTTCTTCTACAATAACGCCGCAGGGTTCATGCCCGGCTACAGTTCCAGGAATATACCCTTCCGGCCCTTTCCCCACATGTTCCCTGTAAATGCAGCGGATATCACTGCCGCAGATGGTGGTCGCCTTTGTCTGGATAAGCACCTGACCGTGTCCCGGTTTCGGAACCTCAAATTCTTTCAGCTCAACGCTGCTGTTTCCTGGTAAAATCGCACCCAGCATTTTTTCCATGTCCCCTACCTCCATGCTCTTTTTGTATATTTTTTAATGAAGCTCTTCAATAGTTGTATTATACCTCTTTTTTACCCAGGGTTTTAAGAGAAAAATAAGACATTTTTATGAAGTTAATGTCGCATATTCGCAGTTTTATTGTTTTTTATCAGGAGGAATGTTATAATGGCGGAAAAATGATTTTTGCAAAAAGCCGAAGCGCCGGAAAGGGACTGGCTGGAAGGAGGATGCATGAGAGAATGTTATAATGATTTGAATATCCGTTTTTCGGTGGAACAGAGAAACTTCTGCGCGCCGAGTATTGTGTTTGAGCGCCTTCTTCGGACCATTCCCAGCCACAGCCATGGCAGCCGCAGCTATGAGATCCATTATATCCCGTCTGGCTTCGGATATGCGAAAATCAACAGGACGCTCTATGATATTGTGCCCAATACGCTTTATGTCACCGGCCCCCACATAGAACATGAGCAAGTCCCTTCTGCCGAAGATCCCATGTGGGAATATTGCGTGTATCTGAATTTGGGCCGGAAATATCCATATAGGAAGCAAAGCCCTGGAGAACAGGAGTCCTCTGTCCTGCGTGTTTTTGAAGAAACCCCTTTCTGGTTTGGGCAGGACCGCCAGAATGTTTCCGGAATCATGAGGCAGATTTTCCTGGAACTGGGGAATCAGTACACCGGCTATATGCAGCAGGTGGAAGCGCTTCTCACCCAGCTTGTCATCCACACGGTTCGGAATTATGAAGAAAAACAAAAGGCCGCCATGCATTTTGGACCGTCAAACCCTGCCGACAGCAAGTTTATTATTTTGGAGGAATATTTTCTTTATGAATACCAAAATCTTTCTTTGAAGGATTTGGCGGGCCGCCTTGGCGTTGGCTGCCGTCAGACAGAACGGCTTTTAAAAGAACATTACGGGAAGACCTTTCTCCAGAAGAAAACGGAAGCCAGGATGGCTGCCGCCGCCATTTGGCTGTCAGATGGGGATATGAGTATCTCTTCCATAGCTGAAGCTTTGGGATATTCCTCCACAGAACACTTTTGTGCTGCTTTTAAACGGTATTACAATATGACGGCCAGGGAATACCGCCGCCTGCAGTTGACCTAAATTTTTTCCTGTTTTTGAAAATGACGAAAATGTCACTAAAGCTGTCACTGGAATGTCATATTGGGGTGGTAAGATAAAACCAGGTCAGAAAAGTATCGGTAATTTTCATAATAAATCATGGAGGAAATCAAAAGTGGAAGTATTGCGAGTGGAAAATTTATGTAAGACTTACGGTGTGGGAGACACCAGGGTAGACGCGTTGAGGGATGTGTCCTTTTCTGTGGAGAAAGGGGAATTTGTGGCTATCGTGGGGCCGTCCGGTTCCGGAAAATCCACACTGCTCCATATTCTGGGAGGCGTAGACCGTCCAACCTCCGGGCAGGTTATCATCGACGGGACATCCATCTACAGCTTGAATGAAACGAAAATGGCAATTTTTAGGAGAAGGCAGATTGGTTTGATTTACCAGTTTTATAATTTGCTTCCGGTACTTAATGTGAAAGAAAACTTAACGCTGCCCCTCCTTCTGGACGGGCAGAAGCCGGATGAAAAATATCTGGCAGAGCTGACACGGGTGTTGGGATTGTCTAATAGGATGAACCACCTGCCAAACCAGCTTTCAGGGGGACAGCAGCAGAGAGTTTCCATTGGACGCGCTTTGATTAATCATCCGGCCATTGTGCTGGCTGATGAACCTACAGGAAATTTGGATTCCAGGAATAGTGCGGAAATTGTGGAGCTTTTAAAGGAATCCAATTTAAAGTACCATCAGACACTGGTAATCATTACCCACGATGAGCGGATTGCCCTGCAGGCCGACCGTGTCATTTCCATTGAGGACGGACAGATTTCCGGCGACCAATGGCAGACGGGCAGACAGAGCCGGGCCAGGGAAACAGGCTGGCGGGGGGAGGCATCATTATGAATATCGTAAGCAGGGTGACGGTTCAGCATTTAAAACAGAACAAGAAGAGAACCATTGTCACGGTTTTGGGAATCATGCTTTCCGTGGCGTTAATTATGGCTATATCCGCCTTTGCCGAATCTTTCTTAGATATGATGCGCCAGCAGGAGATCGCCCTGGAAGGAGAGTGGCATGTAAACTTTGAGGATGTTACAAAAGAAAAGATTTCAGAAATCGCAGAAGATGCGGAAGTGGACAAAACGCTGATCAGCAAAGAGGTGGGAGCGGCCCTTTTGGAAGGCTGTAAAAATGCAGCAAAGCCCTATCTGGCCATCCGGGCTTATAATGACGGGGCCATGGAAGAATACCCCCTTACACTTGTGGAGGGGAGACTGCCCCAGGCGGAAGGGGAGATTGCCCTTCCGAAGCATTTGGAAACCAATGGGGGGATTGACTGGAAGGTGGGAGACACCATTACCGTGAATCCGGGCACCAGGATGATCCATACCACAGAAAGAGTGGAGGAAGCGCCTGTTTATTACCCTTATTATGAAGGGGAAGAAAGTCTGGAAAACACCCATGAGGAGACTTATACGGTGGTGGGCATCATCGCGCGCCCTAGTTTTGAAGGCTACAGCCAGGGTTCCTATACGGCGATCAGCTGGCTGGATGTGGATCATCTGGAAGCCGGAGAGACTGTGACGGTACGGGTACAGATGAAAACCTTAAGTAATGATCTGTTTGCCTGGGGAGATGACAAGGCATCAGGCCTTGGTTTGGAACATTCATTTAACGATAGCCTCCTCTCTTTTTATATGCTTTCCGGGAACAACCGGATCGCTGCCATGTTAAACAGGGTTAAATGGGTGATGATGTTGATTGTGGCCGCCGGTTCTGTGGCCGTGATTTACAGCTCCTTTGCCATTTCCATTTCGGAGAGGAGCCGTTATCTGGGAATGTTGGCCAGTGTGGGGGCCACTAAAAAACAGAAACGCAATTCCGTTTTTACGGAGGCCGTTATTTTAGGGATTATCGGAATTCCCCTTGGCCTGCTCCTGGGGTTCGCAGGTGTATTTGTAACCACAAAATGTATTAAAGGGCTGGTGAGCAGCACCTTCGGTTTCAGCCTGGGGATGGAAAGCGTTACCATGAGGGTCATTGTTTCCTGGCCCGGGATCCTGGGCGCGGTACTCCTGGCGGCAGTGACGATTTTTGTGTCGGCTTGGATTCCCGCAAAGCGGGCGTCGAAGGTGACCCCGGTGGAAGCGATCCGTCAGAATCAGGATATTAAACTGTCCACAAAGCAGGTGAAGACCTCAAAACTCACCAGAAAGCTTTTTGGTTTTGAGGGTGAACTGGCATTGAAAAATTTGAAACGGAATAAAAAGCGTTACCGGGCGACCGTTCTTTCTTTGATATTCTGTATTGCCCTGTACCTGAGCGTAGCATCCTTTACGGCTTATCTGAAAGGGGCTTACCGGATGGGGATTGGCGCGGATTCGGCCAATCCGTCGGACATATCCGTGACAGTCTATCCCGATCCCAATTACGGAGGCGGAAATACGGCCGTAGCAGATTTCGGTGAAAAGCGGGATGAAGAAGAGTGGAAGCAGGCAAGAGAAGAGAACCTGGAGGCCAGAGTGGCAAAGGTCAAGGCCATAAACCATATTACAGAATGTGTGACGCAGGTAGATACATGGGTGCAGTTTTTTGTGGCGGACGGCCGGGGACTCAATGAAGAATCGAAAAAGGCATTGGAAGAAAGCGGAAGCGCAGAAGTGGGCGGAAGAGACATGGGGCCCTATTTACTGAACGTGAACGTGGTCGGCTTGGATCAGGAGAGTCTCACTGCCTTTGCAGATCAGGTGGGAGCAGATCAGGAACTGCTTTTTGACCAGTCGAAGACGGGGGTTATCCTGATCAACAGAAGAGGAGATATGACAGAAGGCCGCCGTTCCTGGAAGGAAACCTGGGATGTAAAGGCCGGGGATACCATTGAAGGAACCAGATGGCTCATGGCTGAGAAGGATTCAAAGCTGCCGGTGGGCGGAGAGGTTGTGAGAGAAGACGAAAGTGGCTTTGTGGATGTGATGGCTCCATTTACAATGGATGTGGCGGGAGTGACGACAGAGCTTCCTCTGGGAGGTGGTTACAATGATGATATCAATAATGTTCTGGTGTATACAACTATTGAAAATGCCATAAAGATTGAGTTGGGAGAAAATGACATTGGCGGCCAGCGGCAAATCCTGATTATGAGTGACGACTATGAGTCTGTGATGGATGAGTTAAAGGCTATGCAGCAAGATGAAGGGAACATTTATGCCTACAGTTATAAAGAAGAGGTGAAAAGTGTAAATAATGTCCTTCTGCTTATAAATGTGTTTGTGTACGGATTTATTATTCTGACAGCCCTCATTTGTGTCACCAGTATTTTCAATACCATTTCCACCAGTATGGCTTTAAGACGCAGGGAATATGCGATGCTTAAGTCGGTGGGTATGGATCCCGGGCGATTTAACAGGATGATTGCCTATGAAAGTGTATTTTACGGGCTGAAGGCCCTGCTTTACGGGCTGCCCATTGGACTGTTTCTGATGTTTGGCATTTACGCTACCATTGCCAGCGCCATTGATACAGGATTTTACATCCTCTGGAACCAGGTGTTCATTGCCATTTTAAGCGTAATGTTGGTGGTGGGGATCACTATGTGGTATTCGTCCAGGAAGATCAAGAGGGCAAATGTGGTGGATGTTTTGAAGAATGAGAATATTTGAGAAAAAAGGGGGCTGCCATTAGGCGGAAACCCATAAGGAAATATGAAATTTCCCGAGAAACCGGCGTGACATAGGTCATGCCGGTTTCTCCTGTCTTTGCCGGCAATTCCAGTTTTGTAAGCGGAATACGGATTTATCTCATTTGGGGAATGTGACAATAACCGTCGTACCTTTCCCCACAAGGCTTTTTACCTCAACTTTGGCATTATGGATTTTAGCGGCGTGTTTCACAATAGAAAGCCCAAGCCCGGTTCCCCCTACTGCTTTAGAATGGCTTTTATCCACACGGTAGAAACGCTCAAAAATCCGTTCTTGATGTCCGGGTGCAATTCCTATACCTGTGTCTTGCACAGATAAGGCCACCGCGTTATTTTCGTTCTGTATATTTACAATTACTTTTCCGTTTTCGTGATTATACTTAATAGCATTGTCACAAAGATTATAAACTACACTGTATAGAAGCTGTGGTATGCCGTTAAGTACAGAGGGAACGCCGGAAAGCTCCAATGTGACACATACGGCATTTGCGTATGGCTCTAAACTCTGTACCGCCTTATCCGCCAATGTGTATAAGTCGATATTTTCCCGCTGCATATCGTCTGCGCCTTCATCAAGGTGCGAAAGGCTGATAATGTCCTCCACAAGCCGTATCATACGCCCGGCTTCATCATAAATCTTTCCGGCAAAGGGTATTTTATCGTCGTCCCTTACCATATCATTTTTCAAAAGCTCCGCATAGCCGGAAATAGAATGAAGCGGCGTTTTCAATTCATGGGAAACATTGGCGGTAAACTCGCGGCGTATCTGTTCCGCTTTTTCTTTCTCCGTTACATTGAAAAAGAAAAGTGCGGCTCCTTTCACAACATTTTCTGAAATAATCGGATCAGCGTTGATTTGATAACTTTCTTCATGCAGACGGATAATATTTTCGCCCTGTTCTCCGTGCAGGGCTTTTGCAAGGATTTCCTGCAGTTTGAGATTACGGCATAAAGACAGCATATCAGAACCAATACAGTCTGTGCCGGCGTCCAACAGCTTTGCTGCAGCAGGGTTTATACTGATTATTTTCCCTTTTTGATTTAAGAGAATCATACCTTCATTCATGCTGCCGATAATGGTATTCAATTCATTCTCCTTTTGGAGAAGTTCGGCTTTTTGTCCCCATAGCTGCTTTTGCTGGCTGTCAATGCGCCGCAAAAAAGGAGAAAGTTCATCATAACCCTCATTTGACAGAGGGTGATCAAGATCAATCCCGTTCAATGGTTTCACTATCTTTTTAGAGATTTGAACAGCTAAAACAACAGAGAGAACAAGCGCAATCGCAAACACAATACAAATTGGCTGCGCCATACCTAAAAGGAGCGTTAAAATGGAATTTTGAGAGATGGAAAGCCGTAAAATAGTACCATCATCAAGTCTCTGTGCAGTATAAAAGAAACGCTCCATCAAGGTGGCAGAATACCGCCTGCTCTCCCCATAGCCTGAAGAAAGGGCCTCCCGCACTTCTTCCCGTTCTAAATGATTTTCCATTTCCGCAGTATCGGATGCACTGTCAAAAATCACATTTCCCTCTGCATCAATCCATGAGATACGGTAGTTTTTCACGTTCAGATCATGGAAATATTCAATTCCCTCATTCGTAACCCCTTGTGCAGCAAGGATTGTCTGCATTTTTAACTGTGCCTGTTCCACATTTGAAAAGTATTCATACAGAACACCCATAATCAACACAAGAGACGCAAGAAAAACTGTCAATGCAACAAGACAGATTGAATGAAAAATGCGTTTCGTCATACTCGTCATTTTTCTTCCTCCATTCGATACCCGACACCCCGCACCGTCTCAATAAAGCTCCCACATTCGCCTAATTTTGTCCGGAGTGTGCCAATATGAACATCTACGGTTCGGGTTTCCCCTATGTAGGAGACGCCCCATATCATTTCAAGAAGCTGGTCGCGTGTAAACACCCGTCCGGGATTTTCCATAAAAGTACGGAGCAGTTCATATTCTTTCAGTGTCAGCTGAATCCGTTCATTGTTTACAAGTACAATGTATGTCTCTAAATTCAGTACTAAATTTCCGATTTGTAGCATTTTAACTTCTTTTATGGGGCCTGTACGGCGAAGCACCGCCTTAATGCGGGAAATCATTTCCATCATGCCAAAAGGCTTTGCAAGGTAATCATCAGCTCCCAGATCAAGTCCTGTTACTTTGTCATACTCTGTCCCTTTGGCTGTTGCCATAATAACAGGTATTTCTTTTGTGGCTGTCTGTACACGCAGCTTTTTTAATATGGAAATGCCGTCCTCGCCGGGAAGCATGATATCAAGCATAATAAGTCGGGGTTTTTCTGTCTGCAAAGCGTCAAAAAGGCCGTCCGCGCAGTCAAAGCCTTTGGCTTCAAATCCGGCAGAATTTAATGTATATATCATCAGATCACGAATGGAAGCGTCGTCCTCAACACAATAGATCATATAAGTCTACTCCTTTCCGGTGTCACTATACCGAACTCAATCATACCATATTCCCTTTATTTCATCAAAGGCGATATACTCACCCTCCTTTATTCCCTGTAAGTGAAAATAAAACCCATTTTGCAATATTCACCGCATGATCTCCGATACGTTCAAAATACTTTGCAATCATCAACAAGTCTATGGCATACTCCCCGTCAGTTTCGGGTTTACTGAAAAGCCGGGTCAGCATTTTCTTGACCTTATCAAAAAAAGAATCCACAACATCATCATAATCTATTACGGCCTTTGCCATCTGCATATCCTTTTTCACAAAAGCGTCAATGCTATCTGTTACCATTTTGATAACGGCAACTGACATATCGTAGATTATTTGTGTATCGTCGGTGGCGCGGATATTGGCTAATGTGATAATTTCAGCTATATCTGCGGACTGATCTCCGATTCTTGCCATGTCTGTTACCATTTTAAGCGCAGAGGAAACAACTCTTAAATCTCTTGCCACAGGCTGCCTTTGTAAGAGCAGCTTTAGGCACATGGTTTCAATTTCACGCTCTTTGTGGCTTATCTCCACAGAGAGATCAGGAACAGCCTTTGCAAGCGCGGGATTCCCCTCTGTCAGAGCTTTTGCGGACATGGCAATCGCATTTTCGCAAAAGGCCCCCATAGTAATCAGCTCTTTATTTAATAAATCTAACTGTTCATCAAATTTAAGACGCATTATCCGAACCTCCCCGTAATATAGTCTTCCGTCCGTTTATCCTGCGGTATGGAGAATAGTTTTTCTGTCTCTCCGAATTCCACCATTTCCCCCAGCAGGAAAAATGCTGTCCTGTCGGAAATCCGGAGCGCCTGCTGCATATTATGTGTCAC